>NZ_JBIARC010000006.1:0-17950 GCF_042889625.1 Streptomyces sp. NPDC002573 | reverse complement strand
CCCGATTCGGTCGACGTACCGGTCCGCCCCGCGCGCTGACGTGATCCGGCCACACACGGGGTCGGTGCCCGGCCCGACCGGATCCAGCCACGCACAGGCCCGACACCCGCCCGACCGAATCCAGCCACGTACACCGCCCACACCCGGCACGACCTATCCGACCCACATCACGGGCCACTCCTCGACCGGATTCGGCCGACGTGACGAGTCGTCGGTTTACGCGCGCAGACCGAGGGTTATCCCTGCCCAACTCCCCTAGGGGGTTCCCTCATTGGGGCAGGACCGGGCCTCCTTCTAGCGTAAGGGCGTGCCGCTCGCCGGGCACACCGGGGCCGGCCCCACTCCTCTCGAAGTCCACTCGAGCGGGACGGGCCGACGTCGTCGTGCAGCACCCCCACCCCGTGCGATCCCCCACCGGCAACCCCCGAGGAGACTCATGTCCGGGCTCAACCGCGCGAGACAGACCGTCGCCGCCGCCCTCGCGGCCGCCGCGGCTGCCACGACCGCGCTGCTCGGCGCCACCACCGCCGTCGCCGCGCCCCGGCCGATCGTCGGCGGCACGACGACCACGACGACCGCGTACCCGTTCATGATGCAGATCACGGACGCGTCCGGTAACCAGTTCTGCGGCGGCACGCTGGTCTCGGCGAAGAAGGTCGTCACGGCCGCGCACTGCATGGCCGGCGAGACCACCGGCAGCGTCCGTGTGGTCGGCGGCCGCACGTACCTCAACGGTACGAACGGCACGGTCAGCAAGGTCAGCAGGATCTGGGTCAACCCGGACTACACGGACGCGAGCAACGGCGACGACGTCGCGGTGCTGACGCTGTCCAGCTCGATGCCGTACACGACGGCGTCGTACGTCTCCTCCTCCCAGACGGGCGTGTACGCGGCCGGCACCACCGCGCGGATCGTCGGCTGGGGCACCACCTCCGAGAGCGGCAACTCCTCCAACCAGCTGCGCACCGCCACGGTTCCGATCGTGTCGGACTCCAGCTGCAAGAGCTCCTACGGTTCGGACTACGTCCAGTCCGACATGGTTTGCGCCGGATACACGTCCGGCGGCGTGGACACCTGCCAGGGCGACAGCGGCGGTCCCCTGCTCATCGGGGGCGTCCTGGCAGGGATCACTTCCTGGGGCAACGGCTGTGCCGAGGCGGGGTACCCGGGTGTCTACACCCGGCTGACCACCTTCTCCTCGCTGGTGACCACGCAGGTCAACTCCTAGCCCCCGAAAACTCCTGAGTACCCCTCAGGTAGAAGCCGGGGGGCGTTGCGGGCCTCCACGAGCGGTTCGCAACGCCCCCTTTCCAACCCTCCGGCCGTGGGCTGGGTCCCCCGGGCCCGGCCCACGGCTCCTTGCTACTTGTCGGCGGTCAGCTTCCCCGCGGCACCCCAACTGTCCGCCGGCACCTCGTGGATCCACACCTGCACGGTCTCGGCCGGGACCCCGTACGCCTCGACGAAGGCGTCGGTGACCCGCCGGACGAGGTCCCGCTTGAGCGTGACATCGCGGGGACCCTGCTGGACGGTGACGATGGGCATGACCGAACTCCTCTGTGTGCGGCGGCCGTTGCGGCCGCCTGGACTCGGGTCCAGTCAACGGCCGAGGGCGTCCGCGACCAAGGGGCAACCGGAGAGCTCAGCGATCAGTTCTCGTGATCGCCGCAGGCCGCCAGCAGGTCGTCCAGACAGGACGGCGGGGCCGCGGCACGGACGGCGAGCCCGGTCGGCAAGGCGAGGCCCGGCTCCTGGAAGGGCACGAAGGCCACCCGCGGCGCGTGCAGCACCCGTGCGTGGGAGGCGTACACCACCGTCCACAAGGGCCGGGCTCCGATGGTGGCGAGGGTGTCGTGGAGCGAGCCGGACACCGGGCCCGGCAGCGGTTCGAACCCGGCCGCCCGGCAGGCGCCGACCACCAGGTCGACCAGGGCGGGGTTGGCGGCGCGCGGGGTGATGCTCAGGGGCAGTCCGGCCAGCTCGTCGAGCGGGATCTCGGCCCGGGTGGCCAGGGCGTGCCCGGCGGGCAGGACGGCCACCAGCGGGTCCCGCCACAGGGGCAGCACCCGTACGCCGGACACCGGCTCCGCGGCCCGGACGAACGCCCCGTCCAGCCGGCCGTCCGCGACCCGCGCCAGCCGCTGCGCCGCCGGGAGCCAGAACAGCTCGACGGGCACCTCCGGCCGGCGTCGCCCGAAGGCCGCGAGGACGCGGTCCAGATGGGCGCCGAGCCCGGTGCTGGTGCCGAGGCGCAGCCCCGCCGGGGGCAGGACCGCGGCGTGGGCCCGGTCCGCGGCGGCGAGCACCGCCCGCGCCTCGGGCAGCAGCCGCTCGCCCGCCGCGGTCAGCCGCACATGCCGGGGCGAGCGGTCGAACAGCTCGGCGCCCAGCTCCCGCTCCAGCCGCCGGATCTGCTGGCTGACGGCGGACTGCACGATGTGCAGCTTCTCGGCCGCGCGCCCGAAGTGCAGTTCCTCGGCGACGGTCACGAAGTAGCTGAGCTGCCGCAGTTCCATGGTCCCGACTGTATGGGGCCGTGATCCGGTTCGTGCGGTCACCTCGGTACGACGGTCCCGAAGCGGATGTCGTGGGCGGCTCCCGGGTGCATGACCGTGAGCATCCGCTCCCCCTCGGCGGTCACCTCCTGCCGCTGGGCCTTGGTGAGGGCGCCGAAGGGTTCGATCACGAGCGTGCCGTCGACCGGCTTCCACACGCCCGCCAGGAAACCGTCCACGAGAAGGGTGCGGTGGGCCTGGTTGCCCTGCCGGCTGCGGCCCTGGAGGCCGGCCGGCACGACCCGGGTGCGGTCGGCGTGGGAGAGCAGCAGATTGCCGTACTCGGGCAGGAACCGCGGCGGCGCGGGGGTGCCCATCGCCGCAGCGCCCGCTCTCCGGGCGGACGGCGGGAGTTTGACGACAGGACCTAGTACTGCAACCGCACCTGTCGCGTCACCGCAGGTCAGGCGCAGCGCGGCGGTTTTTGGGCGGTGGCGATCCGACGGCGCACGGTGATAGTCGCCGCGCCGGGCCGATCGCGAACTGGCAGGTCAACGGCTCTCTATATCTGATGGCCCGTCAGCTTCGAAGTGTCCAGACGCCTAACTGACCTGCGCTGATTCCATGAGTGCGGTTGCAGTACTAGGGGTCGCGGGTGGCACGGCGGGCTGCCGTGGCGGACCACACGAGGGCGAGCAGGCTCGCGATGTGTACGGGCGTCAGGGCATGGACGATGCCCCGCTTCGGGCCGACGAGCGCGAGCAGCGCTCCGGCCGCCGCCCCGGCCAGCGCCAGCCGCACGCAGTCGCGGGAGACCCTGCGGGCCACGGCCACCGCACGCAGGATCCGGCAGGCGTCCTCCAGACCATCCGCGCACACCAGGTCCGCCGACCAGGACGCCTCGGCACCCGGTGCGCCGGGCACCGCCACCGCGACGTCCGCGGCGGCCAGCGCCTCCGCATCCGTGCCCGAGACGACCAGGACGCCCCCGCCCCGGTTCCGCAGCGCGCGCACCCGGTCGGTGAGACGTTCGCCGCGACCGACGACGAGGTCGGCCGCGGGCAGCAGGCCACGGACGCGCTCGTCCTCCGTGAGCACCACACACGCCCCGGTGGAGTGCGCGGCGGCCAGCATCGAGGAGGCCAGCGGATGAGGCCGCCCATCGCCCGCCGAGTGCCCGTCGTTCACCAGCACCGCCGAGTCGATCACCACGGCCGAGACGTCGTCGAGCAGACGCAGGGCCGAAGGGTCGAGCGGTACGACGCCCCGCCGGGCCAGATCGCGCCCGACCGCCGCCGCGAACCCGTTGCGCCCGTAACGCGCGGCCCTGGGTACGGCGGCGAGCAGCGTGTCCGCCGCCCGTCCGGGACTGCCCCGCAGCGCGAGCACCCCGGCGGCGGCGAGCGGAGCGACCTTCGCCAGGCGCTCCTCGCACCGTTCGACGGGACCGGGCGACCGGGTCCGGGCACGCAGATGCCGGGCCGGCCGGGTGCGCGGTACGCAGTCAGGACCGGGGCACAGGTCCTTCTCGCGCCGCTCCCACACCTGGCGCCCGGCGCGCGCCTCGCCGAGCAGCAGCACCCGGTCGACCATGTCGACGGCCGGCATGCCGATGCCGCCGCACAGCCCGTTGGCCGTGGCGCTGGTCAAGGAGAGCAGCAGCTCGGTCTCGAGCGGCCCGATCCGCCGTATCAGCGGCCTGCGCAGCCGCCGCTCCAGCTCCAGCGCGGCCACTGCCGCGGGCACCACCCGAGGCAGCGCCGGCAGACGGAAGATGCTCTGGACCACTCCGGCGGCCACCGCCGCGCAGTCCACCAGCAACTCGGTCACCGCGGCCGCGACCGGCGCGTCGTCGCCCGGCGGGACCGGCTGTGCCCAGGGGAAGTCCGCGTCCTGCGCACCGAGGGCCTCCTCCACGGCCTGCACGGTCTCCAGGAGCCGGTCCAGGCCGACCCTGCGCTCGTCGAACGACAGCAGGACCTGGCCCGTCACCGTGTTGACCTCGGCCCAGCGCACCCCGTTCAGCCCGCGCAGTGCCCTGGTCACCCCGCCGGCCAGCCGTTTGCGCGTGAGACGACCACGCTCGAGTCCCCGTACCTCGATGTGTGCGCGTCCGCGCCCCGTCCACACGTGACGCGTGTGCCGCCGCGGATGCAGATCGACCAGAGCACGCCCCGCGCGTATCACGCGCCCGGGCGCCTCGGCGGCCATCGCGAACCCGTGGCGGGCGGCCCACACGGCGACGCGTCCGGTACCCGTGACCCCTGCCTGGGCCATGGCCGGTACGGCACGGCGCGCCTCGCCCAACGGGGCCGTCCGGGCCAGTATCCGGCCCGGCAGGGGGAGGATCGGGAACAGAGCCACCCCGCACGGGTTACCCGTGTGGCTCGACGAACGCGTTGCTGCCGGGAATTCACCGTCAAGAAAACGTCAGGCCGGGCGGTGTGCCGGTCCAGTGCGCCTCGGCTCGGGCGTGGAGGCATGGAGGCGAGGAGGTGCGTCGCTGCTGGATCAGTGCCGCTCGTGGGCCGCGTCGACCAGCAGGTGCGCGAGGTCCGCGGGCAGATCGAGGTGGTGTTCGAGCCAGACCGCGTCCCGGCCCTGGGCGGCGAAGATCCATGCGGTGTACATGCTGGTCAGGTCCGGTGCGTGGGGCCCGAGCAGCCGGGGGCGCACCGCCTCCATGGGAAAGCCCTGCAGCGTCTCGGCGGTGAACCACGTCTCGTTGGCCGCCTCGGCCGGTCGGTGCGTGGCCTGCCGCCGGGTTTTGCCATGGCCGTGCAGTACCGCGGCGACCAGGACGAAGGCGGCGGTCGCGGCCACGACCAGGGCACCTCCGACGACCGGCCGATCAGCGCGTGGAGCGGTGGCCAGAGCGACCAACTCCAGCCCGATCAACAGGAACACGCCCAGAACGACGGCTCCCTCGCCGGTGTTCGGGTGGGGCAGGGTCCTCATCATCACTCCCCTCCCATCCCCATCGTCGCCCAGCTGCCGACTGCCGGTTCCGGGCTGGGCACCCCCTTGACGGGATCTGTACAGGGGGCCGGTGCGCGCGCGAGGATGGCTGCTCAGCCGAGCTGGATGGCCTTGACCAGCAGCAACAGCGCGGGGGTCACGAGATAGCCCCGCAGCACGCTCATGCCGAGTTTCAGATCAGCAGCGCCACGTCCACCAGGTCGGTGTCCGGACCGACCCGCACGGGATCCGACTCGCTCACCTCCGCCAGCCGGGCCCCGGGATCGGTCTGCAGGAGAGCGACCAGCCGGGCGAAGGCGAGCAGCCGTCCCTCCTCGTCGACGGTGTAGACGCTGGTCAACGCCTCGGGTTGCAGCCGGCACGCCTTCCTGACCGTTGCGACGGCCTCGCTCACCGGTGTGTCCCCGGGCAGGGCGAGGAACTCCACCCCCATCAGGCCCCCGGCGCTTTCGGGGTTGAACCCCATCAGGGTCAGCACCTTCGTGCGCTGCCCGACGGGGAGCAGGTCCAGCACCGGACGGCGGCGGCCCTGCGGCAGGTCACCGATGGCGTCGGCCGCGTCGTCCGCACGCATCCGGGCCAGCACGGCGGCGATCTCCCCGTCCGCCCGAGCGCCCAGCAGCCGGGACGCCCGGTCCTCCTCCAGTTCCTCGAAGACGTCCGCCTCCAGCTCCGGGTCCTGCCGGACATCGCCGAGGATCTCGCGTTCCTCCTCCCGGGAGGCGTCCTCGAGCAGGTCGGCGATCTCCGCGGGCCGCAACCACCGGATCCGCGCCGTGGGACGGCGGGCATGCACACTGCGGCTGTGCCCGATCAACGGCTCGAACGCCTTCCAGTCCCGGCAGGCGTGCCCCGCGGAGCGGTCGCCGAAGATCCCCAACAGCCGATGAGGGCGGTGCGTGTCCACACACGACAGCAGCCACCGCCCCTCCCGGACGGCCAGCTCCACGTCCGACGCCCGCACCAGGCGTGCCTCGGCGACATCGATCAGCCGGTGGCCCAGTACGTCCGCCCGCAGCAGCACCTCGCCCTCACGCCGTTCGAAGGGGCGGAGATCCAACCGGGCGCTCTCGAGCTTCACCGCATCGCCGGCGTTGAAGGCCACCACCTGCTCGACCGGCACGAACAGCTCACGACCGCCCACGCCGACCACGAGTCCGGTCACCATCGGATAGTCGGCACCCCGCAGCCGGACGATCACGTCGGAGAGCCGGCCCAGCGACCGGCCGCCCTGGTCCACCACGGGGCGCTTCACCAGCGACGACAGGTGTATGACGCGGGTCCGCTCCTCATGGGCCGGCGGCCGCGACGGAGAATCGCTGACGGTCATGACTCTGCCCTGCCCAAAGCTCGACTGCGCCCTGATCGCAGGCTCCGGTCGGCGGGGCACTGACTACATGCCAAAAAATAGCCTGACCAGTAATAAAACATCCTAAATCGACATGCGGGTGAGTGAAGAGCTAGGCGCCCGCCGATCGGCGACTCAGGACGGGCTCGGCCAGCAGTCTCGCCATCCTGCACAGGGTCTGGCCGTGCTCGGCGAAAAGCTCGTCACGCGAGTCGAAGTGGCCGAGGTCAGCCAGGACACAGGCCGAGAGATCACAGGTGGAGCCGGCGGTCGGGCAGACCGTCGCGCCGTCCCAGTCGATCGCCGTCCTGGACAACGCCTCGAAGAGCGTCTCCGCGCCGGCATTGGTGAAGCCGCCACCGCCGCTTTCGCTCAGCTCGTCGAGACCACCGAAGAGTTCCGAGACCGGCAGCCAGGGCGCGGTGGGGTGGTCGGCCGATGACAGCCCGTCAAGGCGGAACTCCGGCCATGCGAGCACGACTTGGTCCGGCACGATCCGATGGAGCCGAGGGAAACGCGGATACCAGAACTTCCCGTCCACCAGCAGGCCACGCACCCGCGTGGCCACCCCGGACGCCCGCGCCACGGCCTCCAGCACCGCCAGCCGCTGGCTGCATGAGCCGTGGCCGCGGCGAAGCACCTCCGACACGGGCCGCTCGTCCTGAACCGAGTACACCGGCTGCACAACCGCGGCGATCCATCGGTGAGCCTGGCGCAGGGCGGCTATCCGGTGGTCGGGACCTGAGACGTCGCCTGAGTCGGCCGGGATGTCGATCCGTCGGAGGAATGAGGAGACCGTCGGATGCCGCCAGTCGAGAATGCGCGTCGCGGCCGTACTCCCCGCAGCGGGTCCCCTGTCGGCCGTACGCACGCGGACACGGCCTCGCGGGGTGAGAAGCGAGCTCGTCATGACCGTGGTCCTCTCGCCCGGCATCCTTCATGCGGCCAGAGGTATCGTGACAGGAAATTTGAACGCGTTCAACCGCGGTGCGGCTTGGATGGCGCTCCGCCCTGTCTGCGCGCCGCGATCAAGCGTGCAAGCCGAGATTCCGGTAGATCTCCGTCGTGGACTGGGAGAAGTTCATGGTCATGAAGTGGATGCCGGGGGCTTCCTCGTCGATCAGACGCCGGCACATCTCCGTCGCGTGGGCGATGCCGAGCGCCCTGACCGCCTTGGGGTCGTCCTCGGCGGCGAGCATCCGCTCGGCGAGCCGTGGCGGGAACGCGGCGGTGCTGAGGCTGGGGATACGGCGCAGCGATCGGACCGTGGTGACCGGCATGATCTCCGGAATGATCGGCGTCGGGCAGCCGGCGCCCGCCACCCGGTCACGGAAACGCAGATAGGTCTCGACGTCGAAGAACATCTGGGTGATCGCGTAGTCCGCTCCGGCTCGGCACTTGTCCACGAAGTGCCGGATCTCACCGTCCCAGTCGGGCGAGCGCGGGTGCATCTCCGGGAAGGCCGCGACGCCGACGCAGAAGTCGCCGGACTCCTTGATCAGCCGGACCAGTTCGACCGCGTACTCGACTCCCTCCGGATGCCTGGTCCAGGGGCCGAGCGGGTCGCCGGGCGGGTCACCGCGCAGCGCCAGGATGTTGCGGACACCCTGGTCGGCGTAGTGGCCGAGGATGTTGCGCAGTTCGGCGACGCTGTGGTCGACCGCCGTGAGATGGGCGACGGGTGTGAGGGTGGTCTCCTGGGCGATACGGCCGGTGATGTTGACGGTGCGGCCGCGCGTCGAGCCGCCGGCGCCGTACGTCACCGAGACGAACGTCGGCGACAGTGCCTCCAGTTTCCGGATCGCCTTCCACAGCCCGGCCTCGGCCTCGGCGCTGCGCGGGGGCATGAACTCGAAGGAGTAGGAACGGCCTCCCGAGGCGAGGAGATCGCGGATCGACGCCGCGCGGTCCGGTCGGGTGGTGGGGATACCGAGGGCCATGGACGCAGGTTAACGCCCGGCGAACACCCCCCGGCCGGCCGTCCACGTGCTGATACCCGTTGCCCGGTGGAGAGTTCGCCCGCCGCATGCGCTCCGGTCCGGGGGCCCGGCTCCGGTCCGGCCCCGCTGTTGCTATGAGTACGTACCGCGACCGACTGCCCGGCGTACCCGAATGGGGCCGCTGCGGGGTGATGGGCGTCATCGGCGTCACCCCCGGCTCGTACTCGGACGGCAAACTCCGGCTCGACGTCGGCCAGGCCGTGGCGCACGGCCTGGAACTGGTCGGCCAGGGCGCCGACATCGTGGACGTCGGCGCGGAGTCAACCCGTCCGGGTGCCGTGCGGATCACCCGGGAGGAGGAACTGCGCCGCGTGCTGCCCGTCGTCCGTGGGCTGGCGGAGGGCGGTGCACTGGTCAGCGTGGACACCACGCGCGCCGACGTGGCCGAGGCCGCCGTGGACGCGGACGCACGGATCATCAACGACGTCAGCGGCGGCCGCGCGGATCCCGCCATGGTGAAAGTGGTCGCGCGGACGGGCGTTCCCTTCGTCCTCCTGCACAGGCGCGCCCGATCCGCCGACACGGAAGGCCCGGCCGGCTACGGCGATGCGGTGAGCGAGTCCGTCGCCGAGGCGGAACGGCAGATGGACGCCATGGTGACCGCCGACGTCGATCCGGCGCAGGTGATCACCGCCCCCGGGCTGGGCATCGCCACGGGGACGCGGGCGGACGACTGGGCTCTGCCTGCCAGGCTCGACGCCTGGCGGCGGCTGGGCCGTCCGGTCCTGGTCGCGGCCTCCCGCAAGCGGTTCCTGGGCACGCTGCTGGCCGACCCGGCCAGGGGCGATCCCCGGCCGCCACGCGCCCGGGACGCGGCGACCGCGGCGGTGTCGGCGATCGCCGCCACGCAGGGCGCCTGGGCCGTGCGGGTGCACGAGGTCCGGGCCACCGCCGACGCGGTCCGTGTCGAGGCCGCGCTCCGGACGGCCAGGCACCCGGAGCCCGACTCGCACCGCTGACACGGTACGGCGGGGAAGGTCACGGAGTCCCGTCGTCCTCGACCGGATAGGGCACGAAAGTGCTGCTGTTCTGGTCGATGAGCAACGGACGTCCGAGCGGCGGTACGGCCCGCTGGGAGCAGCCAAGGCGTTCACAGACCCGGCAGCCCAGCCGATCGGCGTCGCGGCGGAGGCGTTGGCGAGGTCCAGCCCGTCGGAGTAGACGAGCCGGTGGGCGTGGCGGATCTCGCCACCGAGCCCGATGGCACAGGTCCTGCCGGGTTCGCCCCAGCCGCCGCGGTGCCGGGTGACCGCGCGGGCGGTCCACAAGTACCGCTGCCCGTCCGGCATTTCGGCGATCTGGACGTGAATGCGGTCGGGCGAGGAGAACGCCTCGTAGACGTTCCACAGGGGGCAGGTGCCGCCGGCCCGCGAAAAGTGGAACCCGGACGCCGACTGACGCTTGGACAGGTGCGGTCGTGTGACTGATCGGCTCGGTCTGGCCGGTCTGAGCAGAGCAGTCGGCAGGGTGGTCGGCCCTGAACCTCCCGGCGGAATTCCGCCAGCGCCTCGCCCCCTGCCGCGTCACGCTGAAGGACATGACCAGCACCTATCAGCCCCGGCCCATCACCCCCACCGCCCTGAAGGAGCTCCGCGTCCGCGACGACGCCGGGCGTTCGATGTCCCCGTACGTGGACGAGGAAGGCGGCGACCCGCTCCGCTGCTGCCTGCGGCCCAGTGCCGTAGGCGACCGGATCGCCCTCGTCTCGTACGCCCCGCTGCGCCGCTGGGCGGCGGAGACGGGCGCCGAGCCCGGAGCGTACGACGAACAGGGACCGGTCTTCATCCACGCCGAGGACTGCGGCGGGCCGGACCCGGACGGCACCGGTTACCCGTGGGCCCGCCCCGGCGCCCTGCGTGCCTTCCGCCGCTACGACAGTCGAGGGCACATCGTGGGCGGTCGCATGGTGGAGCTGCCCGAGGACGCCGACGCGGCGTTCGACCGTGCCCTCACGGAGGCCTTCGCCGACCCGGACACCGCCCAGGTCCATGTGCGGGCCGTCGAATACGGCTGTTACCACTTCCGCGTCGACCGGCCCTGACGGGAGGAGGGGCCGGAACATCGGCCACCACCGAGGTCCCGCCCCTCACACCACCCGGCCGGTCCTGCTGCCGCGCCGGGAAGCTCCAAGGCCCCCCAGACCCGAGTTCAGCTGAGCGGCTTCGCCAGGATCGCCTTGCGGTGGCTGAACGTCTCGATGGAGTAGCGGCCGTGGTAG
The DNA here is from genome assembly GCF_042889625.1 of Streptomyces sp. NPDC002573. Taxonomy (NCBI): domain Bacteria; kingdom Bacillati; phylum Actinomycetota; class Actinomycetes; order Kitasatosporales; family Streptomycetaceae; genus Streptomyces; species Streptomyces sp. NPDC002573. Next base: position 6,910 of record NZ_JBIARC010000006.1, on the reverse strand, counting down.
CTGCCCATCCTGCTCTCCCCCACCCCGCCGAACGGCAGGTCGGAGACCGTGAGGTGGGCGAGCGGGAGGCCATGGCCGAGGCCGCCGGACGAGGTCTCGGCGGCGAACCGCTCCCGGGTGTCGTCGGACTCACTGAAGACGTAGAGCGCGAGGGGCTTGTCGCGGTCGTTGATGAAGGCGATCGCGTCGTCGAGGTCCGGGACGGTGACGATGGGCAGGATGGGACCGAAGATCTCCTCCCGCATCACGGGGGGACTCCGGGTCGACGTCGGCGAGCACGGTGGGCGCGATGTACTTGGCCGAGCGGTCGGTGTCGTTGACAGCGCTGGGCATCCCGTACGCCGCCTGGGCGCGGGCGTTCTCCAGCGGGAGGGCGTGCTCCTCGACGCGGCGCAGCGCCGTGCTCAGGTCGGGCACCACCTTCTGCGCGCCGACGATCCAGACCGCGTGGGCGGCGCCGCCCGCGTTGGCGGGGAGTTGGCTGCCGCTGCCGGAGGCAAGAACTAGCGAGCCTGCCTCGGTGACCGCGGCGACGCTGTTGACGACGAATTCGGGGCCGGCGAGCAGCCTTCGGATCTCGTCTGCGCCGGTGGCACGGTCGATGCCCAGGACGCGCGTCCTGATGGCGTCGTACCGGCCTCCGGCGTTGATGTCCTCGTCGATGCCGGACAGTCGGAGGGTCTCGCTGGCGCCGGTCAGCACGCCGGCGCCCTCGGGGATGAGGTCCTTGATGCGGGCGCGCGCGTCCGCGGCGTCGTCGAGGATCTCGGCGGCGAAGCCGTTGGCGCGCAGCGCGGCGGCCACCCGCTCGAGTCGTTCCGCGGATGCCGGGTCGGCGAAGGACGCGGCCGGAGCCGGGGGGGGGGGCGTGGCGTCTGCCGGACTGAGCGAGCGGCGCCGGCTGATCAACCTGGCCTATCGACTCCTCGGGTCCCTTGCCGACGCCGAGGACGTCGTGCAGGAGACCTACGCCCGCTGGTACGCCATGTCCGCACAGGAGCAGCGGGTCATCGAGTCGCCCGGCGCCTGGCTGATGACGGTCGCCAGCCGCGTCTGCCTGAACCTGCTGGGCTCGGCGCGGGCCAGGCGGGAGACGTACGTCGGCAACTGGATCCCGGAACCGCTGCCCGAGCCCACGGAGTGGATCACCGGGCACTCCGGCGCCGGCGGGGTCGACCCGGCCGATCGGGTCACCCTCGACGAGTCGGTGACGATGGCCTTCCTGGTCGTTCTCGATTCGATGACCCCGGCCGAGCGCGTCGCGTTCGTCCTGCACGACGTCTTCCGCTACCCCTTCGGCGAGGTCGCCGAGATCGTCGGCCGCACCCCGGCGGCGTGCCGCCAACTGGCCTCGTCCGCCCGCCGCCGCATCCGCACGGCGCAGACCCCGGCGGGCCCGGGTGCCGGGCAGGCCGGCATCGTCAGGCAGTTCAAGACGGCGTGGGAGGCCAAGGACATCGACACCCTGATAAGCCTGCTCGACCCCGACGCCACCGCGACCGCCGACGGCGGCGGGCTGGCCGTCAGCCACCTGCACCCGATCGTGGGCGGTGAGCAGATCGTACGTGCCTACGCCGAGATCGCGCGTGTGTCGGGCGACCGCACGACGTTCCGGGAATGCACGGTCAACGGCCTGCCCGGCCTGGTGGCGCAGCAGTACGGCAACATCGCGACCGTGTTCGCGTTCGAGATCGCGGGCGACCGGATCAGGCACATCTGGGCGGTGCGAAACCCCGAGAAGCTCCGTCCCTGGCGGATCAGCTGAGGAAACCTAGCGGTACCGCCTGCATGGTCGTGGTGATCGGCCGGCCCGTTCCCGGCAACTGCAACGACTGCAAGTCCCCTTCCGGAAAGGACTCTACGGGCCCGTGGCGGCACGCCGGTGGCACGCCTGTGGCACGCTCCCTGGAACGGCGAAGGGCCGGCCCGCGAGAAACCCCTGCTGAGCCGGCCCTTCTGCATGCGAGGGCGACACCGTCGTCGCCGGTCCGGTCCGTGCCACATCCGACGAGGACCAGAGCTCCTGCCGGAAGCCGATGGCGAGTCAGTCCCACGACGTTCATGCCCTGGACATCCGCGACGACCTGCTCGGATGCCGCCCGGTGCGATCGTGAACCCCGGACCGCCGTGCGCTTGGAAGCGCAGGGGTGCGTGAGCCAGGTCGGTCCGGCACCGGCTCCAAAGGCTTGAGCGATGGTGAGGAACCGATGAAGCCGAGCGACGTCGACCGTACCGAACAGACCGCCACCGAGCATGAAACCGACATCGAGGGCGGAGTCAAGCCGCTGCTCGACGCCCCCCAGACGGCAGCGGCGGCGGCCGCGATGTGGACCTTTGTCGTCGGCCCGATGATCTGCCTGATCATCGCGGTGCCGTTGGCATGGGGATGGGGTTTGTCCGCGCTGGACATCGGCATGGCCGTGGTCGCCTACCTCGTGTCCGGCTTCGGCCTCACGGTCGGCTACCACCGTCTCTTCACGCACCGCTCGTTCAAGGCACGGCGGGGCCTGCGCATCGCCTTGGCTGTCGCGGGCTCGCTGGGGGTCGAGGGCTCGCCGGTCCAGTGGGTGGCGAACCACCGGCGCCACCATGCCTTCGCCGACCGCGAGGGTGACCCGCACTCGCCCTGGCGCTACGGAACCGACGTACGCGCGCTGCTCAAGGGACTTCTTCACGCGCACATCGGGTGGATGCTGAAGCGTGAACTGAGCAACCGGGCCAGGTTCGCGCCCGACATCGCCGCCGATCCCGATCTGCGGCTCATCGGTCAGTTCTTCGGGCCACTGACCGCCGTCTCGCTCCTGGCCCCGGCGCTTGTCGGCGGGTTGGTCACCGGTACCTGGACCGGTGCGCTGACCGGGTTCTTCTGGGCCGGCTTGATACGGATGGCGCTGCTGCACCATGTCACCTGGTCGGTGAACTCGATCTGCCACGTCGCAGGCAGGCGCCCGTTCGCCAGCCGGGACAAGGCCACCAACTTCTGGCCGCTCGCACTGCTGTCCTTCGGTGAGAGCTGGCACAACTCACATCACGCCGACCCCACAGCCGCGCGCCACGGCGTGCTGCCGGGCCAGCTCGACCCGTCGGCCCGCCTCATCTGGGTGTTCGAGAAGCTTCGCTGGGTCCACGATGTGCGCTGGCCGAGCTCGGAGCGTCTCGGCGCTCGCCTGCTGCCCAAGCCGGGTGCCCCGAACGAGTCCACGGGCTGACCTCGCTCGGACAACGCGTGGCAGCGGTTCCCGCTTGTGTGCCCCTGGCAGGAATCGAACCTGCGGCACCACTTCCACCACGCTGACGAGGAGGGCGGCTTGTGGTACTTCGAGGCCGTACCCGACCGCGGCGAGTTGATCTTCATCAAGCAAGCCGAGCTGATGTCAGGAAGCCGTGCTCGTCCTCCAGGTGCTCCCAGCTGTACCGGTGGAGTTGGCCGGCCGGAGAAGGTTCACCAGAGTGGTGCCTTCGGTTTCTCAAGGCGGGGCGTGAGTGGAGCCAGCGTGGTGGGCTGCATGGCGCCGGCCGCGGCCGAGCCGCGCAGCAGCTCGGTCAGGTCGTGGGGGTGTGCCTGCTCGGTGGTGGGAGCCGCTGCTGTGATGCGGTCCAGTCGGAAGCCTCGGCCGGCCTGTCGCGTGCGGCACCAGGCGATGCGGTACCACCGGCCGTCGGCGGTGAGCAGTCCGGCCGGTTCCACCAAGCGGTCGCTGTCGATCCCTGCCGCGTCGGTATAGGACAGCCGCAGGACCGTGTTGGTGGTGAGGGCCTGTTCCACCGCCGTGCGGACCGCCCCACCACGGGACACCGCAACGCCGGCGCCGGCGCGAAGATGTTCGATCTCTCCCAGCCCGGCGTACGGGCCAAGGCCGACGCCGTCCAGAAGCTCACCGCGCTGGCCGCCGAAGCCGGGCTGCCGCTCGCCCACCTGGCCGTTGCCTTCGTCCGCTCCCACCCCGCAGTCACGTCCGTGCTGATCGGCCCCCGCCGCCCCGAGCAGCTCGCCGATCTCCTCGCCGGCGCCGATGTGGCACTCGGCGACGACATCCTCGACCGGATCGACGAGATCGTTCCGCCCGGCGTCGACGTGAACCCCGACGACTTCTACATCGATCCCACCCCGCCCATCACCGACAAGCGGCTGCGCCGCCGCTGAGGCACGACCGCGCGACTGCGGACGACACCGTGCACAGCACAGAGGCCCGGGTCTGTGACCTGGGCCTTTTTCATGGAATGGGTGGCGAGAATCGAGGAGTGCCGCCCAACGCGGTACTTCTTCCGCGTCACTCCTCTGCACCGTCGGGGGCGACGGCAGGCAGCCGCCCGCCGAGGGTGGACCTGACACAGTGGCGCGCCGCCTGTTCGGGAGCCGACCGGGCCGATGGACCGCGGCGCCGCAGCCGTGCGCTGCCGACAGAAAAGGAGGTGCCTCCGCATGGCAGACCAGACCGCGACGGCGCCGGGAGCCACCTGGGTGGCCAGATGGGCGGGAGCTCTGCTGTCCCTCGCGGTGGCCGCCATCCATGTCGTCGACCAAGGCGGCATCGCGGCGACAAGGACCCCCTATTACATCGGCGTCGCCTACCACGTCCTGGAGATCGCGGCCGTGGTCGCCGCCGTGCTGCTCCTCATCGGCTTCGTCCGCGTGGGATGGCTGCTGGCAGTCGGGGTCGCCGCCGGCCCTCTGCTGGGCTACATCCTCTCCAGGGGACCGGGCCTGCCCGGTTACAAGGACGACGTCGGCAATTGGACCGAATCGCTCGGCCTGGTCAGCCTGGCCGTCGAAGGCGCCCTGCTCCTGCTGTCGGTGCCGCTCTTCGTAGGGAGCCTGCGCCGCAGAACCCACTGAAGCCGGCCGACGCCGAGCCGCTTGGACACGCTGTGCCCCGGACGGTGGACGCCTGTGTCACCACCTGCGCCAGTGGTCCGCATCGCGGCACGGCAGCCGTGGCGAGCGTGTCCGGTGAAGCGGCGGCGGGCCTTACGCCGTGACCCTGCCTGCTCCCCTGCTGACCGGCACATCCTCCCCAGGCGATTTCGTTCTGTGTCACGAGTCCCAGGTGTAACACCTCCGGCCGAGTTCGCTCTTTACAAACGGACGACTGTGTCGGTCGGCCAGGACAAGGAGCACGACTCGTGCAGTCGACGGACGAGAGCGGCAGAGCGTACGGCGAGGATCCGTACGGTGGCGCCGGGCACGCGTATGCCCACGGCTACGCATACAGCGGCATGACCACCACCGATACGGTCGCGATGCCCCGGGACCCGGGACAACGCGCGCAGGGGACGCACCCGAAGGGCGACGCCTGTGCGGCGGAGACGGACCCCTACGCCACCAGAACGCATCTCCACGCCGACGGACCGGGCCCGGCCAGGACGGCGTGGGAGGGTCTCCACGGTGACGTCCTCACCGTGCCGCATCCGGGACTCGACGCGACCGGCCCTTCCGCGCCAGGACCGGTCGCGCCGAAGGGCGAGTCGGTGCGGCCCGTCTTCGTCGATGCGACGGGGCGACGCCAGCGCCGCGTGCTGCGCGTCGCCCAACTGCTGGTGATCCCCGCGGGAGGCTACGTCGCTCTGCTGATCAGCACCCTGCTCGGTGGCCCCACCCTCAGCGCCCCGTTCGTCCCGCAGCCGGACTCCACACACCCGACCACTCCCCACGCGTCCGCACCCGATGCCTCCCCCGGCACCGGCCACTCCGCAGGAAGCGTGCGACCTGCGGCGGCGCAGAAGAACCCCCGCTCGACGACGGCGCAGCGGACCCCCGGTTCCACCGAGCGCCCGACAGCCTCCTCCGCGGCCGCACCCGTGCCTGCCGCGGCGCCCACCGGCGTCGCGTCCGCGACCTCGGCCTCGGTCTCAGCCCCGACGGCCGCCCCCACCCGCACTGCCGCCGCTCCCACCTCACATCCCAGTTCCAAGGGCCGCGCGCTCGGTGCGTCCCACAAACCCGTGAAGTGATCCAAAGGCCCCGTGACGTGACCAGCCTCCGACGCCGCGCCCCTTCTCATGGCAGCGGCCGCACCCGCCAGATCACCCCCCGCGCCCATTGGCTGTTGCTGAGCGCGCTCGCGGTGACGCTGTCCGCGGCACTGCTGCTGCAGGGTTACACCCACCACATGTTCGGTATCACCTCGGACGACGTGGCCGGCGCCCGTGGCCGGGACGACATGGTGCCCGGTCAGGTGGCCCACGGCGGCCCTGTGATCGCGAACGCCGCCACCTCCGCGCACACCGCCCGGGTGAAGGCCCGCACCATCGCGTTGACCTTCGACGACGGCCCGGACCCCACCTGGACGCCACAGGTCCTGGACGTGCTGCGCCGCAACCACGTGCACGCGACCTTCTTCGTCGTCGGAACCCAGGTCGTCGCCCACCCGGAACTGGTTCGCCGAATCGTCGCCGACGGCAATCAGCTCGGCATCCACACCTTCACCCATCCCGACCTGACGCACCTCGCCCCCTGGCAGCGTGCCCTGGAGCTGCGCGAGACGCAGTTGGCCGTGGCCGGCGCCGCGGGGGTCACCACCGCGCTGCTCAGGCCGCCGTACTCCTCGGAGAACGACGCGCTGGACGACGCCGACTGGTCCGTCCTGAAGCAGGCCGACACGGCAGGCTATGTCACGGTGCTCTCCACCCAGGACGCCGAGGACTGGCAGCGTCCGGGCATCGCACGCATCCTCGCGAATGCGACACCGCACGGCCACGGCGGGCAGATCCTGCTGATGCACGACGCCGGCGGCGACCGGTCCCAGACCGTCGCCGCGCTGAACACCCTGATCCCCCGGATCAAGGAACAGGGTTTCCGGTTCGCGACCGTCTCGGACGCGGTCGGCATGGCCGCACCCGTCCAGCCCGCCGGGCTCGGCGACCGTCTGCAGGGGCTGGCCCTCATCAAGCTGCTGCAGGGCGGCGACTG
>NZ_JBIARC010000005.1:0-278962 GCF_042889625.1 Streptomyces sp. NPDC002573 | reverse complement strand
CTCGACCCTGTCCGGATCATCGGGCTGTGGCTGGCCTTCCTGCTGCTGCAACTCCTCATGGGCTTGTACGCGTTCCGCCTGGACGGAGAACGCCCCGGCGCCCTGTGGAGCCTGCCACTGCAGCAGTTCGTCTACCGGCAGCTGATGTATCTGGTGGTGATCCAGTCCGTGTTCACCGCCGTGACCGGCTCACGCCTGCGCTGGCAGCGCATGGAGCGCTACGGCAGCCTGCAAACCCCAGCGGGCACTGAGCCGCCTCGCTTCGAGCCCACCCCGCAGGAACCCGGTTCCGCACAGCCGACACCGTACGACCGCCTCACCTGCTCGGCGCCGGATGACGGGCACCCTCAGCCCGCAGCCACGAACGGAATTCACCGAGCCGTCAGGACACGTTAGTAGCGACTGTTTTGATCGACTACTTAGCGTGCGTTGACCATTCCTCCAGTGGAAGGACACCGCACATGAACCGCGCCGCCAAGGTCTCCGCCGCAGCTGTCGGGCTGGCCGTCCTCGCGGTCACCGGCACCGCTGTCGCCGTCACGAACCACAGTGACAACGACTGGCCCTACGCCCACCACAGCGCGGCGTCGTACACCCTGGCGGCTGTCGGCGACATCGCCTGCGAGCCCGACGACGCCGAGAACGCCACCACCCCGACCGCGCTCAAGTGCGGCAGCCCGACTCTGGGCGGCATGAGCGCCGAGTTCGCCACCGCGAAGCAGGCCACGGACATGCACCCCGATGCTGTGGCACTGCTGGGCGACGAGCAGTACCAGGTCGGCAAGCTGACCGACTTCGAGCAGTCCTTCGAGCAGGCATGGGGCGGCCTGAAGATGCTCGAGCGTCCGGCACCGGGCAACCACGAGTACTACCCGTATACCAAGAAGGGCGACAAGGAGGCCGGGCAGAACGGCGCCGGCTACTTCGGCTACTTCAACGGCCATGACCAGGCCGGCACCCCGGTCACCCAGGGCCAGGCCGGCGACGACAGCGCCGACAAGCAGGGGTGGTACTCCTACAACCTCGGCAACTGGCACATCATCTCGCTCAACGCCGAGTGTGACTCCGACGCGTTCAACCACGACTGCTCCACGACGGGCAACGGCCTCCTCGGCCAGGAGACCCAGTGGCTCTCCCAGGACCTGGCCGCCAACAGGCGTCCCTGCACGATCGCGTACTGGCACCAGCCGGCCTTCAGCGCCACGACGGCCTCGACCGCCACGGTGCCCGCGTCCGCGCCGGGCGCCGGCGGCATCGAGGGTGCGGCGACCGACGCGTGGTGGAAGCTCCTCTACCAGCACCGTGCCACGCTCGTCCTCAACGGCCACGAGCACGCGTACGCCCGACTGCGCCCGATGAACCCGGCCGGCCAGTCCGACCCGGCCCACGGCATCCCGGAGTTCATCGTCGGCTCCGGCGGTGAGGCCATCGACACCCTCGCCGGCACGCCGGGCAACTACGCCAACCCCAACGTGGTCACCGCCCAGGCCAGCGCCTTCGGCGTCATGAGGCTCACCCTCAAGCCCCACGGCTACAGCTGGGACTACAAGCCCGTCCTGCCCGGCCCCGGCTTCGACTCCACGGCGCTGCAGTACAGCGACTCCGGCAGCGGCACCTGCAAGTAGGACCCCGGATAGTCGGGTGTGGGCTCGCGGGCCGGGCCGGGCCGGCCCGCGAGCACGTCAGATGGCCCTTGGCTTCAGCCGGTGGGCGCGGCCGCGACCACGTCCCTCTGCGATTCGGCGAAGCGGCCTTCCGTCAGCAGGGATTCCTGGGAGGGGTCCGACGACTTGCGGCTGCTCGCGGACGGTGGTTCGGCTCCGCCGGTCGACGGGGGCACGGAGTTGCCCGCGGGCGAGCTGGGCGCCGGGACAGCCGTGCACGCCGAGACCGAAGGCGAGATGGCGGACGGGGGCGCGGGTGATGTCGAACGCGTCAGGGCACGGATGCCGGGCACCGTCGCGGTTGGCGCCTCCGAAGGCGACGAAGACGGCCTCTCCGGCAGGGAGTTCGGTGCCGGCCAGGGTGACCGGCCGGGTCGTGACCCGGCGGAAGCCCTGCAACGGGCTGTCGTAGCGGGCGGCCTCCTCGACGGCCGCCGGAATGCGCTCAGGCTCCGCGCAGAGCAGCCGCCACTGGTCCCGGTGGCGCAGGAGATGCAGCACGGTGGTGCCGATCAGGGCGGTCGTCGTCAGATGCCCGGCGAGAAGCAGGTTCTGCAGATGGGCGACCTGCTCATGCCGCTGATTCAGCGTCAGATCCCCTTGCCCCGGGGCGAGATGGCTCAGCATGTCGCTGGTGAGGTCCTGGCCCGGGCGGGCGCGCCGGTCTCGTACCAGCGCGTCCAGGAGGTGCTGCATCGCGACGATGTCCTCGGCGGCGGCGATCTGCTCGTCCTCCGGCAGCGGGCGGAACAGCAGTTGTTCGGCGCTATGGCCGCCGTGCACCACGGCCGGCACGTCCGCGGGGTCCAGGCCGACGAGGCGGCCGATGACCTCGCCGGGCAGCCGCTCGGCGTAGGCGGACATCAGCTCGGCTCCCCCGTCCCGCGCGAAGCCGTCCACCAGGGCGGCCGCGCGTTCGGCGGCGTACGGCAGCACGGCGGCGACCCGCGCCGGGGAGAGTCCGCGGACGATCGGGGCGCGCAGCTCCTGGTGCCGTCTCCCGTCCGAGCTGACGACCACCGGCCGGCCGCCGAAGCCGCGGCCGAGCACGGCGAGCGCGGCGGGCGAGGGCAGGACGTCGGGCCGGAGCGCGCCCGCCGACGAGAAGTCCTCGGGCCGTCGCAGCACCTCGCGTACGTCGGCGTCCCGGGCCACCAGCCAGGCGTCCAGCTCGGCGACGCGGGTGAGCCCCTCGGTTTGCCGGGCGCGCGCGTAGCGCGGATGGGGATCGCGCTGCCACTCGTCCAGTTCGTCGTGCTGTTCGCGATCCACGGGCAGCCTCCGGCCGGGGGTGCGGGTCGCGCTCATCGTGACGCACGGGCGCGCGGGCGCGACAGGGGACCTCGGCGGAGCCCGGCCGGGGGTGCGCGTCGAGCCGCCCGTGCGCGGCGCCCGCTGCATACGATCCCCCGGTGGTCCTCTTCCGCCTCGAACGCCTCGTTCCGCTCCCCGTCGACCAGGCCTGGCGGCGGCTCACGGACTGGCCGCGCCATGCGGAGGTGGTGCCGCTGACCCGGGTGACCGTGCTCACCCCGCCGCCGACGGCCGTGGGGACGGTGTTCGTGGCCCGTTCCGGCGTCGGCCCGCTCGCCTTCGACGACACGATGGAGGTGACGGTCTGGCGGCCTCCGGCACTCTGCCGCCTGGAGAAGCGGGGCAAGTTGGTGACCGGTTGGGCCGAGATCGAGATCCGGCCGTACGACGAAGGGCGCTCGCGGGTGCTGTGGCGGGAGGAGCTGGCCGTGCGCGGACTGCCGGGGCTCGTCGACCCGCCGCTCGGGTGGCTGGCCCGGCGGATGTTCGGGCGAGCGGTGAACGGGCTGCTGCGGCTGGATCCGGGCCCTGATGTCAGCGGCGGCCCCTACAGTCCACCGCCATGACCGATGCCGCACGCCTGGAGACCACCAGGGCGTCCTACGACACCGTCGCCGGTCACTACGAACGGCTGCTCAGGAACACGATGGACACGAGCCCCTTCGACCGGGCCGTGCTGGGTGTGTTCGCCGAGCGGGTGCTGGCCGCCGGCGGCGGGCCCGTCGGGGATCTCGGCTGCGGTTCCGGACGGGTGACCACGTACGTCGACAAGCTCGGGCTCGACGCCTTCGACATCGATCTGTCGCCCGAGATGGTGGCGGTGGCCCGGCGGACCCATCCCGCGCTGCGGTTCGAGGTGGGGTCGATGACCCGACTCCCCCTGGCGGACGGCACGCCGGCGGGCGCCCTCGCCTGGTACTCCACGGTGCACACCCCGCCCCATGAACTTCCGCAGTACTTCCGGGAGTTCCATCGCGTTCTCGTCCCGGGCGGCCATCTCCTCACGGCGTTCAAGGTCGGTGACGAGTGTGTGCACCTGGACCATGCCTACGGGCACGACCCGTCCCTCGACGTCTACCGCGTCCGGCCCGAGCAGGTCTCCGCGTCGCTGACGGACGCCGGCTTCGAGGAGGTCGCCCGGCTGGTGCGCGCGGCGGACGAGCGGGTGAAGACCCCGCAGGGGTACCTCCTGGCCCGCAAGCCCGACCGAGTCCCCGGGCGCCCGCTGACGATCGGACGGGTCGGTTCGCCCCACGAACCTCACGCCGCGGCCCGTCGCGGATGACGGACCTGGGAGCGCAGGGCGTCGTGCTGTCGGGCGACCCGTCCGAAGGTCCGCTGCTGGGGAGTGTCAAGCCGAGACGGCGGCCGCCGGGGCGTGGCACCTTCGTGCGGCGCGGCGCGACCCGCGTGGTGCAGCTCGCCGCTGCCCTCGTCCCGCACCTGACGGTCAGGCCACCGAGCCGATCCCCCGCACCGTGCCCCGGGTCGGGTCGTGGTGGATCGGGGTGTGGGCGCCGGTGAGGGAGACGCCGCTGCCGCCGCGGCGGGCCGCCACGATCTCCGAGGCGATGGACAGGGCCGTCTCCTCGGGGGTTCGGGCACCCAGGTCGAGGCCGATGGGTGACCGCAGCCGGGCCAGTTCCAGCTCGGTGACACCGACCGCGCGCAGGCGTTCGGCGCGGTCCAGGTGGGTGCGGCGGGAGCCCATCGCGCCGACGTACGCCACCGGCAGGCGCAGTGCCAGCTTCAGCAGGGGTACGTCGAACTTGGCGTCGTGGGTCAGGACGCACAGGACGGTGCGCGTGTCGACCTGGGTGCGGTCCAGATACCGGTGCGGCCACTCCACGACGATCTCGTCGGCGTCCGGGAAGCGGGCGCGGGTGGCGAAGACCGGGCGCGCGTCGCAGACCGTGACGTGGTAGCCGAGGTACTTGCCGATGCGGACCAGCGCGGAGGCGAAGTCGATCGCCCCGAACACGATCATTCGGGGCGGCGGTACGGCCGACTCGACCAGGACCGTGAGCGGTGCTCCGCAGCGTGAGCCCTGCTCTCCGACGTCCAGGGTTCCGGTGCGGCCCGCGTCCAGGAAGGCGCTCGCCTCGGCCGCCACCGTCCGGTCCAGCTCCGGGTGGGCGCCGAAGCCGCCCTCGTACCCGCCGTCGGGGCGTACCAGCAGCGCCCTGCCCCGCAGCTCGGCCGGGCCCGTCACGATGCGCGCGAGCGCCGCGGCGGCTCCGGAGGCCGCGGCGGCCAGCGCGGCCGCAACCACCGGCCGGGCGGGATCGGCCGCCCGGACCGGGGTGACGAGGACGTCGAGGACGCCACCGCAGGTGAGTCCCACGGCGAAGGCGTCCTCGTCGCTGTACCCGAAGCGCTCCGTGACGGTCTCGCCGTCCTGGAGGGCATGCCGGCACAGTTCGTAGACGGCGGCTTCCACACAGCCGCCGGAGACCGAGCCGATCGCCGTGCCCTCGGCGTCCACCGCGAGGGCGGCGCCGGGCTGGCGGGGGGCGCTGCCGCCGACCGCCACCACGGTGGCGACGGCGAAGTCGCGTCCCTGCGCGGCCCACCGGTGCAGCTCGTCGGCGATGTCCAGCATCTCTCGGTCTCCTTGGCGGTATGGGGGGGAGGGACGACGGAGGAGGGCCGCTAGCGGACGCCCAGCCAGTTCTCGATCGGATGGAGGGCGAAGTAGACCAGGAAGACCACGGTCAGCCCCCACATGGAGGCACCGATCTCGCGGGCCTTGCCCTGGGCTGTCTTGATGGCGGTGTACGCGACGACACCCGCGGCGACGCCGGTCGTGATGGTGTACGTGAACGGCATGAGGACCACGGTCAGGAAGACCGGGATCGCGGTGGCGCGATCGCTCCAGTCCACATGCCGGGCGTTCATCAACATCATCGCACCGATGACGACCAGTGCGGCCGAGGCCACCTCCTGCGGGACGATCGCCGTCAGCGGGGTGAGGAACAGGCAGGCCGCGAAGAACAGCCCGGTGACGACCGAGGCGAGGCCCGTGCGGGCGCCCTCGCCGACACCGGTGGCGGACTCGATGAAGACGGTCTGCCCGGAGCCGCCCGCCACACCGCCGATCGCACCGCCCGCGCCGTCGATGAACAGGGCCCTGGACAGCCCCGGCATCCGGCCCCTGTCGTCGGCGAGACCCGCCTCGGTGCCCACGCCGATGACGGTGGCCATCGCGTCGAAGAAGCCGGCGAGGACGAGCGTGAAGACGATCAGGCCGACGGTCATCGTGCCGACCTTGTCCCAGCCGTCGAACGCCACATGCCCGAAGAGCGAGAAGTCCGGCATCGAGACCGCGCCGCCGTGCAGCTCGGGAGGCCCCCCCGCCCAGGCGCCGTCCTTGACGACCCCGGTGGCGTCGAGGAGCGCGGCGACGACCGTGCCGCCGCCGATGCCGATGAGGATGGCGCCGGGGACCTCGCGGGCCTGGAGCATGAAGATCAGCAGCAGGGTGCCGGCGAAGAGGAGGACGGGCCAGCCGGTGAGCTGTCCCGCCGGACCCAGGCTGAGCGGGGTGGCCTTGCCCTGGTGGACGAATCCGGACTTGTACAGGCCGATGAGGGCGATGAACAGTCCGATGCCCATGGTGATGCCGTGCTTGAGCGCCAGCGGGATCGCGTTCATGATCGCTTCGCGGAGGCCGGTGACGACCAGCAGCATGATGACCGCGCCGTACAGCACACACATGCCCATGGCCTGTGGCCAGGTCATCTGCGGGGCGACCTGGGAGGACAGGACGCCGGAGACGGACAGGCCGGCGGCGAGGGCGAGCGGCGCCTTGCCGAGGAGCCCCATCAGCAGCGTGGTCAGGGCCGCCGCGAACGCGGTCGCGGTGATCAGGGCCTGCCGGCCGAGGGTGTCCCCCGCCACGTCCCGGCCGGACAGGATCAGGGGGTTGAGCAGCAGGATGTACGCCATCGCCATGAAGGTGGTGACGCCGCCGCGCACCTCGCGCGCGACGGTGGATCCGCGCCGGGATATGTGGAAGTACCGGTCGAGCCAGGACCTGCCGGCCGGGACGCGGGTTTCCGCGCCCGCGTCCTCGGCGGTGGTCCTCGGCTCCAGGGACTGCTGGGTCATGGTGCCGTCTCCCAAGGTTCACAGGGGCACCCGCGGGCCGCCTTCGGCGGTCTGCGGGATTTGGGAAGGGTGCACGACCCGGGGGACGGCCCGAGACGAACGGTGGTGCTGTGTGCGCGCCGGCGCCGGGGCACGGATGCTCCCCCGGCGGCGGCGCGAGCGGGCCTACGCGGTGCCGGTGAGGTGTTCGGGGCGCACAGGGGTCCGGTTCAGCTCCAGCCCCGTCGCGTCGCGGATCGCCGCGAGGACGGCCGGGGTGGACGACAGGGTGGGTGCCTCGCCGACGCCGCGCAGCCCGTACGGGGCGTGGTCGTCGGCGAGTTCGAGCACGTCGACGGGGATGGTCGGGGTGTCGAGGATGGTGGGGATCAGATAGTCCGTGAAGGAGGGGTTGCGCACCTTCGCGGTCCTGGGGTCGACGACGATCTCCTCCATGACCGCGATGCCGAGGCCCTGGGTCGTACCGCCCTGGATCTGGCCGACGACGGACAGCGGGTTGAGCGCCTTGCCGACGTCCTGGGCGCAGGCCAGCTCGATGACCTTGACCAGGCCCAGCTCGGTGTCCACCTCCACCACGGCGCGGTGCGCGGCGAAGGAGTACTGGACGTGTCCGTTGCCCTGGCCGGTGCGCAGGTCGAAGGGCTCGGTCGGCCGGTGCCGCCACTCGCGTTCGATCTCGACGACCTCGTCGCCCAGGACGTCCACCAGGTCGGCGAGCACCTCACCGTCCTCGGTGACGACCTTGCCGCCCTCCAGCAGCAGTTCGGCCGTGGCCCAGGCCGGGTGGTACGGGCCGAACCGGCGGCGCCCGAGCTCCAGGACCCGTTCGCGTACCTGCTCGCAGGCGTGGCGTACGGCTCCGCCGGTGACGTAGGTCTGCCGGGAGGCGGAGGTCGAACCCGCCGATCCGACCCGGGTGTCCGCGGGCTGGATCGTCACCCGGCTGACGCCCAGCTCGGTGCGGGCGATCTGGGCGTGGACCGTGACGCCGCCCTGGCCGACCTCGGCCATGGCCGTGTGCACGGTGGCGACGGGCTCACCCGCGACGACCTCCATACGGACCTTGGCGGTGGAGTAGTCGTCGAAGCCCTCGGAGAAGCCGACGTTCTTGATGCCGACGGCGTAGCCGACGCCTCGGACGACGCCCTCGCCGTGCGTGGTGTTGGACAGTCCGCCCGGCAGCTGCCGTATGTCCGCGCCCTCGGAGCTCTCCCACTGGCGCTCCGGCGGCATGGGCATCGCCTTGACGCGGCGCAGCAACTCGGCGACCGGGGCCGGGGAGTCGACGATCTGCCCGGTCGGCATGACCGCGCCCTGGGACATCGCGTTCCGCCGGCGGAACTCCACCGGGTCCATGCCGAGCTTCCTCGCCACCTTGTCCATCTGGGCCTCGTAGGCGAAGCACGCCTGGACCGCGCCGAAGCCGCGCATGGCGCCGCAGGGCGGGTTGTTGGTGTAGAGGGCGAGGGCCTCGATGTCGACGTCGTCCACCACGTACGGGCCCACGCCGAGCGAGGCGGCGTTGCCGACGACGGCCGGGGAGGAGGAGGCGTACGCGCCGCCGTCGAGGACGATCCGGCATCGGACGTGCGTGAGCTTGCCGTCCTTGGTGGCCCCGTGCTCGTAGTACAGCTTCGCCGGGTGGCGGTGGACGTGTCCGAAGAAGGACTCGAACCGGTTGTAGACGATCTTCACCGGTTTCCCCGTGCGCAGCGCGAGCAGACAGGCGTGGATCTGCATCGACAGGTCCTCGCGGCCGCCGAAGGCGCCGCCGACGCCCGCCAGGGTCATCCGGATCTTGTCCTCGGGCAGGCCGAGCACGGGCGCGATCTGGCGGAGGTCGGCGTGCAGCCACTGGGTGGCGACGTAGAGGTCGACGCCGCCGTCCTCCGCGGGCACGGCGAGACCGGACTCGGGTCCGAGGAACGCCTGGTCCTGCATGCCGAAGTGGTACTCGCCCTCGACGATCACATCGGCCCGCCGGCGCGCCCGCTCCACATCGCCGCGGACGATCGGCTGACGGTGGACGATGTTGGGGTGCGGGACGTGGCCGGAGTGGTGATCCGTACGGTTCTCGTGGATCAGGATCGCGTCCGGGGCCGTCGCGGAGGCCTCGTCGGTGACGAGGGGCAGTTCGCGGTAATCGACCCTGATCCTGGCGGCGGCGCGGCGCGCGGTCTCCGGGTGGTCGGCCGCGACGACGGCGACCGGCTCGCCGTGGTGGCGCACCTTGCCGTGGGCGAGGACCGGGGTGTCCTGGATCTCCAGACCGTAGTGCCGCACCTCGGTCGGCAGGTCGTCGTACGTCATCACCGCGTACACACCGGGCGTGGCGAGGGCCTCACTCGTGTCGATGGAGACGATCTCGGCGTGCGCGACCGTGGAGCGCAGGATCTGGCCCCAGAGCATGTCCTCGTGCCACATGTCGGACGAGTAGGCGAACTCACCGGTGACCTTGAGGAGTCCGTCCGGCCGGAGGGTCGACTCGCCGATGCCGCCCTTGGTGTGCTGAGTGATCTTGGTGGGAGCGCCGTTGGGCATCGTCAGACCCCCTCGGACTGCCGTGCGGCCGCCAGGCGGACCGCGTCCATGATCTTCTCGTAGCCGGTGCAGCGGCACAGGTTGCCGGAGAGCGCCTCACGGATGTCCGCGTCGGTGGGGCTGGGGTTGTGCTCCAGCATCTCGTCGGCGGCGACCAGCAGACCGGGGGTGCAGAAGCCGCACTGGACGGCGCCCGCGTCGATGAAGGCCTGCTGGATCGGGGACAGCCGGGCGTCCTCGCCGGCCGCGGAGTCCGTGCCCCTGGCCTCCCGGCGCCTGGCCTCGTCGAGGGAGGTGCCGCGGGCGCAGCCGGAGCGGGCGCGCTCCTCGGCGTAGTCCGCCAGTCCCTCGACCGTCACGACCTCCCGGCCCTCGACCTGCCCCGCCGCCACCAGGCAGGAGCAGACCGGCACGCCGTCCAGACGGACCGTGCAGGAGCCGCACTCGCCCTGCTCGCAGGCGTTCTTGGAGCCCGGCAGGCCGAGCCGCTCACGCAGCACGTACAGCAGGCTCTCGCCCTCCCACACGTCGTCCGCCTCCTGCGGGCGTCCGTTGACCGTGAAGTTGACGCGCATCACGCAGCTCCCTTCGTGGTGCGGGCGGTGCCGCGGTACGACTCCCAGGTCCACATCAGGGTGCGGCGGGCCAGGACGCCGACCGCGTGGCGGCGGTAGTCCGCGGTGCCCCGGACGTCGTCGATCGGGTTGCAGGCGGCCGAGCACAGCTGCGCGAACTGCCGGACGACGGACGGCGGGATGATCTCGCCGTTGTCCCAGAGGCCGTCCTCCTCGAGCGCGGCGTTCAGGAACTCCTCCGCGACCGTGGCGCGGACGGGGGTCGGGGCGGCCGAGCCGATGCCGGTGCGCACGGTGCGGGTCCCGGGGTGCAGGGCGAGGCCGAACGCGCACACCGCGATCACCATCGCGTTGCGGGTGCCGACCTTCGCGTACTGCTGCGGTCCGTCGGCCTTCCTCACATGGACGGCCCTGATCAGCTCGTCCGGGGCGAGCGCGTTGCGTTTCACGCCGGTGTAGAAGTCGTCGATCGGGATCATCCGGGAGCCGCGCACCGACGCGACCTCCACCTCGGCGCCGGCCGCGAGCAGGGCCGGGTGGGCGTCGCCGGCCGGGGAGGCGGTGCCGAGGTTGCCGCCGACCCCGCCGCGGTTGCGGATCTGGGGCGAGGCGACGGTGTGGGAGGCGAGGGCCAGGCCCGGCAGCTCGGTCCGCAGCCGCTCCATGATCCTGGCGTACGGGACCGAGGCGCCGAGCCGCACGGTGTCGTCGCCGGTCTCCCACTCGTACAGTTCGCCGATGCGGTTCAGGTCCATCAGATGCGCGGGCCGGCGGTGATCGAAGTTGATCTCGACCATCACATCGGTGCCCCCTGCTATGGGTACGGCGCTGGGGTGCTCCGCCTTGGCGGCGAGCGCCTCATCCCAGGTCGCGGGGCGAAGGAAGTCCATGAACGGCTCTCTTCATCGTCTCTTGGGGCGTGGGTTCCGAGCCAGATCGGGAGCGGCGGGCCCGGCTCGTTCATGTCCTGTTCATGCGGTCTGAGCTCAGTACACCGCCGGTTCCGTGACCACGGTCAGTCACCGAAAGCATGAAGGAGTTGGCTGGCCAAGGCGGTCATCTTGTAGATTCATATGAACGGAGGCCATCAGCAACCTCTCCGCTTTCCTCTGGAAACACGACGTCTGCCGGAGGAGATCGCGAGCCCAGCTTCCGAAAGCCCCAGGCAATGCCCTGGGGCTGCCCTCGGAGGCCGAGAACACCCTCCGGAAGCCGTGGGCACGCACTCCGGACGGGAGGGGAACCTCCTCGCGGAGCCCGGGGACCCGCCCGCCGGGCCCTCACCTGACCGAACGTGGATTTCTGGACAAGAACGGCGGCGACGAGACATGCGCCTGCGCGCACTGCTGAACACCGACGCGCTGGGGCTGCGGCTGCTCGGCGGCGAGGACGAGCTGGACCGCACCGTGCGCGGTGTGATGACCACGGACCTCAAGGACCCGAGCCGCTATCTGTCCGGCGGTGAACTGGTCCTCACGGGCCTGGCGTGGCGGCACGAACCCGCGGACTGCGAGCCCTTCGTCCGGATTCTCGCGAGCGCGGGCGTCTCCGCGCTCGCCGTGGGCGAGGCGGAGCTCGGCGACATCCCGGACGATCTGCTGGTGGCCTGTGCCCGGCACCGGCTGCCGCTGTTCGCCGTGCACGAGTCCGTGGCGTTCGCCACGATCACCGAGCATGTGGTGCGCCAGGTCTCCGGCGAGCGGGCCGGGGATCTGGCGGCCGTGGTGGACCGGCATCGCAGGATGATGACCTCGGGTCCGGCGGGCGGCGGCCCCGATGTCGTCCTGGACCTGCTCGGCTCCGACCTGGATCTGCGCGCCTGGGTGCTCTCCCCCACCGGACGGCCGATCGCCGGACCGGCGCCCGAGCTCCCCGCGGAGGTGTGCGCCGCGCTGGCCGCCGAGCACCTCACGGCGGTGCGCGCCGGCCGCCGGGAACCGCACCGGGCGACGGCCGGTGCGACGACGTACTCGCTGTTCCCGATCCACGGCAGCTCGGGCCGCCCCGGGGGCGCCGCCCGGGACGTGCGGGAGACGGTGCTGTCGGACTGGGTGCTCGCCGTCGAGGCGGACGCCGGGGACTGGCCCGCGGAGCGGCTCGATCTGCTCCAGGGCGTCACCCAGCTGATCGCGGTGGAGCGGGACCGGCGGGACGCGGCCCGCACCGTGCGGCGGCGGCTCGCCCAGGAGGTCCTGGAGCTGCTGCAGACGGGGGCCGCGCCCGCCGAGATCGCGGCCCGGCTGCGGGTCGCCGCGCCCGTGCTGCTGCCCGGACTGGGCGCGGCCCCGCTGTGGCAGGTGGTCGTGGCCCAGGTCGAGTGGGACGGCGGCGAGATCGAGGGCGGTCCGGTCGCCCAGTCGCTGCTGGAGGAGATCCTGGTAGACCCCCGCTCGACCGGCCCCGAGCAGTCCGACCGGATCGCGGTCGCGCACACCGGTGACGAGGCGATCGCGCTCGTCCCGCTCCCGGCTCTCTCCGGGGAGCCCGAGGGGTCCGAGCCGGGTGTCCTCGCCGACGCCCTGCTGGCGGCCGTACGGGACCCGCTGTCCGCGGGCCTCGACGACGACGGGCGGCTCACGCTGGGCGTCAGTGCCGCGGTGCACTCGGCCGAGGGGCTGCGGGGCGCCCTGGAGGAGGCGCGGCACGCCCGCCGGGTCGCCGCCGCCCGCACGGGCCGGGTCTGCGCGGCCGGACACCACGAACTTGCCTCGCACGTCCTGCTGCTGCCGTTCGTCCCGGACGACGTCCGCCGCGCCTTCACGGCCCGTCTGCTGGACCCCCTGCGCGACTACGACCGCCGCCACCGCGCCGAGCTGATCCCGACCCTGGAGGCGTTCCTCGAGTGCGACGGCTCCTGGACCCGCTGCGCCACCCGGCTGCACCTGCACGTCAACACACTGCGATACCGGGTGGGGCGCATCGAGCAGTTGACGAGTCGTGACCTCTCGCGCCTGGAGGACAAGCTCGACTTCTTCCTGGCGTTGCGCATGAGCTGAGGTCACAGCACTGAGGCACCGGTGGCACCGACCGCCCCCGGTGTCCCACGACTTTGTGAAATCCTTCACCCACCCCCTTGGCCCGGTACCGCGATTGGTGCTGGAATGCGGCCACCACTCAAAGCTCAATGGCGTGCTCGGGGAGGGCAACGTGGCGCATACCGCCATGTCCGGTACCGGAACGACCGCAGGCGACGATCCGCTCCAGACCGCGGTGTGGCGGCTGCGCTCCCGCGCCTGCTGGGCCGACGCGGCGGCTCTTCTGCCACCGGAGACGGCCGAGGCCTCGCTGCAGCGGGCCTCGCTGTTCGTGGAGCGGTGTCTGTACACGGAGAAGGGCTGGGAGGAGGCCGAGGACGCGTTGCGTACGGCCGAGGCCCAGGCCCACAGCGACGAGGAGCGGGGCGCCGCCGCCTGTGAACGCGGACAACTGGCCTACGCGGCCACGCTGCACGGGGTACGGGACCGGGCGGACGAGGCGCGCGCGGCCCTCGGCCGGGCCGCGGCCCTGATCCCGCCCGGTTCGCCGGGCCGGGCGCTGCTGGACTTCCGGCGGGGGCTCCTCGCCGAGAACCTCGCGCGCTCCCCGCAGGCCGCGCGTGCCGCCTACCGGCGCGCCCACGCGGGCGCCTCCGCGCACGGCGACGCGCTGCTGCTCTCCTTCACCTGGCGGCATCTCGCCGGACTCGCCCTGCGCGACGGCGAGATGACGGAGGCGCGGCACGGCTTCGCGGAGTCGCTGCGGATCCGTGAGGAGCTCGGCTATCTCGTCGGTACGGCCCCGGCGCTGGCGTCGCTCGCGGACGCGGAGGCCGAGCCGGACGCCTCCCGGCTGCGGGCGGAGGCGGGCCGGCTGTTCCGCCTGCTGGGCGGTGTACCGACCTGGCTGGCCCGGCAGTTGGCGCCGGTGACACCGGCGGCGGGACCGGCCGCGTCGTAGCGGATCGAAGGCGGGACCGCCCGCTTCGTCGCAGATCGGGGGCAGGTTGCTTCGTCCCTGGTCCGGCGGAGGCGGGCTGGTCCGGTTTCTCCGGTTTTCCGCTCAGAAGAAGCTGAGAGGCTGCTGTGCGAGGCTGGCGCGCCGACCGGCGGACACGGACTCCGACCGTGCCGCCCCCCCCTCGGCCGTCTTCCGGAGGAACCCCGATGAGTCTCGTCAACGGCTTGCCCGCGCATGTGCTGTTCGTCCACTTCGTCGTCGTCCTGATCCCGTTGACCGCGCTGGCTCTCGTCGTCTCCTCCGTGTGGCCGAGAGTCGCGCGGCGGGTGGGAGTGCTGCTGCCCATGCTGGCGTTCGCGTCCCTGGTGACCGTGCCCCTGACCACGCAGGCGGGCGAGTGGCTGGAGCGGCACGTCGACAGCGACCCGCTGGTGCGCCGGCACACCGAGCTCGGGGACGGGCTGCTGCCGTGGGCCGCGGGCCTGTTCGTCCTGGCGGCGGTCGTCTGGTGGACCACCCGCCGGACGGCCGGGCAGCCGGACGGCGCCCCGGGCGCGGTCCGCGGCGGTGCGCTCGTACGGATCGCGGCGGCCGTGCTGTCCGTGGTCGTGTCCGTCGGGGCCGTCGTCGACGTGTACCGCATAGGTGACTCCGGCGCGAAGGCCGCCTGGCACGACAGCTTCTCCCAGAAGGCCACCGGGCACGACGGCTGACGGCCCGTCCGCTCACAGCCCCCGGACGAACGTCCATACGGCGGTACGGAATTCGGGATCCCGGGCGAGGAGCACAGCGGCGACGACGAGCACCGCGAACGCCAGCGGTCCGCCGGGACCGTCCACGGCGGACACCCACCGCTTCGGGCGTCGCCCGTCCCGCCCGGCTCCGGCGCCCCTGCCGCCGAGTCTTTTCCGCTGCTGCCGCTCCGTGTCGGACATCATCGTCGCTCCCCCGTGGGACGGCCGTCGTCCCTCACCGGGCAGCACGCGAGGGAGCGCCGGAGCAGTTCCCTCCCGGGCGGCTGTCTCAGGGGCCGGTTGCTCAGGCCGCCCCGGTGAAGTGCTCCCGCACCAGGGACTGCACCACCGCCAGGTCCTGGGCGGCCAGCGCGTCCAGCAAAGCCGTGTGCTCGGCCGCGTCGGCGATCAGGTCGGCGCGGCCGCGCGTGCCGGGGCCGCCGACGAGCGGCCACTGGGCGCGACGATGCAGATCCTCCGCGAGCCGCACCAGCTGCTCGTTGCCCGCCAGGGCGAGCATCGCGCAGTGGAACGCGCGGTCGGACTCGGCGTAGGTGGCCCGGCAGCCGGAGGACGCGGCCCGGACGGTCGCCTCGGCCAGCGGGCGCAGTTCCGCCCAGCGTTCGGCGGGCACCGTACAGGCGAGCCGGAGCATCACGGGGACCTCGATCAGCCCCCGGATCTCGGCCAGTTCGGCCAGCTCGCGGGCGCCGCGGACGGCGACCCGGAAGCCGCGGTTGGGCACGACCTCGACGGCCCCCTCCAGCGCGAGCTGCTGCATCGCCTCGCGCACGGGGGTCGCGGACACCCCGAACCGCTCGGCGAGCACGGGTGCCGAGTACACCTCGCCGGGCGTCAGCTCTCCCGTGACCAGCGCGGTGCGCAGGGCGTCCAGTATCTGGCGGCGGACGGAGGCCCGCTGCACCACGGGGCGTCCCGCCGCGGACGGCACCCCGCCGAAGGGCCCCTCCGGTCCGGTACCGGGCCGCTCCCCGCGGACCGGCAGCTGCTCGCCGTCGGGACGCCGGCCACTGTGGGGCGCTTCGTCGCCGTACGGCCGCTCGTTCAGGCGCGGACGCGGGATGGGGGGCTCGCTGTGGGTGTGCTCGCCGCGCGTGGCGCCCGCGGCGGCGCCCCGCTCACGGACCTCGTCCCCGGATCCGGGCCGCGGCGCCCACGCGGTCTCCGCCCGCGCGTCCACGGCCCGCGTCTCGGCGGCGCCCTCCGCACGGCGCGAACGGGCCTGCTCCACGGGCTCCTCCTCCGGTCCTGGCGGTGCTGGGCAGTATGGCGGAACCCTCCGGGGGTTGTTACCGCTCGGAAAGCACCTTAGGCACCTTACGCTCCGGTTCCCCCACTCACCATCTTCGGTAAGGTAAGCCTTACCTACGAAGACACGTGAAACGGCGGTCCCGTATGCCTCTGTCCGTCCTGCCCTCGTCCGCGCTCGCCGAGGCGTACACCCGGCTCGGCGAGGCGTTCCCGGCCCTGACAGTCGGGGAGCTGGGCCGGGGTGAGGTGGTTCCGGAAGGCGACGGCTGGCTCCCGGCCGCCCGTCTCGCCCGGGACGAGTCGGCCCTCGACGCGTTCCTGGCCTGGGACGAGGCCCAGGTGCTGCGCGACCACGGACAAGGGGCCCGGCCGGACGTCGTGGCGAGCTTCGGGCTGCACCGCTACGCATGGCCGGCCTGCCTGCTGATCACCGTGCCGTGGTTCCTGCTGCGCCGGGTCCCGCGCCTGCCCGTGGAGCACGTCGCCCTCCACCGCGGCCTCGGCCGCATGGCGGTGCGGACCGGCACGTTCGCGTGCCTGCCGGACGATCCGGCGGCAGCACTGCCCGGGGCCCGGGTCGTGGCGGACGAGGAGGCGCTGCGGTCCGAGGTGCGGGCGGCCGTGGCCGAGCACCTGGAACCGGTGCTCGCGAGCTTCGGACCGCGCATGCGGCGCCGGGGGCGGGCCCTGTGGGGCATGGCGACGGACGAGCTGACCGAGGGCCTCTGGTACGTCGGCGGGCTGCTCGGTGAGGAGCGGCGCGCGATGCGCGAGCTGGAACTGCTGCTGCCGGGCGCCACGAAGCCGTACGCCGGCTCGGCCGCGTTCCGTGAACTGGCCGGTCCGGACGGCCGGCCGCTGCCCACCCGGGACCGCGTGAGCTGCTGCCTCTTCTACACCCTGCGCCCCGAGGACACGTGCATCACCTGCCCGCGCACCGGTGACGCCGAGCGCGTGGCCAAGCTGACGGCGCTCGCCGCAAGTTGAGCGCGGTTCAGCGCCCCGATACGGCCGGGACCCCGGCAGGCGGCACGGTCCGCGTGCCGTAAGATCCACTCGAACGAGGCCCCACCCGGATCACAGGTGTTTCACAAATTCCCCACTCGTCCCGGGAACTTTCCGTGGCACCACCCGTCCGGGTAGTCTTATTCGAACTCAACTCCCGCCCCTCAAGCGGCAGTTCGAGCAGAACGTCGCCCTGGGCATCCCCTTGCACCTCCTTGGCGGCCTCTTGCCCCGAAACCCCCTGAGGGCCGGTGGAATTGGGCCACTATGGCGGGCGTTACGCCCTATCCCAATGCAAGGGACCCCAGATGAGACTGACCGACATATCGCTGAACTGGCTCCTTCCGGGCGCCGTCTTGCTCCTGGGCGCGGTGGCGGCGGTGGCGGTGCTCGCGCGCGGAAAGCGCTCCTCCGGGGAGAACGCGAGCGCGGACGACTCGTGGGAGCGCGCCGAGGAGCGCCGCAGGCGTAAGGAAGCCATCTACGCCACCGCCTCCTACGTACTGCTCTTCTGCTGCGCCGCCGTCGCCGCGGCGCTCTCCTTCCACGGCTTGGTCGGCTTCGGCCAGCAGAACCTCGGGCTGACGGGCGGCTGGGAGTACCTGGTCCCGTTCGGCCTGGACGGCGCCGCCATGTTCTGCTCCGTGCTCGCGGTGCGCGAGGCCAGCCACGGTGACGCGGCGCTCGGCTCCCGCATCCTGGTGTGGACGTTCGCCGCCGCCTCCGCCTGGTTCAACTGGGTGCACGCGCCGAGGGGCATCGACCACGCGGGCGCGCCGCAGTTCTTCGCCGGCATGTCGATGTCGGCCGCCGTGCTCTTCGACCGCGCGCTGAAGCAGACCCGCCGCGCCGCACTGCGCGAGCAGGGCCTCGTGCCGCGTCCGCTGCCGCAGATCCGCATCGTCCGCTGGCTGCGGGCCCCGCGTGAGACGTACAAGGCCTGGTCGCTGATGCTGCTGGAGGGCGTGCGCAGCCTGGACGAGGCCGTGGAGGAGGTCCGCGAGGACCGCCGCCAGAAGGAGCAGAACCGCTCGCGCCGGCGCGAGCAGCAGCGCCTGGAGCGCGCCCAGCTCAAGGCGCTCAGCCGCGGCCATCGCGCGCTGACCGGCGGCAACGGCGGACGCCAGGTGGACGTCGCCACCGTGGAGCGCGCCTCCGCACCGGTGCCTTCGGAGCCTGCCCTACCCGCGGCGGAACTGCCTTCGGCGACCCGCCCCTCGCTCCAGCCCGTCCGGAGCTCCTCCGCTGACCCGATCAGGGTCGATCTGACCGCGGAGGACGACACCATGGCCCTGCCGCGGCTGGACTCCCTGGAGCGCAAGCTCAAGGACCTTGAACAGCAGTTCGGCTGAGACCGGACGTCTTCAGCGGAAGGGGGGCGCGGCAGATGCCGCGCCCCCTTCCGCTGTCAGGCGGCTTCCGCGTCGAGGTCGAACCACACGGCCTTCCCGACCCCGTGCGCCCGCACGCCCCAGGCGTCCGCGAGGGACTGTACGAGGACCAGGCCCCTGCCGTGCGTACCGTCGTCGGTGGTCGGCATCCGCAGATGCGGTCTGCGCCGGACGAAGTCCCGTACCTCCACATGCAGTCCGCCGGGTGAGACGGTGGCTGTCAGGACCGCGTCGCGATCGGTGTGGACGAGTGCGTTGGTGACCAGTTCGCTGGTGAGCAGTTCGGCTATCTCGGATCGTCCCGGCTTCCCCCAGTGCGTCAGCAGTTCCCTCAGTGCCCTGCGCGCCTCGGGCACGGCCCGTAAGTCCGCCCGTCCCAGCCTGCGGCTGAGCTGGGTGCCCGGCGAGCAACCCCGCGCACCGCCGGCCGTCTCCTCCGTCTTCTTCGCCGAGAAGGCCCCGATGGTCGCGGGACCGCCTCCTCGTGCTCGCCTCGTCATGACCCCCGCCCGTACGTGGTTGTCGGTTCCCCTCCTGACCGAACGCCTCAGGGGGATCCATGCCCCGTGCGACAGTCGCCAGTCCTGTCGAATCGCCAACAATCGAACATGCGCTTCCGGATAGGCCCGGCCCCGGTCACCCACCGCCGGCGGGCCCGTGGCGCTCTACGGGACCGGACCACCGTCGCAGAACGTCCCCCGCTTCCCAGGAGTGGGCACCCGCGCCGCCGCCCGACGACGGGTGCCGTGACGCGGGGCGCACACCCCGGCGACGCTCCCGGCGGTCGCACAGGGCCGCGGACTACGCGCCGGACGGGACGCCGACCGCCCGCGCCGGTCCCATCGGCCGACTCCCGGCTGCCGCCACGACCGTAGGCGAACCGCCGCCGTAGCAGCGGCCCCGAACGGTAACTCCCCTAGGGGCGCGGCACGTTGCGGATGTTGGAGCGGGCCATCTGGACCATGCGTCCGACGCCGCCGTCCAGCACGATCTTCGAGGCGGAGAGCGCGAAGCCCGTCACCATCTCCCGGCTGATCCGGGGCGGGATCGACAGCGCGTTGGGGTCGGTGACGACGTCCACCAGCGCGGGCCCCCTGTGCCGGAACGCGTCTTTCAGGGCACCCGCGAGCTGCTTGGGCTTCTCGACCCGGACGCCGTACGCCCCGCACGCCTGGGCCACGGCCGCGAAGTCGGGGTTCTTGGCGCTGGTGCCGTACGCCGGCAGCCCGGCGACCATCATCTCCAACTCCACCATGCCGAGTGAGGAGTTGTTGAACAGCACCACCTTCACCGGCAGGTCGTACTGCACCAGGGTCAGGAAGTCGCCCATCAGCATGGAGAACCCGCCGTCACCGGACATCGACACGATCTGCCGCTTCCGGTCGGTGAACTGCGCCCCGATCGCCATCGGCAGCGCGTTCGCCATCGAACCGTGGGAGAACGAGCCGATGACACGACGGCGGCCGTTCGGGGAGATGTAGCGGGCGGCCCATACGTTGCACATCCCGGTGTCGACCGTGAAGACCGCGTCGTCCTCGGCGACCTCGTCGAGCACCGACGCCACATACTCGGGGTGGATCGGGACGTGCTTCTCCACCTTGCGGGTGTACGCCTTCACCACCCCTTCGAGCGCGTCCGCGTGCTTCTTCAGCATCCTGTCCAGAAAGCGCCGGTTCTGCTTGGCCTTCACCCTCGGGATGAGGCAGCGCAGGGTCTCCTTCACATCGCCCCACACCGCGAGGTCCAGCTTGGAGCGGCGGCCCAGGTTCTCCGGCCGCACATCGATCTGGGCGATCTTCACATCGTTGGGCAGGAAGGCGTTGTACGGGAAGTCGGTGCCCAGCAGGATCAGCAGCTCGCACTCGTGGGTGGCCTCGTAGGCGGCGCCGTAGCCGAGCAGCCCGCTCATCCCGACGTCGTACGGGTTGTCGTACTGGATCCACTCCTTGCCGCGCAGGGCGTGTCCCACCGGGGACTTGATCTTCTCGGCGAACTCCATCACGTCGGCGTGCGCGCCCTGGGTGCCGCTGCCGCAGAACAGGGTGACCTTCTCCGCCTCGTCGATCATCACCACCAGCCGGTCGATCTCGTCGTCGCCGGGACGCACGGTGGGCCGTGAGGTGACGAGGGCGGTCTCGGCCGCCCGCTCGGGCGCGGGCTCGTCGGCGATGTCACCGGGGAGCGAGACGACGCTGACGCCGCTGCGGCCGACCGCGTTCTGGATCGCCGTCTGCAGCAGCCGGGGCATCTGCTTCGGGCTGGAGATCAGCTCGCTGTAGTGACTGCACTCGCTGAACAGCCGGTCGGGGTGGGTCTCCTGGAAGTAGCCGAGCCCGATCTCGCTGGACGGGATGTGGGAGGCGAGGGCGAGCACCGGGGCCATGGAGCGGTGGGCGTCGTACAGACCGTTGATGAGATGCAGATTGCCGGGGCCGCAGGAGCCCGCGCACGCGGTCAGCTTCCCGGTGATCTGCGCCTCGGCGCCCGCGGCGAAGGCGGCGGTCTCCTCGTGCCGTACATGCACCCAGTCGAGGGCGGAGTTGCGGCGCACGGCGTCCACGATCGGGTTGAGGCTGTCGCCCACCACCCCGTACAGGCGTTTGACTCCCGCCCGGGCGAGGATGTCGACGAACTGGTCGGCGACGTTCTGCTTGGCCATGGATCCATGCACCCCTTCCGTCTCCTTGGGTCCATCAATCCACAGTGACCGCGATCACGCCTCCCAAACGGCCGCCGCCGTACGGTCATCGGCGTAGCCCTTCACCCTCACCCTGGTGTCCACGAGGAAGGCGTCCAGGCTCGGCGGTCCGCCTGTCGACCAGCGGAGGGTCAGGTGCCGGGCGAGCTGCGGCTCGTCGCGCAGCGGATCGGCGAGGCCGCTGCTGCACAGGAGGAGCGTGTCACCCGGGCGGGCGACGGAGGCGCGGAAGCGGAACGGGTCCCGGGGCGGCTCGGCAGGACCGTCCCCCGCGAGCGGGGCCGGAAGCCCGGGGGACGGCTCATCAGGGTTCACCGGCGTCGCGATGCCCAGATCCATGGTGAGGCGGTCGCCCTCGGGGGTCTCGGACGGCAGCGAGCCGAACCCGACCACCGGCTCCCCCGCCGACTCGGCGACCCGGGGCTCGATGTCCTGCCACTCACCGCCCCGCAGCCGGAACAGACCGCCCTCGCCGACGCCGAAGAACACCCGGGTGCGGCAGGCCGGGTCGGCGGGCAGCAGCAGACAGCGCAGGCCGGCAGTGTACTCCTCGGGGTCGATGCCCTGTTCGGCGGCGCTCGCGCGCAGTCGCCCGAGGCTGCGGTCGGTGAGCCGGTGCAGACCCGACTTGAGCTCGCCGCGCCGGGCGGCCCGGATGTCCTCGGCCAGCCGGACATGGCTGCGTCCGACGGCCCGTCCGATCCACCGGCACACCTGGGCGGCGGCCCGGTGCGCCCCGGGGGTGGCCCGTGCACCGGTCGCCATGGCGACGAGGACGAGGGCCTGGTCGCCGGTGCCGAAGCGGGCGGTGAGCAGGCAGTCCCGGCGCGGCTCGCCCCGGTAGCGCGCCGAGTCCCCGCGCACGGAGGCCGCGCGCAGCGTCAGGGCGCCGTAGCGCGCCCCGTCCAGCACGGTGTCGGGGACCAGGTCGTCCATGCCCTCCGGGTCGGCGAGCGGGAGGGCGGTGGGCTCGGCGTCGTAGGTGGGCGGTCCGGAGCCGACGTAGTCGACGGCGGGCGCGGTCCCGGGGACGACGGGCTCCGCGGGCGGCCGGGCGGCGGGGGACGGGGGTTCACCGGGCGGCGGTACGGCGGACGGCGGACGGGCGGGAGGCGGGGGTACGGCGACCGGGGCGCCGTCCGGGGGCGGAACCTGGTCGGGCGACGGCCTAGTCGGGGAGCCGTCGACGGGGGCCACCTCACGGAACCCCGGTGGCATCGGCCCGGGCGGGAAGGTCACCGGGCCCGGCGGACGGGTGGACGGAGGCTCCCACGGCACGGGCCCGGGCCGCGGGACGGCACCACTCCCCCGTGCACCGCTGCCGGCACCGGATTCGCCCTCCGGAGATCCCCCGGACAGAGCAGTCCCACCGTCGACCGTGCCCACCGCGGAGGCGAAACGGTCGTCCAGGCTGTCGGCCCCGGGGGCCGGTCCCGTGTCCTGGGTGGAGTCGTCGTACAACTGTCCCCACCAGTCGTCCTCGTGGCCGTCAGGCTTCTCCCCCTGCTGACTCATGCCCCCAATTGTCCACCGCGGGCGGCGTATGAAAACGGGGCATCGGGAAAAACGGGCCGCGCCACGGCGCCCTGACGGCACGACGGTCGAGCCTCGAACGGTGATGCGAAACGGGAGGGGTGAGGCGGGCCGGCCGGGCGGTCCACCCCCCACGGGGAACCGCCCGGCGGCACCGCGGTGACGGGTCCGGCACGCCTCCGGTCTCCGTCACGTCTTCGAGGACCCCAGGGTCCCCCGGTCGGCATCCGTGCAGGCCGCATGGCCTGCGGAAGGCGACATGGGAGATGATCAACGCCTCCGTGGCGCCACCCTGGCAGACGGAGGAGGGGTACGGCGATGATGCTCCGAGGCGGGTTTGCGCCGTGGCTGTTTTCCGCCAAACGGTGCACCGCAGGGTCTTGTCTCAGGGGAGGGGACGACGGCTGATGCTGGCAGCGATTGGGCTGGACGAGACACATGAGAGCGCGTACCGGGCACTGGTGTCGGTGGGCGCCGCCGATGTACCCGATCTCGCACGGCGGCTGATACGCGGCGAGCGGGACACCGAGCGGCTGCTGCGGCGGCTGGAGCACCACGGCCTCGCGGCCCAGTCGTCGGCCCGCCCGGGCCGCTGGGTGGCCGCGCCGCCCGGAGTGGCGCTGGGCGCACTGCTCACCCGGCAGCGGCACGAGCTGGAGAAGGCGGAGCTGGCGGCCGCGCTGCTGGCCGAGGAGTACCGGGCGGCGGCGGCCGAGCCCGCGGTGCACGATCTGGTCGAGGTGGTGATCGGCGCGGCCGCGGTCACCCAGCGCTTCCTTCAGCTCCAGCTCGGCGCGGCCGAGGAGGTGTGCGCCCTCGTCACCGGCACTCCGGTCGCCGTGACGGGGATGGAGAACGAGGCGGAGGAGCAGGCCACCGCCCGGGGCGTGCGCTACCGGGTGGTCGTCGAGCGGACGGTGCTCGACCGGCCCGACGGGATCACCGAGCTGACGGCCGCGCTGAGCCGCGACGAACAGGTGCGGGTCATCGACACGGTGCCGACCAAACTGGTCGTCGCCGACCGGACGTTGGCCATGGTCCCGCTCACCGCGCACACCGCCGAGCCGGCCGCGCTGGTCGTGCACGCGAGCGGACTGCTGGAGCTGCTGTCCGGCCTGTTCGAGTCGGTGTGGCGGGACGCGCTGCCGCTGCGGCTCGGTGCGTCCGGCGCCACCGAGCAGGCGCCGGACGGCCCCGACAGCACCGATCTGGAGGTCCTGTCGCTGCTGCTCGCCGGGCTGACCGACGCGAGCGTCGCCAAGCAGCTCGATCTGGGCCTGCGGACCGTACAGCGCCGGGTGAAGCGGCTGATGGAGCTGTCCGGGGTGACGACCCGGCTGCAACTCGGCTGGCAGGCCTACGAACGGGGCTGGGTGGCCCGCAACTGACCGGGGCCGGGGCCCGGTTCGGTCGTACGGCCGCCGCCCCGCCCCTGGACACACGTCACCGTACGGCTGGACACATCGGATCTCTCCCAGCTCATTGACGCACATCCATGCCTTCTCTACGTTGCTTCGCGGGAGAGCTCCGATGAATCACCGAGCCGCCTGGAGGCCACCGTGTCCAGCCCATCCAGACGTACCGTCCTCGCCACCGGCTCCGCCCTGGGCGGCGCACTGCTCGCCCAGGGCCTGCCCGCCGCCGCGGCGGCCGACCGCGACGACAGCACCGCACCCGACGCCCTCGGCACCCCCAACCCCTGGCGCGCCGTCCTCGACGACGCCGACCTGGTCTGGCAGCGGATGCCGACGACCTGGTACGAGGGCCCCTACCTGGGCAACGGCCTCCTCGGCTCGGGCATCTACGCCGAGCCCGGCGCACCGACACGGGCCGTCCGCTTCAACGTCCAGCACTCCGAGGTCCAGGACCACCGCCCCGAGTTCGGCTCCCTGTTCGGGCTCGCGCGGCTGCCCATCGGCCACTTCACCCTGGAACCGGTGGGCACCGTCACCGCCGTGGACTGGCGGCTCGGGCTGCACGACGCCGAGCTGACCGGCACGCTCACCACCGACCGGGGCACCCTCACCCTGCGCGCCCTGGTGCACACCTCCCGCTCGCTGCTGGCGGTGGAGGTCACCCCGAGCCCCGGCGAACGCGGATTCCGCTGGGTGTTCCACCCGGCGGACGCGATCAGCCCACGTGCCAGTTTCAAGCCCCTCCCGGACGGCTACGCGGGAAACCCGCCCGCCGAGACCGGCGACCACGACGGCGTCCGGGCCGCCGTACAGCCCCTGTTGTCGGGCGGACAGCATGTGACGGCGTGGCGGGAGACCGCCCGGGGCAACCGGCGGACGCTGTACGCGCACGTGGCGCACTCCTACCCGCGGACCACGGCACTGCCCACGGCACTCATGGCGGTCCGCGACGCCGCCCGGCTCCCCTACGGCGCGCTCGCCGCGACCCATCGCACCTGGTGGCACGCCTACTACCGCAAGAGCTTCCTCTCCCTGCCCGACGCACGCATCCAGCGCTTCTACTGGATCCAGCTCTACAAACTCGCCTCGGCGGCCCGGCGCGACGCCCCCGTGATGGCCACCAGCGGCCCCTGGCTGGAGCCGACGCCCTGGCCCAACACCTGGT
Source organism: Streptomyces sp. NPDC002573 (assembly GCF_042889625.1). NCBI lineage: Bacteria > Bacillati > Actinomycetota > Actinomycetes > Kitasatosporales > Streptomycetaceae > Streptomyces > Streptomyces sp. NPDC002573. Next base: position 253,609 of record NZ_JBIARC010000005.1, on the reverse strand, counting down.
GGAACCTCAACGTCCAGCTGGAGTACTGGCTGATCCACGGCTCCAACCATCTCGAACTGGACGCCGTGACCAGGGCGCTCGGGGAGTTCCGGGACAACCTGGCCAAGGAGGTGGCCGCGCCGTACCGGTCCGACTCGCTCGGCATCCCGCGCACCACCGATCCGCACCTGGTCAACGGCGCCGCGGGCACCCTCACCGGCTACGGCGTCGGCATCCCGGGCCAGGACCCGCCGACCCCCGAGGTGGGCAACCTGACCTGGGCCCTGCACAACGTCTGGCTCAGCTACCGCCACAGCATGGACGAGTCGATCCTGCGCGACGTCCTCTACCCCCTGCTCCGCAAGGCGATCAACTACTATCTGCACTTCCTGGAGCCCGGCCCGGACGGCCGACTGCATCTGCCGGCCACCTTCTCGCCGGAGTACGGCGGCGACACCCGCGACTGCAACTACGACCTCATGCTGCTCACCTGGGGCTGCCGCACGCTCCTGGACTCGGCGGACCTCCTCGGCATCGACGACTCCCTGGCGCCGCGCTGGCGCGAGGTGCTGGCCCGGCGGGTGCCGTATCCCACCGACGCGAACGGCTTCATGATCGGCGCGGACATCCCGTTCGCGAAGTCCCACCGCCACTACTCGCATCTGCTGGCGGTCTACCCGCTGTACGAGGTGACCGGCCGCACTCCCGACGAACGCGCCCTGATCGAGAGGTCGTTGGCTCACTGGGTCGGCTTCGAGGGCGCGCTGCAGGGCTACACCTTCACCGGCGCCGCCTCCATGTCAGCGCTGCTCGGCAAGGGCGAGGACGCCCTGAGGTACCTGGGCGAGCTGATGAGCCGGTTCATCGAGGCCAACACCATGTACAAGGAGTCCGGGCCGGTCATCGAGACCCCGCTGTCGGCGGCCCAGTCGCTGCACGACATGGTGTGCCAGTCCTGGGGCGGGATCGTCCGTGTCTTCCCCGCGCTGCCGGACGCCTGGGCGGACCTCACCGTGCACGACTTCCGTACCCAGGGGGCGTTTCTGCTGTCCGCCGTACGCAAGGGCGCGGTGACCCGGTGGGTACATCTGGTCAGCGAGGCGGGCGCGCCCTGCGTCGTACGGCACGGCATCCCGGGCGCGGTCGAGGTGCGGGACGGCCGGGGACGGCCGTTGCGGTGCCGGACGGTCGGCGACGGCACCCTCGAAGTGGCGCTGCGCAAGGACGAGTCGGCGCTGATCACGGCGCGGGGCGACCACCCGGACCGCACGATCGCGCCCGTCGCACCGAACGCGCCCGCTCCCCGCTGGGGCCTGCCCGCCTGAGGTCCCTCATCCGCCGAGCCCGGTCGGGTCCACGGCTCCGGCCAGCGCCGCCATGCCCGCGTCGTCGAGGTGGAGGTGGTCGCCCGAGTCGTAGTCCGGCCGAAGGCGGTCGGGACGGGCGGGGTCGCGGACGGCCGCGTCGAAGTCCGCGACGGCGTCGAACACCCCGCTGCGGATGAGGGCGTTGACCACGTGCCGCAGATCCTCACGCGCCGGCGTCCAGGCGCGGTGGCCGCCGAAGGGGATGAGGGTGGCGCCGATGACACGGATGCCATGGGCGTGGGCGCGGGCCACGATCCGGCGGTAGGCGCGGACGAAGGCGCCCGGATCGGTCTCGGGCGGGCTGTCCTTGAGGTCGTTGACGCCCTCCAGGACGATCAGCGTGCGCACCCCGGTGCGGGAGAACACGTCCGCGTCGAGCCGGCTCAGTGCACTCGGCCCCACCCCGTCGCGCAGCAGACGGTTGCCGGAGATCCCCGCGTTCAGCACACCGGGCCGCCGCTCGGCGGGCAGCAGCCGGCGCAGCCGCCCGGACAGCAGGTCGGGCCAGCGGCGGTCGGTGCCGTACGAGGATCCGTCGCCGTCGGTGAGGGAGTCGCCGAGCGCGACGACGCTGTCCGGGGTGACCGTGCGCAGTACGTCGACGCCTGTCACGTAGTACCAGTGGGACACCCTGCCCGTGTAGGCGGCGGCGGAGGTGTCGGCCGCCCGGTTGCCGCTCGTGGCCAGGAAGACCCGCTGAAGGGAGGTGCGGTGGTACGTCGCCGGGCCGCAGTCGCGGGAGGTGTGCACGGTGACGAGGAGGTTGGCGTCCGCCGGAACCGTCAGGTGGACGGGGTCGGTGACCCGGTCCTGGCCCGGCGCGACGGTCACTGAGGTGGCACCGGCGAAGGTGGCGATGCGCAGGGAGCCCGGCACCGCGGCGGCACTGCCGGCCTCGGGGGCCCGCTGCACCGCGACGGTGACGGTGTCGAGGTGCAGCGGAGCGGTGCCGAGACGGTTGGAGAGACGGACCCGGACGGCGCTGCCGCCGACGCTGACGTGCACGACGTTGCGGATCGAGGTACCGGGCAGGGCGGGGGCGGTGCCGGAGGCGGCGGCCTCCCAGGTGCCGGTCCAGTGGGGTGCCGTCTCGGCGCGGCCGACGGCACCCGGGAAGGTGGCCGCGGTCGACAGGGTGGTGAGCGCCGCGATGGCCAGACAGCGGCGCCGGGTTCCGGTCAGCTGGGGAAGGTGCACCATACGGACTCGCCCTTTCCGCACCGGCGGCCCCGGCCACGGGGCCGGGAAGCGCTCGATGTCTTCCCAGGACACGTCGACGGGCTAACACGCAGTCACACGTTCGGGTGAGCACCGGGGCGCCGACGCGGACACCCACGACGGTGTGCGGACGCCCGCGGCGGCGTACGGTCACCCGCGGCGGTGTGCCGACAACGGCGGCGTACGGACACCCACGGCCGGTGCGCGGCCCCATGCCGTACAGGGCGGGCAGCGTCCCGCATCGCCCCGTATCGCACACGGCGTCGCGCACACCGGCCGCGGTGCCCTCCCCCTCAGCCCCGCCGCCCCCGCTTGGCCTCCATCGCCGCCCTCCCCTCGGCCCCCTTGCGCTTCCACTCGCGCCGCAGCTCCGCCCGCACCCGGGCGTCCGTCTTCGCGACGATCCACTGGTTCTCGCGGAGCAGCTTCCGGTAGCTGTCCAGCCGTCGCTCGGACAGCTCCCCGACGTCGACGGCGGCGCGCACCGCGCATCCGGGTTCCGTGCCGTGCGCGCAGTCGTGGAAACGGCACTCCTGGGCCAGTTCCGCGATCTCGGAGAACACCTGGCCCACCCCGGTCCCGGCGTCCCAGAGCCCCACCCCGCGCAGCCCAGGGGTGTCGATGACGACTCCCCCGCACGGCAGGACGAGCAGATTGCGCGTGGTGGTGGTGTGCCGGCCCTTGCCGTCCATGTCCCTGGTGGCCTGGACGGTCATGACGTCCTCGCCGAGCAGCACGTTGGCGAGAGTGGACTTGCCGGCGCCGGACTGCCCGAGCAGCACGGACGTACCGCCGGAGACCACGGCGGCGAGGACGTCGACCCCCTCGCCCAGCCGAGCGCTGACCGGCAGCACCGGCACGCCGGGCGCGCTCGCCTCCACGTCCTTGACGAGATACGAGAGCGTCACCGCGTCCGGCACCAGATCGGCCTTGCTGAGCACGACGACCGGCTGTGCCCCGGACTCCCAGGCCAGCGCGAGGAAGCGTTCGACGCGGCCGAGGTCCAGCTCCACGGCGAGCGAGACGGCGATGATCGCGTGGTCGACGTTGGCCGCGAGGATCTGCCCCTCGGACCGCTTGGAGGAGGTGGAGCGTACGAAGGCGGTACGACGCGGCAGCAGCGTCCGCACATACCGCGGATCGCTGCCGTCAGGGTCGACGGCGACCCAGTCCCCCGTGCACACGACCTTCATCGGGTCACGGGGAACGACGAACTCGGTGTCGGCACGGACGACGCCGGCCGGGGTGACGACGTCGCACAGGCCACGGTCGACCCGTACGACACGGCCGGGCAGGAAGCCCTGCTCGGCATGGGGAGCGAACTCGGCTGCCCAGCCCTCGTCCCAGCCGTAGACGGCAAGAGGGTGCGACGAAACCGAGGACGAAGAGAGATACAAGGGGAACCCTTCACAAGGGCGGCCCCGGCCCCGCGCGCATGTGCGCCGAGAGAAAGGTCAGCCGGAAGCCACGGAGGTGGAGTGGACGATCTTCTGGTTGCGGGCAGCGCCCATCACAGAGACAGCCATCGGTCACACCTCCCGTTCCACACTCGGCCGACAGCGGGGACCAGTCGGCCACCGCGCGAAGCAGCCCTCACCCTAGAACGGCACGCACCCGGATGCCAGCCATTTACGCGCCTGCGCCCACGCGGCCTCGCGCCCCGGCGTACGCCGGTTGACCGCCTTTCGGGAGGGCCGGGTCGAGGCGGTCTTCCGCTGGGGTGTGATCGTCGACGCGGGGCTCTCACGCGTAGGCCTCATCGACGCGCTGTACATCGACGACGAGGATCACTACGAAGTCGGTCAGTCCGTCAGCTGTTACATGGACTGCTTCGACGAGCAGAAGGACAAGTTCATTCTGCGACCGCCTCATCAGGTCCCCCTGGCCGAGCGACTTCGCCGGGACCGGGAACGGTGACCGCAGCGGCCCCGCCGGAGCGCCTCCGCTGCGGCGGGGCCGTTCGCGGACCACAGCCACGACGTGTCCCACGCCCGAGGCATCGTGCCCGCGACCGCCCGACGCCTGGGCAGTTGCCGAAGCGGCGCATCGGGCTGACCGCACAGTCCACGAGCGCGCGTGTGCGCTGTGAGAAAGGTCAGCCTCAGACCACGGAGGCGGAGCGGATGATCTTCCGGTTGCGGGCAGCGCCCACTCCGTGTCCGGCCTCGCGCCCCGGCGCGCCTTGGTGACCCAACGCGGCCCGCCCAGCTGTGCTAGTCTTCCGCAGTTGCAGTTGTGGTACCCATGAACCTATGTGCGCCTGACGGGAATGTTTCTCCTTAAGGCGCATTATTTGTTTTCCGGCATCTCCGGATGGGGCCTCTGCCTACAGATACGGAGAAGGTCATGGCACAGGGAACCGTGAAGTGGTTCAACGCCGAAAAGGGTTTCGGCTTCATCCAGCAGGACGGCGGCGGCCCCGACGTCTTCGCCCACTACTCGAACATCGCGACCCAGGGCTTCCGTGAGCTCCAGGAGGGCCAGCGGGTCTCCTTCGACGTCACGCAGGGCCAGAAGGGCCCGCAGGCGGAGAACATCGTCCCCGCCTGATCGCCGGACGCGTATCCGCTCGCCGGGGTCCGCACCGCCATGGTGCGGACCTCGGTTTGTGCTGTTTTCAGGAAGGCAGACAACCGTATGTCCCGCAGGCCCCAGAAACCGAACCGGCGCGTTTCGTCACCTCCACCGTCCGCGTCGTCGCCACGGGATTTCCGGCTGCCGGAAAGCAGGACACCCGCACTTCCCGCCGTCGAGGACTTCGCCGGTCTGGACATGCCAGCGGGGCTGCTGAAGACCCTCGCCGCGCAGGGCGTCACCACCCCCTTTCCCATTCAGGCCGCCACGCTGCCCAACTCGCTCGCCGGCCGTGATCTGCTGGGCCGGGGACGCACCGGCTCCGGCAAGACCCTCGCGTTCGGGCTTGCGCTCCTGGCCCGTACGGCCGGGCTGCGCGCGGAGCCCAAGGCACCCCTGGCCCTCGTGCTGGTGCCCACCCGTGAGCTCGCCCAGCAGGTGACCGACGCGCTGATCCCGTACGCGACGGCGGTGAACCTCCGGCTCGCCACCGTGGTCGGCGGGCTGTCCATCACCAAGCAGGCCGCAACGCTCCGGCGCGGCGCCGAGGTGCTCGTGGCGACCCCGGGCCGGCTCAATGATCTCGTGGCGCAGGGTGACTGCGTGCTCGGCGACGTACGCATCACGGTGCTGGACGAAGCCGACCAGATGACCGACATGGGCTTCCTGCCGCAGATCACCAAGCTGATCCAGCAGGTACGGCCCGACGGTCAGCGCATGCTGTTCTCGGCCACCCTGGACGGCAACATCGACCGCCTGGTGCAGCGGTTCCTCACCGACCCCGTGGTGCACTCCGTGGACCCGTCCGCGGGAGCGGTGCCCACCATGGAGCACCACGTTCTCCACGTCCTGGACGAGACCGACAAGAAGGCCGTCACCACGCGCATCGCCGCGCGCGACGGCCGGGTCATCCTGTTCCTCGACACCAAGAGGTCCGCCGACCGGCTCACCAAGCGGCTCCTGGCCGTGGGTGTCCGCGCGGCGGCACTGCACGGGGGCCGCTCCCAGCCGCAGCGGAACCGCACCCTGGAACAGTTCAAGAACGGCCAGGTCACCGCGCTGGTCGCGACGAACGTCGCGGCCCGGGGCATACACATCGAGGACCTCGACCTCGTCGTGAACGTCGATCCCCCGACCGACCACAAGGACTACCTCCACCGGGGCGGACGCACGGCCCGTGCCGGCGGCTCCGGCAGCGTGGTCACGCTGGTCCTGCCCGACCAGAAGCGGGACGTCACCCGGCTCATGTCGGACGCGGGCATCCGCCCCCGGACGGCCCGCATCACGTCGAGCGACGCGGCGCTGGTCACCATCACCGGCGCCCGCGAGCCGTCCGGCGTGCCCGTCACCATCGAGGTCCCCCAGCCGGCGACACCGGCGGCGTCCCGACCGGACCGGAAGGCCGACAGCAAGCCCGGCAGCCGGGGCGGCCGCCGGCGCCGCGCCGGCGGCCGGCCCGGAGCGGCGACAGATGCTGCCACCAGGACGGGCGGCCGGGGCTCGGAACGCCGGACCACCGCCGGGGCGACAGCATCCGGTGACACCTCCGCAACCAGCGGGCGCGCCTCCACCCGCCGTACGGGAGCCGCCGGGGCCACGAGAGGTGCCGCGGGCGCGGGCACCCGCGGTTCCGACCGCCGAGCCGCGGCCGGTACGGCGACCGGCACCGCATCCGGCAAGGACGCCCGCGGAACCCGCCGACGAGGGGCAACCGGCGGAGCCACGGGCGGCACCGCCGGCACGGGCGGCCGCACCTCCGACCGCCGGGGGGGCCGCCGCACCTCGGGCGCCTAGCCAGTGCTGTGGCCGGAAAGTCTGCCGGACAGCTCGCGGGCGTCGCGAGCCGCTGAACTTTTCCGGTCGCCGTACCAGTGCGACATCAGGCTCCATGCGTCCCGTTGATCACGCCGTGGCATCGCGCACGACTCTGGCCTGGGCGTTCACCGTTGGGTCGGCGAGCGCCCCAGGGGGCCTCCACAGCGTCGGTGATCTCGGGCCAGAGCTCGCGTAGTTCGCCGCCGGACGCGTGCAGGCGATCGCGGATCGAGGGAATCGCGACGTTGACCACCGCGATGTCCACGTTGCCAAGGAACATCCCTCCCAGGAGTGAGGCGAGCATCAAGCCCTGCCGCGTTCCACAGTGGTGGCCGGCGACGTGATCTACAACGGCGTGCACCTGTATCTCGATGAGGCGGCCGACGGCGACCTCGGCGCCCGGCGGACGGCCATCGACGCCGTCGCCGCGCTGGAGCCGTACCGCCGGGTGCGCGGTGCCTCCTCCCCGGAGGAGAGCTGAGCCGCCTGCCGTGTGTTCACAGCCGGGCCGTCACGAGGTTCTGCCATGACGTCGAGGCACCGGCGGGTCTCGGCGATGAGCCGTTCGGCGTCGTCGTCGAGGTTCTTGTTCCGGTGGCTCGCCACGATTCGCCGGGGGTCGTGGAACACGTCGGGGCTCAGCCGGTCGTCGAGCAGGTGGCGCCGTTCACCGTGAAGGTGCGGGGTTCGCCGTTGGTGCCGTGCCAGGTCGCGTTGAACCCCACGGCGAAGGTGCCGTTCGCGGCGACCTGCTTGTTGTAGTCGGCGGCGTGCGCGGTGACCTCGGAGCCGCTCTGGGTGTAGGTGCCGTCCCACATCTGGGTGATGTGCTGGCCGTCCCCGAAGGTCCAGTCGATGTGCCAGTCGTCGAGGGCCTTGGTCGAGGTGACCGTGACCGTGCCCTGGAAGCCCTCCGGCCACTCGTCGACGATGTCGTACTTCACTCGGCAGGTCGAGGGCGCGGGCGGGGTGGGGGCCGCCGACGCCTTGGTCGGGTCGGCCACCGGGCTCGTCGACTTCCCCTGGGGTTCGGTGTCGGAGTCACCGCTCTTGGGGGTGCTGCCCGAGTGGGCCGGGCGCGTGGTGTGGGACGCGCCGGTCGGGGTGCGGCCCGGGGTCGTGCCGAGGGCCGGCAGGGACGGCGTGGCCGCGATCGCGCCCTCCGCCGGGTCGCCGCTCGCGCTCACCCGCCCGCCGGAGTCGCCGAGTTGCATCAGCGAGACCGTCATGGCCAGCGCGGACACGATCACGGCCGCGGCCAGGATCCCGGACCGGCCGATCCGGGGCCGCGCCACGGCGCCCACCGAGATGCCCCGGTCGGTGCCCGCGTCCGTACGTCCTCCGCTCAGTCCCGCCTCCGCGGCCCGGCGCCGCCGTTCCAGATAGGCGAGTCCGCCCCAGCCGATGACTCCGCTCGCCAGCGCGGCGGGCGTGCCACCGCCGTGCAGCCGCAGGCAGGCCGCGGCCTCCGCGCACTCCACGCAGGTGGCGAGGTGCCGTGAGAGGTCTTCGGGCGTGTCGGCGCCCGGGGAGCGGGTGACCGCGTCGAGGAGCCGGGCATAGCTGCGGCAGTCCGTGCCCATCGGCGTGTCGAGATGGTTGCGCTGACAGCGGTCCCGGAACAGCGCCCGCACCTGGATGAGTTCCTGCGCGGCGGTCGCCGGGTCCAGGCCGAGCCGGCGGGCCACGTCCGGCAGAGGCAGCGCCTCCACCTCCACCAGCCACAGCAGCGTCGCGTCCGGCTCCTGAAGGTCCTTCAGCCCGCGCAGGGCCAGCGGTCGCGTCAGGGGCGGACCGGTGTACCGGGCGGCCTTCGGGGAGTTCAGCCACAGCCGCAGATCCGGGTCGAGCAGATGCCCTTTGCCCTCGTCCTCCCAGGCGGCGGCGGTGGTGCGGACCGCGGTGAGCAGCATCGGGATCCGGGGCAGCCGCGGGGTGCGGCGCCCGCTGGTCCGCTCCTGGGTCTGGGCCTCACGTGCCTCGTGGATGCCGCGGCTGAACGCCTCGGTGGCCAGTTGCCGGCCGGCCGACGATCCGGAGGTGCACAGATCGGCGTACGACAGGACCGCGTCCCAGCACTCGGAGAACAGCGCCGCCTCGGCGGCGTCCTGAGGGGTCGGCAGGTCAGGCATGGGGGGCTCCTGCATCAACTGCTTCCACAAGCAAAGCCAACGCACCTGGAATACAGGGGAGTTGGGGGCCGTCTCACGGCAGGCCCAGAGCCTTTCACGCTTCCCGCACAACTGACAAGCGGCGTATTCAAATACCGCGGAAGGGCTTGCTTCCGCCGAGGGGTACGCATAAGGGCCCCGGCACGACTCAGCGCGCCGGGGCCCGTGATGCGTTTGTTATGCGTGTTACGCGCGAGCGGCTTCCTCGGTCGTCTCCTGGGCCGGGAGGCTGTCCATGAAGGAGCTCACGGAGAACACCGCGCGGCCCGGGCCGGGCGGGCCGTAGCCGGGCGGGGAGGAGAGCCCGAAGTCGTCCATCGTGGCGCGGTAGGCCTCCAGCAGACGGATGTGGTACTCCAGCGGCGCGCCCTGCGGGTTGGCCTTGCCGAGCGGGGTCGTCGGCTCCGGGCACCAGGTGGTGAAGCGGGGCGTGATGCCGTGCGACATGAAGAAGCGCAGGCCCTCCGTGGTGGAGGCGATCGCCTCGTCGACGGTGGTGAAGCCGAAGGGTTCGGCCATCTCCACGCCCGCCACGAAGTTGGGGATCACGTTGCGCGCGCCGAACACATCGGCCGAGTCCAGGATCCGCCGGTGCCACTCGTCCCGGCCGACGTACCGCTCCTTGCCGGGGCAGTACAGCTCGAACAGGCGCCGGTCCCACACCTCGAAGTTGGGGTGGTAGATCTGCACGCCGTAGTCCTTGAAGCGCTGTACGTCGTCCTTCGGCAGCGCCTGGGCGACGACCTTGCCGATCCAGCGGCCCGGGAAGCGCTCCTCGATGGCCTTGGCGTAGTGCCCGTAGAAGTCGGCCTCGTCCCGGCCCGCGACCTTGGACGTGATCGCGCCGCCGGTGAGGGTGTAGGCGGTGGACGCCTTCTGGGTGTCGTACCGGTCGATGATCTCCAGCGCCTCGAGGACCTCCTCGACGTCCTTCACGCCGGTGTACGGGCGACCGGCTGCCTTGTGCTGGCGCCAGTTGTGGTTGATGTCGCAGTACTGGCACTCCTCCTTGGCGCCGAAGTACTGGCAGACGCGGAAGACGGTGAGGTAGATGAGATAGCCCCACTGGATGGTGGGGGCCACCTCCATCACGGACTTCCCGCTGGCGAGGGTGTGCCGGTAGTACTCGGGCATGGGCGGCACCCCGACGTCCGCGATCCGGCGTCCCTCGAGGTAGAGGCCGAGCAGCCCTTCCTCGTCCGCTGCCACCCGGTAGGGCGAGGACGGGTTGACGCGCACGGAGACGACGGTCCGGCGCAGGTCGTAGGGGCCGCCGGTGAGGATGATCTCCTCGGGCGGCCGGCGCAGCGCCGCCTCGCCCAGCTCGGGCAGGGTGCCGTGGTCGAAGGAGAAGATGAAGTACGACTTCGGCTTGACCTCGCCCTTCTCGTTGTCCGAGAGGGCGGACGCATCGAAGGCCACACCTCCGCGGAGCAGGTCCTCTTTGAAGACGGCTTCCCGCGGTACGTGCGGGAAGCGCTCCATCAGATCCTCGACCAGTGCGGTGCGGCTGCCCATCCCGTGTCTCCTCCCGGCTCAGGCGTTCGACTCCTCACGGTATGCCCCCGCCTGCGCGTCAGCCGTGCCGGGTCCCCTCGCGCCGCGCGATGTGTCCTGGTACGGCGATGTCCGGCGGCAGCCGCGGGTCCGGCACGGGCGCGCCCCACACCGAGGTCAGCGGCAGCCCACCGGCCCACAGTCCCAGCTCCGCGTCGGGCCCGTCGCCGTCGTCGGGGGCGCCGGTGCGGATCTTGACCGAGGCCTCTTCGAGGGACAGGGCGAGCAGGGCGGTGGCGGCCAGCTCCTTGCGGTTCGGCTGCCGGGCGTACGACCACTGCCCCGGGGTCGCGTGCTCGGTGAGCCGGCGCAGTCCCGCCAGCTTCTCCTCGGGGTCGGTGACGCGGCGGGGGACGCCGTGGATCACGGCGCTGCGGTAGTTCACCCCGTGCTCGAAGACGGACCGCGCGAGGACCAGCCCGTCGACGTGCGTGACGGTCACGCAGACGGGGGTGCCGCCGGTGAGACTGCGGCTGGCGACCGAGCCGTGCAGGTAGAGCTGCTGCTCGTCGCGCCCGTACACGGTGGGCACGACCAGCGGCCGGCCGTCGACGACCACGCCGAGGTGGCAGACGAACCCCGCGTCGAGGATCGCGTCGAGATCGGCCCGCCGGAGGCTGCCCTGGTCGCGCAGGCGGCGGTGCGTCGTCAGCTCGGTCTGCGGGAGGGTGGCGGAAAGCGGCGGAGGCTGCGTCATGACCAGCGAGGCTACCGATATAGGTTCGCCGGTGGATGCGTGGATGTGACGGCAGAGGTGGCACGTGCCACGGGGAGGGACGACGCGATGACCGAGAGCGTGACCAACTGGGCGGGCAACATCACTTACGCCGCCAAGGAACTGCACCGGCCGGGCTCGCTCGACGCGCTCAGGGCGCTGGTCGCCGCGCACCCGAAGGTCCGGGTCCTGGGCAGCGGGCACTCCTTCAACGAGATCGCCGAACCGGGCGCCGACGGTGTGCTGGTCTCGCTGTCCGCGCTGCCGACCGAGGTGGACGTGGACACCGCGGCCCGTACGGTACGGGTGGGCGGCGGCGTCCGGTACGCCGAACTGGCCCGGGTGGTGCACGAGCACGGGCTCGCCCTGCACAACATGGCGTCCCTGCCGCACATCTCGGTGGCGGGCTCGGTGGCGACCGGCACGCACGGCTCGGGAGTCGCCAACGGCTCGCTCGCGTCGGCCGTGCGTGAGGTGGAGCTGATCACGGCGGACGGGGCGACGCTGCGCATCGGGCGTGGGGACCGCCGCTTCGACGGCGCGGTGACCGCGCTCGGGGCGCTCGGCGTGGTCAGCGCGCTCACCCTGGACCTGGAGCCGGACTTCCGTGTCGAGCAGCATGTGTTCACCGAACTGCCGCTGGAGGGGCTGGACTTCGAGACCGTGGCGGCGACGGCGTACAGTGTGAGCCTGTTCACCGACTGGCGCGAGCCCGGATTCCGGCAGGTGTGGCTGAAGCGGCGCACCGACCAGCCGCTGCCGGACTTCCCCTGGGCCCGTCCGGCCACGGTGGCGATGCACCCGGTGCCCGGCATGCCCGCGGTCAACTGCACCCGGCAGTTCGGCGTCCCGGGGCCCTGGCACGAGCGGCTTCCGCACTTCCGGGCGGACTTCGTGCCGAGCAGCGGCGCCGAGTTGCAGTCGGAGTATCTGCTGCCGCGCCCGTACGCGCTGGAGGCGCTGCACGCCCTGGACGCGATCCGTACGACGGTGGCGCCCGTGCTGCAGACCTGTGAGGTGCGCACGATCGCCGCCGACGCCCAGTGGCTGAGCCCCGCGTACGGGAGGGACTCGGTGGCGCTGCACTTCACCTGGGTCGAGGACACGGCGGCCGTGCTGCCGGTGGTGCGGCGGCTGGAGGAGGCGCTCGACGCGTTCGAGGCCCGCCCGCACTGGGGCAAGGTGTTCACCGTACCCGCGCACACGCTCCACGCGCGCTACCCGCGACTCACCGACTTCGCGGCGCTCGCGGCCGAGCTGGATCCGTCGGGGAAGTTCCGCAACGCGTTCGTGGGGGACGTCCTGGAGCCCGCGGAGACGACGTCCTGAACGCGGCCGCCGCTGCTCCTCGCTCCGGTCCAGGTTCTCCGCGTGACTGAGCCTTCCTACCGGGCTGTGGCCCCGGGAAGATGACGCGACTTCGTAAGACCCTTTTCTAACCCCATTTCCTGATCCCTTGTGGAAATCCGTCGGCGGTCATAGGCTCGCGCCGCGCCGAGGTCCGGGCGGAGGCGCAGGAAGCCAGGGGAAGTGATGAAGCGGGGGGACGTCGGATGAAGCCGGGCACGTCGCGCGACATTCGTACCGCGAACCGGTACGAGGTGCTGCGCCAGATCATCGCCCACTCGCCGACGTCCCGGCCGGAGCTGGCGGCCGCGACCGGGCTCAGTCTGCCCACGGTCGCCACGCTCGTCGGTGAACTGCTCGACCTCGGGATGCTGACCGAGGTCGGTTTCGAGGAGTCGGCGGGCGGGCGGCCGCGCGGTCTGGTCGCGGTCAACGCTTCGGGGGGCGCCCTGATCGGCGTCGACCTGGCGGAGACCTATGTCCGCGTCGAGCTGTTCGACCTGGCGCTGAACGTACTGGCCCGCGCCGACGAGGAAATGGCACCCGGCCGGACCCGCCCCGACCAGGTCGTCGCCCAAGTGGCGGCGGCCGTGGACTCCGTGGTCGCGCGGGCCGGCGTGGAGGGCTCCCGGGTGCTGGGGACCGGCATCAGCGTGCCCGGCCAGGTCGACCGCGACCGGGGCGTGGCCGAGTACGCCGCGAACTGGGGCTGGCACGATGTGCCGCTGCTCGACCTGCTCGCGGAGCACATCACCCATCCCCTGTACCTGGACAACCCGCTGCGTGCCAGCGTGGTCGCCGAGCTGTGGTTCGGCGCGGCCCGTGGGCGCGAGGACGCCGTGGTCGTCAACCTGGGCACGGGCGTCGGAGCCGGGCTGGCGCTGGGCGGCCGACTGCACCGGGGGGTCAGCAACAGCGCGGGCGAATGGGGCCATACGACGCTGGTGCTGGACGGGCGGCCGTGCCACTGCGGCGACCGGGGCTGCGTGGAGGCCTACGTCGGGGCGCCCGGCATCATGCGGAACCTGCGGGAACTGAGCCCGGACAGCCCCCTGTTGCACCCCGAAGACCAGACCGCCACGATCGACGCCCTCGCCCGCGCGGCCACCGACGGGGACCCCGTCGCGCTCGACGTCGTCCGCGCCACCGCCCGTCACCTGGGTCCCGCGATCGCCGATCTGGTCAATCTGCTCAACCCCGAGGTGGTGGTGCTCAGCAGCTGGGTCGCGGCGGCGCTCGGCGAACCACTGCTGACCGAGGTGCGCGCGGCCGTCGAACCGCACGCGCTCAGGCGGCCGTTCACCGCCACCGAGATCGTCCTGTCCCCGATCCCCACCGACCCGGTGTGCCTCGGCGCCGCGACCTTCGCCCTCGAAGGCGCGCTCCAGCCGGCCGGCCCCGGCCGGAGAACCGGCTCCGGACCCGGCCCGCGCACCGCTCCCGCGAGAAGCCGCACCTGATCCTGCCGTCGCCGTCTCGATCCCGCACCGCTGAGCTAGGAGAACGATGACCTTCCGCACCTCCCCCGAGCTCTCGTCCTCTCCCTCCTCGACCTCGTCTTCCTACGCAACCTCCTCAGCCTCCACCGCCGTCGACTACGTCGAGGACGTCTCCCCCGGCAGCGGCAGCCTGCCACCGCGCGCCTGGTACGCGTCCTCGGACGCGGCCTCCCTCTCCCTGAACGGCAGTTGGCGCTTCCGGCTGGCGCCCACGGCGGACGCCCACGACGACTCGTTCGCCGAGCCCGGATACGACGCCGGCGACTGGGCTCAGGTCGCCGTGCCCGGCCACTGGGTGCTCCAGGGCGACGGCGCCTTCGGGTCCCCCATCTACACCAACCACCTCTACCCCTTCCCGGTCGACCCGCCCCGCGTCCCGACCGAGAACCCCACCGGCGACCATCTGCGCCTGTTCGACCTGCCGGACGACTGGCCGTCGGACGGCGGGACGGTGCTGCGCTTCGACGGCGTGGAGTCCTGCGCCCGGGTGTGGCTGAACGGCACCGACATCGGCGAGTTCAAGGGCTCCCGGCTGCCCCACGAGTTCGCCGTCGGGCATCTGCTCCGGCCGCGCGGCAATGTGCTCGCGGTCCGGGTCCACCAGTGGTCCGCGGGTTCGTACTTGGAGGACCAGGACCAGTGGTGGCTGCCGGGCATCTTCCGGGACGTCACGCTGCTGCACCGCCCCGTGGGCGCCGTCCTCGACTTCTTCGTGCACTCCTCGTACGACCATCTGTCCGGCGAGGGCACGCTGAAGGTCAACTCGGACGTGGACGGCCGGGTCACCGTGCCCGCGCTCGGTGTCGATGTCGCCACCGGCGAGTCGGTGACCGTCCCCGTGGAGCCGTGGTCCGCGGAGGACCCCAAGCTCTACGACGGTGTGCTGACCACCGAGGGCGAGCGGGTGCCGCTGCGGATCGGCTTCCGCACGGTCGCGCTCCAGGACGGTCTGATCAAGGTCAACGGCAGGCCGGTGCTCTTCAAGGGCGTCAACCGGCACGAGTGGCACCCCGAGATGGGCCGCGCGCTCGATCCGGAGACCATGCGCCAGGACGTGCTGCTGATGAAGCGGCACAACATCAACGCCGTCCGCACCTCGCACTACCCGCCGCATCCCGCCTTCCTGGACCTGTGCGACGAGTTCGGCCTCTGGGTGATCGACGAGTGCGACCTGGAGACCCACGGCTTCACCGAGCAGGCCTGGCGCGACAACCCGGTCGACGACGACCGCTGGACCCCGGCGCTCCTCGACCGCGCCGCCCGTATGGTCGAACGCGACAAGAACCACCCGTCGGTCGTCATCTGGTCCCTGGGCAACGAGGCCGGCACCGGGCGCGGGCTGACGGCGATGGCCGAGTGGATCCACGGCCGGGACGGCTCCCGGCTCGTGCACTACGAGGGTGACCAGACCTGTCGTGACACGGACATGTACTCGCGGATGTACGCCTTCCACGGGGAGGTGGAGAGGATCGGCCGGGGACTGGACGGCGGCGGTCTCAAGCGGCGCGAACTCCCCTTCATCCTCTGCGAGTACGGGCACGCCATGGGCAACGGGCCCGGCGGGATCGCCGACTACCAGCGGCTCTTCGAGACGTACGACCGGCTCCAGGGCGGCTTCATCTGGGAGTGGATCGACCACGGCATCAAGGACGGCCGCTACGGCTTCGCCTACGGCGGCGACTTCGGTGAGGAACTGCACGACGGGAACTTCGTCTGTGACGGGCTGCTGTTCCCGGACCGCAGGCCCTCGCCGGGCCTGATCGAGTTCAAGAAGGTCGTCGAGCCGGTCCGGATCGAGGGTGAGGGCCGCAGCGGCACCGTGCGGATCCGCAACGGGCACGACGCCGTCGACCTCTCGGCCCTCGCCTTCGAATGGTCCTTCCAGACGGACGGCGAGACGGTCGCGTCGGGCGCGCTGTCGGTGCCGGTGCTCGCGCCGGGCGAGTCGGCGCATGTGAAGCTGCCGGAGCCGCCCGATGTGCGGGGAGCCGAGAGCCACTGGACGGTGCGGGCGGTGCTGGCCTCCGACACCGGGTGGGCGCCGCAGGGGCACGAGGTGGCGTGGGGTCAGTTCCCCGTGGCCCGGCGGCCGTCGGTGCGGGTCGTCCCGGACCGCGCCCCCGTCGTCGCCGACGGCCGGATCACGCTCGGCCCGGCCGTCTTCGACACCCGCACCGGTGCGCCGATGAGCATCGGCGAGGTGGACCTGACCGGTCTGCGCGTGGATGTGTGGCGGGCCCCCACCGACAACGACGACGGCGCCTCATGGCAGGGCGACCCCCGCTACGGTCTGCTGTGGCGGAAGCTCGGTCTGCACCGGATGCGGCACCGGCTGGACGCCGTGGAGCCGGGAGACGACGCGCTGACCGTGCGGACGCGGGTGGCGCCCGCCGCCCGGGAGGTCGGCCTCGTCACGGTGTACCGCTGGACGTCCGACGGGGAGCGGCTGAGGCTGACCGTGTCCGTCGCGCCCGAGGGCGACTGGACGGTGCCGCTGCCCCGGCTCGGCATCCGGTTCGGGCTGCCGGGCTCGGTGGACCGCGTGCGGTGGTACGGCGGCGGCCCCGGCGAGGCGTACCCGGACACGAGGTCGGCCTCCCGGATCGGCCGCTGGGAGTCCACGGTCGACGAACTCCAGACGCCGTACGTCAAACCGCAGGAGAACGGCGCCCGGGCCGATGTCCGCTGGGCCGAGATCGGCGGTCTCAGGATCGAGGGCGACCCGGAGTTCTGGTTCAGCGCGCGGCGCTGGACGAACGAGGAGCTGGACGCGGCCGGGCACCTCACCGACCTCACGCCCGGCGACAGGGTGTGGGTGAACCTCGACCACGGCCAGCACGGCATCGGCTCCCAGTCGTGCGGCCCGGGTCCGCTGCCGCAGTACTTCCTGCGAGTCGAGCCCACGGAGTTCTCCTTCGTGTTCTCACCGGCCGGCTGACGGTACGGGGACGCCGTCCGGCGGACCGCCCGGCCCCGTCAGGCGGCCTCCCCGGCGGCCTCCGGGCGGCGTACCCGTACCGGTGTGAACACGGCGAGGACGGCGATGCCCACACAGCAGGCGCCGGCCGCCGCTCCCACCGCCGCGGTGCCCTGGTGCTGCGCGGCCCAGGTGAGGACGGCCGCGCCGACGGGTGCGGCCGCGTAGTGGATCGTCCAGAACGTGGAGGTGACCCTGCCCAGCAGATGCTGGGGGGTCACCTCCTGGCGCAGGGACATGGAGCAGGTTCCGGAGGTGGCGCCGGCCCCGAAGAAGGCCGCGGTCAGCAGGGCTACGGCCGGTACGGCGCGCGCCCAGCCGACAGCGCCGAGCGCCAGACCGCAGACGGCGACCCCGCCGATCCAGGTCGGCCCGAAGCCGAGCCTGTGGCGCACCCGCGCCACCAGCAGGGACCCGGCGATCGTGCCGAGCGCGCCGATCGCGAGCACGGTGCCGACCGCGCCGTCGTTCTGGCCGAGGTCGTGCTTGAGGTGGTAGATGATCAGGTCGTTCAGGCCCAGTTGAAGAAAGCTGAACAGGGACAGCAGCACGGTCAGGGTGCGCAGCACGGGGTGGTGCCACAGAAAGGACGCCCCGGTGAGCAGGTCCCGTCGCAGCCGCTGCCGGGACGCCGCCGGATCGGGCGGGGCGGCCTGCCCGAAACGCACGAAGACCAGGCAGAGCGCCGACACGCCGAAGCTCGCCGCGTCCACCGCCACGGCGGCGACCGGGCCCGCCCAGGCCGCCACGACGCCCGCGCCCACCGGGCCGACCACGCCGGCCGCCGCCGCCGTCGCGTTCAGCCGCCCGTTGGCCGCGGTGATCCGCTCACCGCCGACCAGTTGGCGTACGACGGTGACGTACGCGACGGCGAACACCATGCCGACGGCCTCGGCCAGGGGCAGCACGGCGTACAGCAGCCAGACCCGGGGCCCGGTGAGCCATACGAGCGGGATCAGCGCGTACAGCGCCATGCGGACGAGGTCGCAGGCGACCAGCAGCTTTCTGCGGTCCAGCCGGTCGACCACCACTCCGGCGAAGACCCCGGTCAGCACCGCTGCGACCCCGCCGGCCGCGGTCAGCAGCCCCATCCGGGCGAC
This sequence comes from Streptomyces sp. NPDC002573, assembly GCF_042889625.1. Classification (NCBI taxonomy): domain Bacteria; kingdom Bacillati; phylum Actinomycetota; class Actinomycetes; order Kitasatosporales; family Streptomycetaceae; genus Streptomyces; species Streptomyces sp. NPDC002573. Next base: position 235,290 of record NZ_JBIARC010000005.1, on the reverse strand, counting down.
GGACCCGGTGGCCTCCAGCACCAGCAGCGGCAGCGCGATCAGGGCGAAGGCGTCACCGAGGACCGAGAGCGTCTGCGCGGCCCAGAAGATCCCGAAGTCCCTGCTCCCCCGCTGCGGTCGCGTCCGTCCCACCGGCCAGGTCCCCCGCCCTCTGTGTCGCCGCGCCTGCCGCCCGACACCACCGGGCGGACGGACCGTCCATGGGTATCACCGGAGGGCGGTCCGGCCAACCGAATTACGGTCGGCGCGGCCGAACTTGAGCCCACATCAGCTTGTATGCGTACCTCGGCCGCCGCGGGGCACATGCCCTAGGTGCGCTAGGCTCTGACCTAGGACCCCTAGGTCAGGAGCGGACCATGGCCCGTGCCGGGCTCACCGTCGAGCGGATCGTCGCGGCGGCCGCCGAACTCGCGGACGAGGTCGGCTTCGACAAGCTCACCCTGTCGGCCGTGGCACGGCACTTCGGGGTGAAGGACGCGAGCCTGTACTCGCATGTCAGAAGCCTGGGTGAGCTGCGGACCCGACTCGCGCTGCGGGCGGGCGAGGAGATGATCGACGGCATCGCGGCGGCCGTCGCCGGGCGCGCGGGCAAGGACGCGCTGGCCGCCTTCGCGGGCGCCTACCGGGAGTACGTACTCGCCCACCCGGGGCGGTACGCGGCCACCCAGATCCGGATCGACGACTCACTGCGCTCACTCGTCGCCGAGTCCGGCGCCCTGCGCCGCACCGCCGAGATCACCTACGGCATGCTCCGCGCCTACGGCCTCGAGGAACCCGATCTCACCGACGCCGTCCGCCTGTTGCGCAGCACCTTCCACGGCTACTGCGCCCTGGAGGCCGCCGGCGGCTTCAACGACCCGAGGGACGTACAGGCGTCCTGGGACAAGGCCGTCGAGGCCCTGCACGCGGCGTTGACGCACTGGCCTCGCCAGAAGGAGAAGACCGATGACTGACCTCTGCTACGACATCCGGGGCGCCGGACCCGTGCTGCTGGTCGTCCCCGGCGGCGCGGGGCATCCCATGGGGCTCGACCCGCTGACGGCCGAGCTCGCCGAGCACTGCACCGTGGTGACGTACGACCCCCTCGGGCTGGCCCACGGCCGGCTCGGCCTGCCCGTCGCGGAGCAGCGGGTGGAGGCGTGGAGCGAGGGCGCGCGCCGTGTGCTCGACGAGGTGCTGCCGGACGGCGAGTCGGCGTACGTCCTCGGCTTCAGTTCGGGCGGTATCGCCGTGCTCGATCTGCTCGCCCGCCATCCGGAGCGGCTGCGGCACGTCATCGCGCACGAGCCGCCGGTGGTGCGGGTCCTGCCGGACGCCGAGCGGCAGTCGGCGATGTTCGCGGAGGTGTACGACACCTATCGCGCCGCCGGTCTCCCGGCGGCCGGAGCCCGCCTCGCCGCCGGTCTGGCGGGCACGCCCGCCGCGCCGTCGGGGGACGGGCGGCCGCCGTCCCCCGAAGAGGAGTTGAGCAGCCCCATGGCCCTCTTCCTGACACGCGTCCTGACCCGGTTCACCGCGTACGCGCCGGACCTGGACGCCTTGAGGCCGGCCCCGCTGACCCTGGCGGCGGGGGTGGACTCGCGTGGCGGGCTGCTGCACCGGACCGCCTCCGTGGCGGCCGAGCTGACCGGGGGGCGCCTCGCCGAGTTCCCGGGCGGGCATCTGGGGGCGGCCGAGCATCCCCGGGAGTTCGCGGCGAACGTGCTGGACGCGCTGCGTCGCTGACGGGGCGGGACCTGGGGCGCCCCGGTTCCGGTCGGGACGCCCCAGGGGCTCAGCGGGCGGGGCGCACGGCCGGCGCGCTCACCCCGCGCGTCAGGGTCTCACGGTCAAGGTGAACGACCCTCCGGTATCAAATCCTGCGCCACCAGCGCGTCCCGCACCAGACCCACGTACCCCGTCACCCGGTGCCTCTCCCGTGGGGAACAGGAATGCGGTGCGTTCGAGATCCCGTACCACATCTCTTGTTCCGAACATCGAAACGGTAGGTGTACGTCACCGGGAGGTCAACGGGTGGGCAGGAGCTGGACAGAAACCGCTTGCACAGACGTAGGGACGCCGGGCCGTCAGGGCGTGCGACCGGCCCTGTCGAGCGCCCCTCCCCTGCACCGGTATGCCCCCTTCAGGCCGCTCCGATGCGGTGAGCCGGATCTTTGCGAGAGACTTTGGTTGTCACACGACAACTGAGTTAACCTGCGACGGATTTTCTCATCTGGCAGATTCTGTGAACTACCGAAGCGCGGGGGCGGAAACGGGTCCGTTCGCGGGCCCGGGCGCGGTTCCGAGTCCCCGGCGCGGGGGCTCCTGGGGAGCGGAACGAGGGTGCGGCATGACGAGCAGGACGACCGGGACCGTGCAACGGACTCCGGGTGACCAGGAGCTGCGGCAGCTGCTGGCCGGGCTGACCGCCGTGCGCGACGGCGACTTCGGCACACGGCTGCCGACCGACGGAGAGGGCCTGCTCGGCGACATCGCCACCGTCTTCAACGGGATGGTGGACCAGTTGTCCGTGTTCACCTCCGAGGTGACGCGAGTGGCGCGCGAGGTGGGCACCGAGGGCACGCTCGGCGGTCAGGCGGAGGTGCCCGGCGTCTCCGGCACCTGGGCCGATCTGACCGACTCCGTCAACGCCATGGCCGGCAATCTGACCACCCAGGTGCGGGACATCGCGCAGGTGGCGACGGCAGTGGCCAAGGGAGATCTGTCGCAGAAGATCGACGTGCCCGCGCGCGGCGAGATCCTCCAGCTGAAGGAGACCGTCAACACGATGGTCGACCAGCTGTCCGCCTTCGCCGACGAGGTCACCCGCGTCGCCCGCGAGGTGGGCAGCGAGGGGCGGCTCGGCGGGCAGGCCCAGGTGCCCGGCGTCGGCGGTGTCTGGCGCGACCTGACCGACTCCGTCAACTTCATGGCGGGCAACCTCACCGCCCAGGTCCGCAACGTCGCCCAGGTGACGACCGCCGTCGCCGAGGGCGACCTCTCCCAGAAGATCACCGTCGACGCCCGCGGCGAGATCCTCGAACTCAAGAACACCATCAACACGATGGTCGACCAGCTCTCCGCCTTCGCCGACGAGGTCACCCGCGTCGCCCGCGAAGTGGGCACCGAGGGGCGGCTCGGCGGACAGGCCGACGTCAAGGGCGTCAAGGGCACCTGGCGCGACCTGACCGACTCCGTCAACTTCATGGCGGGCAACCTCACCGACCAGGTCCGCAACGTCGCCCAGGTGGCCACCGCGGTCGCCCAGGGCGACCTGTCCCAGACGATTACCGTCGACGCCCGCGGCGAGATCCTCGAACTCAAGAACACCATCAACACGATGGTCGACCAGCTCTCCGCCTTCGCCGACGAGGTCACCCGCGTCGCCCGCGAGGTCGGCACCGAGGGCAACCTCGGCGGGCAGGCCATCGTCCGGGGCGTGTCGGGGACCTGGAAGGACCTGACGGACAACGTCAACGTGATGGCGTCCAACCTGACCGGTCAGGTCCGCTCGATCGCCCAGGTCGCCACCGCCGTGGCACGCGGCGATCTGTCGCAGAAGATCACGGTCGAGGCGAAGGGCGAGGTCGCGGCCCTCGCGGACGTCATCAACACGATGGTCGACACGCTGTCCGCGTTCGCCGACGAGGTCACCCGCGTGGCCCGCGAGGTGGGTACCGAGGGCCGGCTCGGCGGACAGGCGCACGTGCCCAACGTCGCGGGCACCTGGAAGGACCTCACCGACAACGTCAACTCGATGGCCAACAACCTCACCGGCCAGGTGCGCAACATCGCGCTGGTGACGACCGCGGTGGCCAACGGCGATCTGTCGAAGAAGATCGACGTGGACGCCCGGGGCGAGATCCTTGAGCTCAAGACCACCATCAACACGATGGTGGACCAGCTGTCGTCGTTCGCCGCCGAGGTCACCCGGGTGGCGCGCGAGGTCGGCAGCGAGGGGCGGCTCGGCGGGCAGGCCGAGGTCGAGGGCGTCGAGGGCACCTGGAAGCGGCTGACCGAGAACGTCAACGAGCTGGCCGGGAACCTGACCCGGCAGGTCCGCGCGATCGCCGAGGTCGCGAGCGCCGTCGCGGAGGGCGATCTGACCCGCTCGATCACCGTGGAGGCCTCCGGCGAGGTCGCCGAGCTGAAGGACAACATCAACTCCATGGTGGAGTCCCTGCGCGAGACCACGCGGGCCAACCAGGAGCAGGACTGGCTCAAGACCAACCTCGCCCGCATCTCCGGGCTGATGCAGGGCCACCGGGAGCTGCCGGTCGTCGCCGAGCTGATCATGGACGAGCTCTCGCCCCTGGTGTCCGCCCAGTACGGCGCCTTCTACCTCGCGGAGGACACCGAACGCGGGCCCGAACTACGGCTGGTGGGCTCCTACGGCTACCCCGACGACAAGGACCGCCCCACCCGTATCCCCGTCGGCCGCTCCCTGGTCGGCCAGGCCGCCCGCAACCACCGCGGCATCAGCGTGGAGGAGCTTCCGCCGGGATACGTGACCATCTCCTCGGGGCTCGGCCAGGTCGTGCCGAGCGCCCTGGTGGTCCTGCCCATCGTGGTCGAGGACCAGGTGCTCGGTGTGATCGAGCTGGCCTCGGTCACCCGCTTCACCCAGATCCACCAGGACTTCCTGGGCCAGTTGATGCCGACCATCGGCGTCAACCTCAACACCATCGTCGCCAACGCCCGCACCGACGAACTGCTGGACGAGTCCCAGCGGCTGACCGCCGAACTCCAGGCCCGCTCCGAGGAGTTGCAGGTCCAGCAGGACGAACTGCAGCGCTCCAACGCCGAGCTGGAGGAGAAGGCGTCCCTGCTGGCCTCGCAGAACCGCGACATCGAGGCCAAGAACCTCCAGATCGAACAGGCCCGGCAGGAGCTGGAGACCCGCGCCCAGGAACTGGCGCTGGCCTCCAAGTACAAGTCGGAGTTCCTGGCGAACATGAGCCATGAGCTGCGCACCCCGCTGAACAGCCTGCTCATCCTGGCCCAGTTGCTCGCGCAGAACCCCTCGCGCAACCTCACCCCGAAGCAGGTGGAGTACGCGGGCATCATCCACTCCGCGGGCTCCGATCTGCTCCAGCTGATCAACGACATCCTCGATCTGTCGAAGGTCGAGGCGGGCAAGATGGACGTCAGCCCGGAGCGGGTCTCGCTACGGCAGCTGCTGGAGTACGTCGAGGCCACGTTCCGTCCGATGACGACGCAGAAGAGCCTGGACTTCACGGTCACCACGGCTCCGGGCGCCCCCGCCGACCTGCTCACCGACGACTCCCGGCTGCGTCAGATCCTGCGCAACCTGCTGTCGAACGCCGTCAAGTTCACCGAGCAGGGAAGCGTCGAGCTGCGGATCGAACCGGCCGCCGACAAGGAGGTCCCCGCGGGGGTCGTCCGCGGCGGGACCGTTGTGGCCTTCCGGGTGAAGGACACCGGCATCGGCATCCCCCAGCAGCAACTGGAGACGATCTTCGGGGCGTTCCAGCAGGCGGACGGCACGACGAGCCGCAAGTACGGCGGCACCGGCCTCGGTCTGTCGATCACCCGGGAGATCGCCCATCTGCTCGGCGGTGCCGTCACGGTCGACAGCACGCCGGGGCAGGGCAGCACCTTCACGCTGTATCTGCCGGTGGCACGCGCCGACTTCGAGGAGCTGATGGACGGCGCCGGCCGGGCGTCGGAGCAGACCGGTCTCTTGGTGCCCGCCGAGGTGCCGCCCGCGCCGGGGCCGGACTCCTCCGTCCCCCTGGCGGTGCCGGGGCAGCGCAGGCGCCGGCTGCTGGTCGTCGAGGAGCGTCCGCGCGGTCTGCTGACCCTGGTCGCGGAGAGCGCGGTGGCGGACATCGCGCACGATCACGACAGCGGCGACACACGCGGAGTGATCGACATCATCACCGCCATCGGCGCGCAGGAGGCGGCGAGTGCGCTGGCCGCCGAGCCGTGCCACTGCGTCGTCCTCGAACTCGGCATGCCGGGCGAGGAGGCGTCGCGCTTCCTGGAGGCCCTGCGGGGCGACTCCGCGCTGGCGAGCGTCCCCGTGCTCGTGCACAGCGGCCACCGGGTGGACCTGTCCCAGGAGCATGCCCTGCAGTCCCGCTCGGGCGGCCGGACGCTGGACTTCCTGTCCAGCCTGGACGAGCTGCGCGAGCACATCACCCTGCACCTGTCCGCCGAGGAACCGGGGGACGTGCTGTCCCTGGTCCGCGCCGAGGAGCCGCAGCACACCGCCGCGCAGCCCGTGGACGACGCGTTCCTCGGCCGTACGGTGCTCGTGGTCGACGACGACGCGCGCAACCTCTTCGCGCTGAGCGGGATCCTGGAGCTGCACGGCTTCCGGGTGCTGCACGCGGAGAACGGCCGCAAGGGCATCGAGACGCTGCTCGCCCATCCCGACATCACGTTGGTCCTGATGGACGTGATGATGCCGGAGATGGACGGGTACGCCGCCACGGCCGAGATCCGCACGATGCCGCGGTACGCGGAGCTGCCCATCATCGCCGTCACCGCGAAGGCGATGCCGGGCGACCAGGAGAAGAGCCTCGCGGCCGGGGCGAACGACTACGTCACCAAGCCCGTCGACACAGGCGACCTCATCGCCCGCGTCCGGCGCTGGCTGCCCGTCTGACCGGGGCGCCCGCCGTGCGCACCAGCCGACCGGGCGCCTGCCGGCGCCCTCCGTGTGGCGTCCCCGGACGTCCCAGCCGAGGAACAGGCCAACCGTGAGCAACCCCCAACAGCCCCCCGAGCGGCCCGCCCCGAGCCCGGCCGGGACCCCGCAGGCCGGCGACGGCCGGATCGAGGCCGGGATGTCCGGTGACCTCGCCCAGGCCTCCGTCTCGCGGGTCGGGCGGCTGGCGGCCACCGTCGAGCGGCTGCGGCGCGAGGTGCTGGCCGCGCATGCCCAGGCCGACGGGCGGGCCCTGATCGAACTCGCCAAGGGCATCCTCGTCGAGCGGCTGGGCTGCGGCCCCGCACAGGCGGCCCGGCAGCTCACCGAGCTGACCGAGCAAGCGGGCGCGACCCCGCTGGAGTTCGCGGTCGAGGTCATCAACCAGGCCTCCCGCGACCGGCTCTCGGAGGTCACCTCCGCCTTCCTCGCCGCGACGACGGGCCCGGACGGCCAGGAGCAGGGCGCCACCACTCCGGGCGCGTCATCGGCCGTACGGCTGCGGGCCGCCGAGAGCGGGGCGCTGGCCGCCGACGACACCCAGGCCGTGGCCGACTCCCTGCTGGAGCACGCCCTGACCCCGCTCGGCGCGACGGCCGTGGCCATCTGGGCCGTGGGCTCGGACGGCTCCCTCACGCTGGCGGGCAGCTCCGGGTTCTCGGCGGCGGAGGCGGGCCGCTGGCGGTATGTGCCCCCGGGCGTGGCAACGGTGGCGCGTCGCGGTCTCGCCGAGCGTGCGGGGCAGTGGATCGTGTCCCTGTCCGCGACCGGTCTGCCCTCCGTCGGCCAGAACCACCACCCGGACGGCGGGAGGGTGGCCCTGCCCGCCGGTACCGGCGGACGCATCCACGGAGTGCTGGAGATCGCCTGGCCCGTCCCGCTGGAACCGCAGCCGCCGCAGATCGTCCGTCAGATCGAGGCCCTGGCCGAGCTGTGCGCGCACACCCTGGAGAGCGGTGCGCGGCGGCACTCCGACGGGGACGCGGGACCCCGCGTGCTGCCGGACGCGGCGGAGCTGATGGACCTGGCGGACGGGCTGCACGACCCGGCTCTGGTGCTGGTGCCGCATCTCGGCCCCGACGGGGACCTCGTCGACTTCCGCATCCAGCACGTCAACAGCCGCTTCCTGGACCCCGCCGGCCGGCCGCGGGGCGTCGTGAGCGGTGCCCTGCTGCTGGAGGCGTACCCGATGGCCGCCGGGCGGAGCGAACTGTTCGACCGGATAGAGCGTGTCTACGCCACGGGCGAGCCCTTCCGCACCCACCGTATGCGGCTCACCGCGCTGGTGGGCGACGTCCCGCTGGCGGCGGTCGCCGACATCAGCATCAGCCGGCACGCCAACAGTGTGCTGCTGATCTGGCGCATCGAGGACGAGGCGGCCCGTCTGGCGAGCCTGCTCCAGCACGCCCAGCGCCTCGGCCGCATCGGCGGCTTCGAGGAGAACCTGCTCACCGGCGAGATCACCTGGAACGGACAGCTCTTCGCCCTCTACGGCAAGCCCGCGTCGAGCCTGCCGGTGCCGCTGGAGGACCTGCCCGCGCACGCCCACCCCGACGACGCCGTCGCCATCGGCAGGTTTCTGCGCACCCTGCTGCACGGCCGACGGCCGGCCTCCACGGCCTTCCGGCTGCAGCGCCCCGACGGGGTGACACGGCACATCCGGGTGGTGGCCGAACCGGTCCTCGACTCCGACGGGCGGTTGTTCGTCGTACGGGGCGCCTATCAGGACATCTCCGCTCAGCACTGGACGGAGATGGCGCTCGCCGTGACCCGCGACCAGCTCGCGCACACCGAGCAGCAGGCGAGTGAACGCAACCGGCTCACCCTGCAGCTGCAGCACGCCATCATGCCCCCGGCGCAGGCCCCGTTGGAGGCGGACGGCCTCCAGGTGGCGGTGCGCTACCGGCCCGCGGAGACCGAACAACTGGTGGGCGGCGACTGGTACGACGCATTCGTCCTGCCGTCCCGGCTGGTGCTGCTGTGCGTGGGCGACGTCGCCGGGCACGGCATCGAGGCGGCCACGAGCATGGTCGTCCTGCGCAACGCGCTGCGCGGGCTCGCCGTGACGGGCGCCGGGCCGGGCCAGTTGCTGGCCTGGCTCAACATGGTGGCCCACCATCTGACCGGCGCCGTCACCGCCACGGCTGTCTGCGCCCTGTACGACCCCGGCCGGCACACCCTGCGCTGGGCCCGGGCGGGCCATCTGCCGCCCGTGCTGGTGCGCGGCGGCGAGACGGCGGCACTGCCCCTGGTCAGGGGCATGCTGCTCGGGGCCGTACCGGAGGCGGTGTACGAGGAGCACGAGGTCCAACTGGCCGTCGACGACAGACTGTTGCTGTACACGGACGGTCTGATCGAGCGCCGGGACCGTTCCGTGGAGGAGTCCCTCGCCCAGTTGCTGACCGCCGCGCGGACCGTGCCCCCGACGCTGGACCAGCAGCTGGACCGGCTGCTGACCTACAGCCGGTCGGACACCGACGACGACACCTGCATCGTGGGCATCCGGGTCGTCTGAGGCAGGCCGCGCCTGTCCCGGGGCGGACGTATTCGACTAGCGTCGGGTCATGGCCAGCGACACCACCCCCACCCTCGCCGAGGCGCTCGCCGCCGGGACGGTCGTCCTGGACGGCGGCATGTCGAACCAGCTCGCGTCGGCCGGGCACGACCTGAGCGACGCGCTGTGGTCGGCGCGGCTGCTGGCGGAGCGGCCCGAGGCCGTCACCGAGGCGCACCTCGCGTACTTCGAGGCGGGCGCGGACGTGGCGATCACCGCGAGCTACCAGGCGACCTTCGAGGGCTTCGCCCGGCGCGGCCTCGGTCACGACCGCGCGGCCGGGCTGATCGCCCTGAGCGTCGGCCTCGCCCGCGAGGCGGCGCGACGGGCGCGCGCGAAGGGCGTCACCCGGCCGCTGTGGGTGGCGGCGTCCGTCGGTCCGTACGGGGCGATGCTCGCGGACGGCTCCGAGTACCGGGGCCGCTACGGCCTCACCGTCGCCGAGCTGGCGGACTTCCACCGTCCGCGCCTGGAGGTGCTGGCCGCGGCCCGGCCCGACGTGCTGGCCCTGGAGACGGTGCCCGACGCGGAGGAGGCCGAGGCGCTGCTGCGGGCGGTGCGCGGGCTGGGCGTTCCCGCCTGGCTGTCGTACACCGTCTCCGGCGACCGTACACGCGCCGGGCAGCCGCTCCAGGAGGCGTTCGCCCTGGCCGCCGACGCGGACGAGGTGATCGCGGTGGGCGTGAACTGCTGCGCGCCCGAGGACGTCGAGGCCGCGGTGGAGACGGCCGCACGGGTGACCGGCAAGCCGGTGGTGGTCTACCCGAACAGCGGTGAGACATGGGACGCCGAGGCCCGCGCCTGGGACGGCCGCAGCACGTTCAGCGCCAGGGAGGTCACGCGCTGGCGTACGGCCGGGGCCCGGCTGATCGGCGGTTGCTGCCGGGTGGGCCCGGAGGCGATCACGTCGATCGCGGACACGCTGGGGGCGGGTGCGGACCCGGCGTCGGACTGAGCCTCGCCGTGTCCGCGTGTCCGCTCGCTGTCGTCGGTGGCGCCCGCGTAGGTCCGGTCTACCCCCGCGGGGCGGCCCCCGGTCGGCGCAGACGCCGTACGGCCGACAGCGGGGTCACTCCCTTGAGGAGCGAGCCGCTCGCCACGCCCGGTGCGGCGGGCACCGGCTCCGGGCGCGTGGCCGCCGCCTCCCACAGCGCCATCTCCGGGTCCCGGAGGCCAGGGACCACGGGCTCCCCGTCCCCGCCGAAGACACGCACGGGATGGGTGGCGTCCCAGGCCGGCCAGCCCGGGGCGCCGTCCGTCGCGAAGCGCACCCACGCCGTGTGCATCTCGTGGGCGAGATCCCGGGGCGCGCCGGGGCCGGCCAGTTTCGCGGACTCCGGCACCTCCGCGCTGTCGAACACGAAGCCGAGCTCCAGGGCGTGACAGGCGCCGAGACCGGGCACCCGGGAGCGCCAGGCGAACTCGTAGACATGGCAGGGCGCGCGGTCGCCGCCCGTGCGGGAGCCGGCCAGCCGGTGCAGCGGACACCGGAGCAGATGGTCGGTGACCATCTGGCCCACCAGGTCGGAGGCCGGGGCGTCCGGGTGGGCCGTGCGGTAGCCGCGGGGCACCTCGGGGCCGCAGCGGCAGCGGGCCATCGCCCCGGCCAGCGCCACCGCGCCCAGCCGGTCGATGCGTTCGGCCAGGCCGGTGGGCACGAGCCACAGCCGGTACTCCTCACTGGTCCAGCCGAGGAGCAGGGGTACGTCCCCGGCGGCGCCGTCGAGCAGCGCCTCCAGGGGGTCACGCGGCACCAGGTCGCCGTCGACGACGATCCCGAAGGCGGGCCCGCCGAGGATCGGGCCGGCCCGGCGGCCCACCTCCGCCTGTGCCTCGGCCAGCAGCCCGCGGTCCACCTCGGCGAACGCGGCCGCGGTGGCCGGCACCTTCAGCCGGGCCGCCATGCGCCGCACCAGGCGCCGCACCTTGTCCCGTTCCGTCGACTCGGGCGGCCCGCTCTGCAGCGCGGCCCGCTGGAACAGTCCCCGGGCGTGCGGACTCGCCAGCAGCGCGCCGATGCTGATGGCGCCCGCGGACTCGCCGAAGACGGTCACCCGGCCCGGATCCCCGCCGAACGCGGCGATCGCGTCGTGCACCCACTCCAGCGCGGCGAGCTGGTCGCGCAGTCCCGGGTTGGGCGGGGCGTCCGGGAAGAGGCCGTACCCCTCCACTCCGAGGCGGTAGTTGAAGGAGACGAGGACGACCCCGTCGCGGGCGAAGGCGCTGCCGTCGTAGACGGGCACGGCGGAGGAGCCGCGGGTCAGGGCGCCGCCGTGGATCCACACCATGACCGGGAGCCGGGCTCCCGGGTCCGGTGCCGGTGTCCACACATTGAGGTTGAGGCAGTCGTCGCCCGCGACCACCGGGTCGGCCAGATAGCGGGCGAACGCCGGTGAGTACGGCGGCTTCGGGGGCGTCGGCCCGAACGCGCCCGCGTCCCGCACACCGTCCCAGGGCTCGGGCGCCACGGGTGGGCGGAAGCGGCGCGGGCCGAAGGGCGGGGCGGCGAAGGGGATGCCCCGGAAGACGGCGATCCCGTGCTCGTACCGTCCGCGTACGGCGCCGTAGGGGGTGCGGACCACGGGGTCCGCCGTGTGCACCGGGTTCGCTGTCGCCTCGTCCGCACGCTCCATCCGGTCCCTCCTCATCGCCTGGGGGCCGCCCGGCCACCCGACCTGCCGGGACGTGCCCGCCCGTCTGCGGGACCGCCCGATCGCCCGGGCGCGGCCCGCCTCGTCGCATCTCATCTCTTCCCCGTCCGGCCCCCTTGCACAGCACGCCGGGCTACCGCACCCGGGCCACCCAACGGATGCCGCCGAGCAGATGGGCCCGGAAGAGCGGGTCCGCGTACGCCTCGGGGGCGTGGCCGAGCGCCGTGTAGAAGACCCGTCCCGCGCCCTGTTCGCGGCACCACACCAGCGGATGGTCGTCGCCCATCCCGCCGCCTTCGTACGAGGACTCGTCCGCGGCGACGAGGACACGCGCCGAACCGCGGGGGCTGGAGCGGAAGTCGTACCACTCGTCCGTGAACTCCCAGACGGCGGGCAGATGCGCGGTCGCCGGATGAGCACGGTCCTCGATCAGCGCCTTGCCCGGCTGGTACTCCGGGTGCCGCGCGAACCGGGCGCCGAGCAGTTCGCCGTAGTACGGCCAGTCCTCCTCGGTGCAGGCGGCGGCGTGGACGCCGGCGAAGCCGGCGCCGCCCTCCACGTGGGCGGCCAGCCGGGCGCGCCCCTCGGCGGTGAGGACCTCGCCGCTGGTGGACAGGAAGACCACCGCCGCGTACCCGTCGAGGGACGCCTCCAAGAGGGCGGGGTCCTCGCCCGCGTCGACGTCGAAGCCGTGCGCGGCGCCGAGGGCGCGTACGGCGGCGACGGCGTCCGGGATGGAGTCGTGGCGGTAGCCGGTGGTGCGGGTGTACACGAGAACGCGGAAGGACACGGCCCGAGCCTAGGACGGACCTCGGTTCCTAATCCCCCGCGGTGTCGTCCTTCTTCCCGGGCTGGGGGGCCGCGCTGCGCGCATGCGTGCGCAGGCGTGCGGTCACGTCCTCGTGGGGCAGGAAGCGGGACCAGCGCTCCGGGAACTCGGAGGGCATGTCCGGGTCGTCGGGGTCGTCGGGGTCGGTGGCGCGCGCCGCGGTGGCGCGGGCCACGTACTCGGCGGCCTGCTCCGCCCGCAGCCGCTCGTTCGCCTCGCGGGCCGCGGCCGTGGCCGCGGCGGGCCACACCCGGTCGATGGCCGCGTTGACGGCGGCACCGACCAGCACGGCGAAGGCGGACACCCCGATCCACAGCAGCACGGCCACGGGCGCGGCGAGCGAGCCGTAGATCGTCGGCCCCTCGATCGTGTGGGTGAGGTAGATGCGCAGCAGGAAGCTTCCCAGCACCCACATCGCGAGGGCCACCAGGGCGCCGGGCACGTCCTCCACCCATGCGGAACGCACCGGCACGGACACGTGGTAGAGGGTCGTCAGGAAGACGATCGACAGGACGATGACCACCGGCCAGTACAGGATCTGCACCACCGTCGTGGACCACGGCACGACGTTCACCACGGCGTCCGGACCGGCGACCATCAGCGGCAGTGCCACCGAGCCGATCAGCAGCGCCACGATGAACAGGAAGAACGACAGCAGCCGGGTCTTCACGATCCCCCGGGCGCCGTCGAGCCCGTACATCACCGTGATCGTCTCGATGAAGACGTTCACCGCCCGGGACCCCGACCACAGGGCGAACAGGAAACCGATGGAGATGACGTCGGGCCGGCCGCCCTTCATCACGTCGTGCAGGATCGGCTGGGCGATCTCCGTGACGCCCTTGTCGGACAGGACCGTGCGGGACGCCTCCAGGATGTTGTGCTCCAGGCTCTGGATGGTGTCGGCGCCGGTCCAGGCGTCCACGTAGCCGAGCAGCCCGATCAGGCTGAGCAGCAGCGGCGGCACGGACAGCAGCGTGAAGAACGCCGCCTCGGCCGCGAGTCCGAGGATGCGGTACTCCATGCACGAGTTGACCGTGTCCTTCAGCAGCAGCCAGGCGGTCCTGCGCTTGGAGACGTTCCGGTACAGGGCGCGCGCCCGGTGGAGGCGGCCCGACGGCCGCTTGGGGGGTTCACTTGCTGCTGACTGCACGCCCTAACGGTATCCGTCGCCCGGGCCTGCCCTCATCCCCCGCCCGGGCCGCTTCCCGAGGGGGCGGCCGTATGCCCGCAGACACGGGTGACCGAGGGGCGTACTCAGGGGTAAGTTCGCCCCATGGCAGCCACCACGCACACCGTGACCAACCAGGCTCCACCGCTGGTCGAGTACGACGTCTTCACCGCCGATCGCGCCCTCGTGGAGGCCGTCGAGCGGCATCTTGACCCTGCGCTCCTCGACGAGGCGCGCGGCGAGTTGTCCGGAGTCGGGCGCAGTGCCGGTTCCACCCAGGTGCAGGAGTGGGGGGTCCAGGCCAACGAGAACCCGCCGAAGCTGCGCACCCACGACCGCTACGGCAACCGGATCGACGAGGTCGAGTTCCACCCGGCCTGGCACCGGCTGCTCGGCAAGGGGGTCTCCGCGGGGCTGACCGCGGCCTGGGTACGGCCGGGCGGTCATGTGCGGCGCGCGGCCGCGTTCACGGTCTGGTCGCAGGTCGAGGCGGGCAACGGCTGCCCGTTGTCGATGACGCACGCCGCGGTGCCGGCCCTGCGCACGGACCCGGCGCTCGCCGCCGAGTGGGAGCCCCGGCTGACCTCTCTGGTCTACGAGCGGGGTCTGCGGCCCGCCGCGCAGAAGGCCGGGGTGCTCTTCGGCATGGGGATGACGGAGAAGCAGGGCGGCAGCGACGTACGCGCGAACACGACCGAGGCCCGGCCGCTCGCGGAGGACGGGACGTACGAGCTGCGGGGCCACAAGTGGTTCTGCTCGGCGCCCATGTCCGACGGGTTCCTGGTACTGGCGCAGGCACCGGGAGGACTGACCTGCTTCCTCGTCCCGCGTGTGCTGGAGGACGGCACCCGGAACGTGTTCATGATCCAGCGGCTCAAGGACAAGCTGGGCAACCGGTCGAACGCTTCCAGCGAGGTGGAGTTCGACGGCACCTGGGCGCGCCGGGTCGGCGAGGAGGGGCGCGGGGTGCGGACCATCATCGAGATGGTCGCGGCCACGCGGCTCGACTGCGTCCTCGGCTCGACCGCGCTGATGCGGCAGGCGCTGGTGCAGGCGATCCACCACTGCGACTACCGGGAGGCGTTCGGCGGCAGGCTCGTCGACAAGCCGCTGATGCGCAACGTGCTGGCGGACCTGGCCCTGGAGTCGGAGGCGGCGACGACGCTGGCGCTGCGGCTGGCGGCGGCGTACGACGACGGGAGCGAGCAGGAGCGGGCGTTGCTGCGGCTCGCGGTGCCCGCCGCGAAGTACTGGGTGACCAAGCGCTGCACCCCGGTGGTGGTCGAGGCCTCCGAGTGCCTCGGCGGCAACGGCTACGTCGAGGAGTCGGGCATGCCCCGGCTGCTGCGGGAGTCGCCGCTGAACTCGATCTGGGAGGGCGCGGGCAATGTGCAGGCGCTCGACGTGCTGCGGGCCATGCAGCGCGAGCCGGGCTCCCTGAACGCCTTCCTCCAGGAGGTCGGCCGGGCCCGTGGCGCGGACCACCGGCTGGACGGCGCGATCAAGGACCTGCTCACCGAGCTCGCCGACCTGGAGGGCATCGAGGCGCGGGCGCGCCGGCTGGTGGAGCGGATGGCGCTGGTGCTCCAGGGATCGCTGCTCGTCCGGTACGCCCCGACGGAGGTCGCCGACGCCTTCTGCGCCTCCCGGCTGGGCGGCGACTGGGGCACGGCCTTCGGCACCCTGCCGCACACGCTGGATCTGGCCACGGTGGTGGAGCGGGCGCGAGCGGCCCTCTGACGTCTACGGCGCACAACGGGACGTAGGAGCGTACGCGGGGGTGGTGCTGCGCCGACACGGCACCACCCCCGCTGGTCTGGCCCCCCAGAAGGAGCGCGGACGCCGCCGGAGCGACGTTGCACAAGTTTCAACCAGCCCGGGGATGTCCGCCAGGGTTGCAGAGGGTTGCAAGTCACTGCCCACAAATGGCCGGAGTGCCCCCCTCCGCCGTGAGCAGAGGGCACTATGAGGACCACCGTCAACACAGGTCCGGTTGATCCGGCCGGAAACAGCCGACGGGCGCGGCGGGCGAGCCGCCGAGGCCGGGGGCCGGGGGCGCACGGACGCCGGCGCGGGAGGGACCGCGCACGGCACGTTCTCGCCACCGGCTCGGGCGACCCGCGGCGGACAGGCCGGACGGCAGCGACAGGTCCTTGGGGGAGGTTCCAGTGGCGCACTCGGCGAACGACGTCACGCGGCTCGCCGCCGTTAATCCCGCGCAGGCGGCGCATGTGCTGAGCGAGGTGCGCAGCGCGACGCTCTCTGGGCAGCGCGCCCCCGTCCCGCCGCGCCCGGTGATCGAGGCGTCGTGGGGGCGAGCGCTGCGCGGCGGCGTCGACCCGGAGCACGACGTCCGGGCCCGGCCGCTCACCCATGACGAGATCGAGCGGCGGCGCCGCGACTCGCCGCTCCGTCAGGTGCTGCCCGTGCTGCGGGAGGGCCTGCTGTCGGTCGCGGACGTCGCGCACCACATCATGGTGGTCGCCGACGCGGACGGCCGGGTGCTGTGGCGCGAGGGCAGCCCCTCGGTCCTGCGCAAGGCGGACGGGCTGGGCTTCGAACCGGGCGCGGACTGGGGCGAGGGGGTCGTCGGCACCAACGGCGTGGGCACCCCGGCGGTGACCCGGCGTCCGGTGCAGGTGTTCGCGTCCGAGCACCTCGTACGCTCCCACGCCTCCTGGACGTGCACCGGCGCCCCGATCACGGATCCGCGCGACGGCCGGCTGATCGGCGTCGTGGACATCAGCGGCCCGCTGCGGACCATGCATCCGGCGACGGTCGCCTGGGTCGACACGGTGGCCAAGCTCGCCGAGGCCCGGCTGCGCGAGTTGCATCTGACCTCGCTGGACCGGCTGCGCGCGGTGGCGGCGCCCCTGCTCGCCGGGCTCGGCGGCCGAGCGCTGGCGGTGGACAAGGACGGCTGGACGGCGGCGGTGACCGGGATGCCGTATGTGAGCCGGGTGGCCCTGCCCGTGTCGCTCGCCCCCGGCCGCTCCCTGCTGCCGGCGGTGGGGCTCTGCACGGTGGAGCCGCTGCCGGACGGCTGGCTGATCCGCGCGGCCGACGCGCCCGCGCCGGAGCGCGCGAGCCGCGTGGTCCTGGATGTGGCGCACCCGCGCCGCTGGTCGGTGACGGTGTCGGGCGACACGGGTTCCTGGACCCATGAACTGAGCCCGCGGCACGCCGAGTTGCTGTACCTCCTCGCGCTCCACCGCGCGGGCCGCTCGGCCGCCGACCTCTCCGCCGACCTGTTCGGCGACCCCGCTCGCACGGTGACGGTGCGCGCGGAGATGTCCCGGGTCAGGCGGTACCTCGGGGCCTTTCTGGAACACCGGCCGTATCGTTTCCGTGATGCGGCGGAGGTGGAGGTGCTGCTTCCCGCGGACCCCACGGACCTGCTGCCGCACTCGGTGGCACCGACGGTGGTGCGGGCCCGAAGCATCACCGCGTCACCGTGACACCGAGACGCCCTGAGGCAGGCGGGACTTTCGCCACACGTCCTAGGAGTTGTCGTCAAACTCCTGCCTGCCCCGCGACGCCATGCACGCACTCTCGCCGCAGAGCCCGCCCTCCGGGCGGACGACGGGAGTTCGACGACAGGAGCTAGCCCTCACGGTGGGGATATCCCTTTATTTCCCGGGTCTTCGACCGGTGCCGCATCCGTCTGCCGTAGCATCCCCTTCACAGGCCACCCCACCCGCTTCTCCCGTCAACGTGCGGATCGTGAGGAGCAGTTGGCCTACGCCGGGAGGTCGTATGAAGCACCGTGGCAGACACCGCCGCAGGCGCCGGGGCCGTGCGCTGCGGGCCACGCTCGCCGGAACCGCACTGGCGCTCACCGCCGCTGCCACGCTGATCAGCACCTCCCAGGCCGCGGGCGGGGACAACCCCGGGGGCCTGACCCGGGTCACCACCGCGGCGGAGACCGCCGGGCTCCGCCTCCACGAGAACCTCACCGACCGGCGCACACTCGACTCGCTCACCCGTGCGATGGGCGGCCGCGTGAGCGTCCACGACGTCCTTCAGGCCGCCGACCACCCGATGCGCGACCGGTCCGCGTGCGACGCCGCCGAGACGGCCGCGCTGCCGGTGAAGCCGGCGGCCACGCGCGCGTACTGCTGGGACAACGGCGACGCGACGACCCCCCAGTGGCGCCCCCGGTCCGTCACCACCTCCGGGGACGCCGACGACGACGGCCGCTGGGGTCCCGACCGGGTCGTCCTGTCCGGCTGGACGCACGACGACCGCCACGCCGGGCGCCGTTCCCCCGCCGCCGACCGGGGGCTCGCCCGGGTCGCATTCATCGACGCGAACGACCCGGCCCGCCTCGCCTACCGCTGGGTCCTGCTGGTCGCCCCCAGCGCCGACGGCAAGGGCTTCGAAGCCGTACGCACCCGTCTGTCCGGGATGGTGTGGCACCAGGACAAGCTGATCGTCACCGCCCGCGACTCCCTGCTCGTCTTCGACCTCCAGCGCATCCTGAAGGCGGACGTCGACAGTGACGCCATCGGCCGGGTCAAGGGCGGCTACTCGGCGCACGGCTACCAGTTCGTGCTGCCCGAGATCGGCTCCTACCGCCTGACCGGCGGCCCCTGTTCGACAGCGGACGACCGCACGGTCCCCTGTTTCTCCGCCCTCTCCCTGGACCGCACCTCGACCCCGGACAGCCTGGTGGCGAGCGAGTGGTTCCCTCCCGGCGGCACCAACCGGCCGGCCCGCCTGTGGCGCTACGCCTACAGCACCGTCCCCGGCCGCACCGGACTGCTGGCCACAGACGCGCACGGAGGCGTCCGGGCGACCGAGACCTACGAGACCGACGCGGCCGGGGTCCAGGGCGTGCTGTCGCACAAGCGCCCGGGGGAAGCCCGGCCGGACTGGTACGTCGACCGCGCGCCCACCGTCGGCGGCCGGCACGGAACGCTCTGGCGGCAGACCGCCTCCGGCGCGAAGGCGACCACCTGCGCGGCCGACGAGACCCATGCCTGCTGGGGCCGGCACACCACGTCCCTGTCGTACTGGCAGCAGACGGGCGAACTGTGGACGCTTACGGAGGGCGCGGTCGGCGAGGACGACGACTCGGGGACGGGCTCGGCCGACGGACGGGTGCTGTACGCGGTGCCGCTCAACTCCGTCGACGACGCGCTGGAGTAGCGGACGCACGACCGGCCGGACCGACGACACACCGCAGCAGCGAACGCGGACCGGCCGGAGTCCGGGGGGCGGACCCCCCCTCGTCAGGCCGCGTGTCCCCATGATTCCCTGACCGCATGAGCACCCTCACCGTGACCACGTGGTCCCTGGAACAGACCTCCCCGGCCGATCTGCGGCCCGCCACGGCCCCCGAGGGCGATGTCCGGATCGTCCGCGCGGAGGTGCCCTCGCCGGCGTTCAGCCGCTTCCTGTACGCGTCGGTCGGCGGGGACATCCATTGGACCGACCGGCTGGGCTGGACCTACGCACGGTGGCAGGAGTACCTGGAGCGGCCGGGCGTGGAGACCTGGGTCGCCTACGACCGGGGCACACCGGCCGGGTATGTCGAGCTGGACCCCGTGGAGGAAGGGGTCGTCGAGATCGCCTACTTCGGGCTGCTCCCGGCGTTCCGCGGGCGGCGGATCGGGGGACACCTGCTCTCGTACGGCACCGCGCGCGCCTGGGACCTCGCGGACCGCCGGTCGGGGTGCGTGCCGACCAAGCGGGTGTGGCTGCACACGTGCAGCAAGGACGGCGAACACGCGATGGACAACTACCAGCGCCGGGGCTTCCGGCTCTTCGACACCAAGGTCGAGGAGGAGCCCGACGTGCCCACGCCGGGGCCCTGGATGGGGGCTTACCCGGCCTGACCTGCATCCACACGGCGGGCCCCGCCATGTGACCAAGGACACCACTGTCCCGCATCTCGGGACAGGGGTGTCCACATCACGGACGGATCTGGACTGGGTCCAATACGCCGTGCCACGCTTCCGTCATGTCTGGAACTGGAATCGCCTTGGTGAGTCGACGACACGTCGATCTCGGCCGCATGTCCAGCGCCATCTGTCCGGCGAGCTGAGACTCCAGCCAGTTCCCTTTTTTCTTCTCTTCCTCACCCTCGCGCAGAGCCGCGCACTTGTGACATGCGCCTGTAAACGCAGGTAAGAGCCGCTGCCCCCGTCTGTCCGAAGGACGTACTCACCATGGCCGCCACCCCGCAGAATTCCGCCACGCCCCGCCGCAAGGTGAGCCGTCACCGTGGCGAGGGTCAGTGGGCGGTGGGTCACTTCACCCCGCTCAACGGCAACGAACAGTTCAAGAAGGACGACGACGGTCTCAATGTGCGGACACGTATTGAGACGATCTACTCCCGGCGCGGCTTCGACTCCATCGACCCCAGCGATCTGCGCGGCCGGATGCGCTGGTGGGGTCTGTACACCCAGCGCAAGCCCGGGATCGACGGCGGCAAGACCGCGATTCTGGAGCCGGAGGAGCTGGACGACAGGCACTTCATGCTCCGCGTCCGCATCGACGGCGGCCGGCTGACGACCCGGCAGCTGCGCGTCATCGGTGAGGTCTCGCAGGAGTTCGCCCGCGGCACCGCCGACATCACCGACCGGCAGAACGTCCAGTACCACTGGATCCGGATCGAGGACGTCCCCGAGATCTGGAACCGTCTGGAGGCCGTCGGGCTGTCCACCACCGAGGCCTGCGGCGACACGCCCCGCGTGATCCTCGGCTCGCCCGTCGCCGGTATCGCCGAGGACGAGATCGTCGACGGCACCCCGGCCATCGAGGAGATCCACCGCCGGGTCATCGGCAACAAGGCGTACTCGAACCTGCCGCGCAAGTTCAAGACCGCGATCTCGGGATCGCCGCTGCTCGACGTGGCCCACGAGATCAACGACGTCGCCTTCGTCGGCGTGGTCCACCCGGAGCACGGCCCCGGCTTCGACGTGTGGGTCGGCGGCGGTCTGTCCACCAACCCGAAGATCGGGCAGCGGCTCGGCGCCTGGGTACCGCTGGACGAGGTGCCGGACGTCCACGAGGGCGTCATCTCGATCTTCCGTGACTACGGCTACCGCCGGCTGCGCAACCGCGCCCGGCTGAAGTTCCTGGTCGCCGACTGGGGCGTGGAGAAGTTCCGTCAGGTGCTGGAGGGCGAGTACCTGAAGCGGAAACTGACGGACGGTCCGGCGCCCGCACAGCCCGTGGAGCGCTGGCGCGACCACGTCGGGGTGCACCGGCAGAAGGACGGCCGCTACTACGTCGGGTTCGCGCCGCGGGTGGGCCGTGTGGACGGGACGACGCTGACGAAGATCGCGGACCTCGCCGAGGCACACGGCTCCGGCCGGGTCCGGACGACCGCCGAGCAGAAGATGATCGTGCTCGACGTCGAGCAGGACCAGATCGACTCGCTGGTCGAGGGCCTGGAGGCGCTCGACCTCAGGGTGAAGCCGTCCTCGTTCCGGCGCGGCACCATGGCCTGCACCGGCATCGAGTTCTGCAAGCTCGCCATCGTCGAGACCAAGGCGCGCGGTTCCGCGCTGATCGACGAACTGGAGCGCCGCATCCCGGACTTCGACGAGCCGCTCACCATCAACATCAACGGCTGCCCGAACGCCTGCGCCCGTATCCAGGTGGCGGACATCGGTCTCAAGGGCCAGCTGGTCCTGAACGACAACGGCGAGCAGGTCGAGGGCTACCAGGTGCACCTGGGCGGCGCGCTCGGCCTGGAGGCCGGCTTCGGCCGCAAGGTCCGCGGTCTGAAGGTCACCTCCGACGAACTGCCGGACTACATCGAGCGGGTACTCAAGCGCTTCCAGGCGGAGCGTGAGGACGGCGAGCGGTTCGCGACCTGGGCGGCCCGGGCGTCCGAGGAGGCGCTGTCGTGAGCGAGCGAGCGGCCCCCTTCTACTGCCCCTACTGCGGCGACGAGGACCTTCGTCCCAGCGAACAGGGACATGGCGCATGGGAATGCGCGGCGTGCAATCGAGCCTTCCAGCTGAAGTTCCTGGGCCTGCTGGCCCAGGGGCTCCGGCGAGCCGACAGCGGAGGGGACGGGATATGACGACGACTCAGCAAGAGTGCGGCACCGACGAGTTGAGGGCGCTCGCCGAGCAGGCGGGCCGCGATCTGGAGGACGCCTCCGCGCTGGAGATCCTCGCGTGGGCGGCCGAGACGTTCGGCAAACGCTTCTGCGTGACCTCCTCGATGGAGGACGCGGTGGTGGCCCACCTCGCCTCCCGCGCGATGCCGGGTGTGGATGTCGTGTTCCTCGACACCGGCTACCACTTCCCGGAGACCATCGGCACCCGCGACGCGGTCGAGGCCGTGATGGACGTCAACGTCATCACGCTCACCCCGCGGCAGACGGTCGCCGAGCAGGACGCCGAGTACGGGCCCCGGCTGCACGACCGGGATCCCGACCTGTGCTGCAAGCTGCGCAAGGTCCAGCCCCTGGAGGAAGGCCTCACGGGCTATGACGCCTGGGCGACCGGACTGCGCCGCGACGAGTCCCCGACCCGGGCGAACACCCCGGTCGTCGGCTGGGACGAGAAGCGGCAGAAGGTCAAGGTCTCGCCGATCGCCCGCTGGACCCAGGAGGACGTGGAGGCGTACATCGCCGAACACGGCGTCCTCACCAACCCGTTGCTGATGGACGGCTATGCCTCCGTGGGCTGCGCTCCCTGCACCCGCCGGGTCCTGGCGGGCGAGGACGCGCGCGCCGGTCGCTGGGCGGGCCGCGCCAAGACCGAGTGCGGGCTGCACGGCTGACCATGACTCAGCTTTCCACGAACGTTCCGACAACCAGGGAGACCCCCGTGACAACCGGAGCCACCGTCTGGCTCACGGGTCTGCCGAGCGCCGGCAAGACCACGATCGCCTACGAGCTGGCCGGCCGGCTGCGCGCGGAGGGCCACCGGGTCGAGGTGCTCGACGGCGACGAGATCCGCGAGTTCATCTCCGCGGGCCTCGGCTTCAGCCGCGCGGACCGGCACACGAACGTGCAGCGCATCGGCTTTCTCGCGGATCTGCTCGCCCGGAACGGCGTCAAGGCGCTGGTCCCGGTGATCGCGCCGTACGCGGACAGCCGCGAGGCGGTGCGCAAGCGCCACCAGGAGAGCGGGGCGCCGTACATCGAGGTGCATGTGGCGACGCCTGTGGAGGTGTGCTCCGTACGCGATGTGAAGGGCCTGTACGCCAAGCAGGCCGCGGGCGAACTGACGGGCCTGACGGGGGTCGACGACCCGTACGAGGAGCCCGAGTCCCCCGATCTGCGGATCGAGTCCCAGAACCAGACCGTGCAGGAGTCGGCGGCCGCGGTGCACGCGCTGCTCAGCGAAAGGGGGCTGGCATGACGACCACCGCCACCTCGACCACCGGGGGCACGGACAGCCCGTACGCCCTGTCCCATCTGGACGCGCTGGAGTCCGAGGCCGTCCATGTCTTCCGTGAGGTGGCGGGCGAGTTCGAGCGGCCGGTGATCCTGTTCTCCGGCGGCAAGGACTCCATCGTCATGCTGCACCTGGCGCTGAAGGCGTTCACGCCCGCGCCGGTGCCGTTCTCGCTGCTGCACGTGGACACCGGGCACAACTTCCCCGAGGTGCTGGAGTACCGCGACCGCGCCGTCGCGCGGCACGGGCTGCGGCTGCATGTGGCGTCCGTGCAGGACTACATCGACCGCGGGGTGCTCAAGGAGCGCCCCGACGGCACCCGGAACCCCCTGCAGACCCTGCCCCTGACCGAGAAGATCCAGGCGGAGCGGTTCGATGCCGTCTTCGGCGGCGGCCGCCGGGACGAGGAGAAGGCCCGCGCCAAGGAGCGCGTCTTCTCGCTGCGCGACGAGTTCTCCCAGTGGGACCCGCGCCGCCAGCGCCCCGAGCTGTGGCAGCTCTACAACGGCCGCCACGCGGCCGGCGAACACGTCCGGGTGTTCCCCCTGTCCAACTGGACCGAACTGGACGTGTGGCAGTACATCGCCCGAGAGGGCATCGAACTGCCCGAGATCTACTTCGCCCATGAGCGCGACGTCTTCCGGCGCAGCGGCATGTGGCTGACCGGGGGCGACTGGGGCGGGCCCAAGGAGGGCGAGACGGTCGAGCGGCGCCTGGTGCGCTACCGGACCGTCGGTGACATGTCCTGCACCGGTGCCGTGGACTCGGAGGCGGTGACCCTGGAGCAGGTGATCGCCGAGATCGCCGCCTCCCGGCTCACCGAGCGCGGCGCCACCCGCGCGGACGACAAGCTGTCCGAGGCCGCCATGGAGGACCGCAAGCGCGAGGGGTACTTCTAGCCATGACCACGACCACGGAACTCTCCGCCACCACCCTCCTGCGGTTCGCCACCGCCGGCTCGGTCGACGACGGCAAGTCCACGCTCGTCGGGCGGCTGCTGCACGACTCCAAGTCGGTGCTCGCCGACCAGCTGGAGGCCGTGGAGCGCGCCTCGGCGAGCCGCGGCAAGGAAGGTCCGGACCTCGCGCTGCTCACCGACGGCCTGCGCGCCGAGCGCGAACAGGGCATCACCATCGACGTGGCGTACCGCTACTTCGCCACGCCCCGCCGGCGGTTCATCCTCGCCGACACCCCCGGCCATGTGCAGTACACGCGGAACATGGTCACCGGTGCCTCCACCGCCGAGCTGACGGTGGTCCTGGTCGACGCCCGCAACGGCGTCGTCGAGCAGACCCGCCGTCACGCCGCGATCGCCGCCCTGCTGCGCGTCCCGCACGTGGTCCTCGCCGTGAACAAGATGGACCTCGTGGACTACCAGGAGTCGGTGTTCGCGGCGATCGCCAAGGAGTTCACGGCGTACGCGACCGAGCTGGGCGTCCCCGAGGTCACCGCGATCCCGATCTCGGCGCTGGCCGGTGACAACGTGGTGGAGCCGTCCGCGAACATGGACTGGTACGGCGGCCCCACCGTCCTGGAGCACCTGGAGACGGTCCCGGTCAGCCACGATCTGGCGCACTGCCACGCGCGCCTGCCCGTGCAGTACGTGATCCGCCCGCAGAGCACCGAGCACCCCGACTACCGGGGTTACGCGGGCCAGATCGCGGCCGGCACCTTCCGCGTCGGCGAGCAGGTCACCGTGCTGCCCTCCGGCCGGACCACGAAGGTCTCCGGGATCGACCTGCTGGGCAGGCCGGTCGACGTGGCGTGGACCCCGCAGTCGGTGACCCTCCTGCTGGAGGACGACATCGACATCTCGCGCGGCGACCTGATCGTGCCGAGCAAGGACGCGCCCGCGACCACCCAGGACATCGAGGCGACGGTCTGCCATGTCGCGGACCAGGCGCTGACCGTCGGCCACCGGGTGCTGCTCAAGCACGGCACCCGCACGGTCAAGGCGGTCGTCAAGGACATCCCGTCCCGCCTCACCCTGGACGACCTGTCCCTGCACCCGCACCCGGGTCAGCTCGTCGCCAACGACATCGGCCGGGTGAAGATCCGTACCGCGGAGCCGCTGCCGGTGGACGCGTACGCGGACTCCCGCCGCACCGGATCGTTCATCCTGATCGACCCGGCCGACGGCACCACGCTCACCGCGGGCATGGTCGGCGAGTCGTTCGCCGCGCCCGAGCCGGTGAAGGACCACGCCGACGGCGACGGGTGGGACTTCTGACCATGACCACCACCTGCTTCTACTCGATGTTCGCGAAGGAGGGCGGCCGCGTCGGCAGCGGCGCCCTCGGGAGCGGGCAGGGCGGAGTGGCGCGATGTGCGCGATGACGTACGCGCACCGCCTGCGCGCCCAGTCCCCCCACCTGACGTCCCAGCAGCGACGAAGACCCTCAGCCGAACTCCCGGCCACGACCACCTGAGAGACCGTGACCGCCGGGCCAACGAGAGGACCGCCTCCCGTGCCTGCCAACCGCTCCCCGCTTCGCGGCGCCATAGCCGCACTCGCCGTTCTCCCCCTCCTCACCCTCGCCGCCTGCGGCTACGGGTCCGAGGCCAAGGACGACTCCTCCAGCCAGAAGATCGTCGCCGGAGCCAAGAAGATCGACGGTCTCGACTCCGTGAAGATCGGCTACTTCGGCAACCTCACCCACGCGACCGCACTCGTCGGCGTCCAGAAGGGCTTCTTCCAGAAGTCGCTCGGCGGCACGCAGGCCAAGTACCAGATCTTCAACGCCGGTCCCTCCGAGATCGAGGCCCTCAACTCCGGTGCCATCGACATCGGCTGGATCGGACCCTCCCCGGCGATCAACGGCTACACCAAGTCCGACGGGAAGAGCCTGCGCATCATCGGCGGTTCGGCGTCCGGCGGGGTGAAGCTCGTCGTCGACCCGAAGAAGATCAAGTCGCTGAAGGACGTCAAGGGCAAGAAGATCGCGACGCCTCAGCTCGGCAACACGCAGGACGTGGCCTTCCTCAACTGGGTCGCGGAACAGGGCTGGAAGGTCGACCCGGAGAGCGGCAAGGGCGATGTCTCGGTGGTCCGCACCGACAACAAGGTCACCCCCGACGCCTTCAAGACCGGCTCGATCGACGGCGCCTGGGTGCCGGAGCCGACCGCGTCCAAGCTGGTGGCGGAGGGCGGCAAGGTCCTGCTGGACGAGTCGTCGCTGTGGCCCGGCGAGAAGTTCGTGATCACGAACATCATCGTGTCGCAGAAGTTCCTCACGGAGCACCCGAAGGCCGTGGAGGCGGTCCTCAGGGCGTCGGTCGACACCAACAAGTGGATCAACGCCAACCCGGACGAGGCCAAGGCCGCGGCGAACAAGCAGCTGGAGGCCGACTCCGGCAAGGCACTGCCGGCGAACGTGCTGGACCCGGCGTGGAAGTCGATCCAGATCACCGACGACCCGCTGGCCTCGACCCTGAACACCGAGGCGCAGCACGCGGTCAAGTCCGGTCTGCTGAAGGACCCGAAGCTGGCCGGCATCTACGACCTGACCCTGCTGAACAAGGTCCTCAAGGACGAGGGCGAGAGCACCGTCGACGACGCCGGTCTCGGCGCGAAGTAAGCCCGGTCCCGAAGAGTTCCCAGGAGGTGACGACCATGGCCACCGCTCTCGCCAAGGCCGCCGAAGGCGCCGCGTCGGTGGAGCACGCCGCGCGGATCGAGCATGTCTCGAAGTCCTTCGCCGGGCCCGCCGGACAGCAGCTCGTCCTCGACGACATCACCCTGGATGTCGCTCCGGGTGAGTTCGTCACCCTCCTGGGGGCCTCGGGCTGCGGCAAGTCCACCCTGCTCAACCTGGTCGCGGGGCTCGACAGGCCCTCCGCGGGCGACATCACCACCCAGGGGCGCCCGGCGCTGATGTTCCAGGAACACGCCCTGTTCCCCTGGCTGACCGCGGGCAAGAACATCGAACTCGCCCTGAAGCTGCGGGGCGTTCCGAAGAGCGAGCGGCGCGGCAAGGCCGAGGAGCTGCTCGAACTGGTCCGTCTCCAGGGCTCGTACGGAAAGCGGGTGCACGAGCTCTCCGGCGGTATGCGCCAGCGTGTCGCCATGGCCCGGGCCCTGGCGCAGGACAGTCAGCTGCTGCTGATGGACGAGCCGTTCGCGGCGCTCGACGCGATCACCCGGGACGTGCTGCACGACGAGCTGACCCGGATCTGGGCGGAGACGGGCCTGTCCGTGCTGTTCGTCACGCACAACGTGCGTGAGGCGGTCCGGCTGGCGCAGCGCGTCGTGCTGCTGTCCTCGCGTCCGGGCCGGGTGGCGCGCGAGTGGACGGTCGACATCCCGCAGCCCCGCCGTATCGAGGACGCCCCGGTGGCGGAACTGTCCGTCGAGATCACCGAAGTACTGCGTGGGGAGATCCGCCGTCATGGCCAGCACTGAGACCACCGACCCGACGGCGGACTCCTCCGTCAGGGACAGCGCCGGGCTGGGCGGCCTGGAGGCGGGCCTCGACGCCCTGGAGGTCTCCGCCACCGGCCGGACGCCCTTCCGGCAGACCTTCGTCAACAAGATCCTGCCGCCGCTCCTCGCGATCGCGTTCGTGGTGCTGGTCTGGCAGGCACTGGTCTCCTTCAAGATCGTCGACGATCCGACCAAGCTGCCGTCCCCCGCCGACGTATGGGGCGAGGTGGAGGAGGCCTGGCTCCAGGGCAAGCTGCTCGGCTACATCTGGACCAGCGTCTCTCGCGGTCTGCTGGGCTTCCTGTTCGCCCTGGCGATCGGCACCCCGCTGGGCCTGCTGGTGGCCCGTGTGAAGTTCGTGCGCGCGGCCATCGGCCCGATCCTGTCCGGGCTCCAGTCGCTCCCGTCGGTGGCCTGGGTGCCGCCTGCGGTGATCTGGCTGGGCCTGAACAACTCGATGATGTACGCGGTGATCCTGCTCGGTGCCGTGCCGTCGATCGCCAACGGCCTGGTGTCCGGTGCCGACCAGGTGCCGCCGCTGTTCCTGCGGGCGGGCAGGACGATGGGGGCGACCGGGCTCAGGGGCACCTGGCACATCGTCATGCCCGCCGCGCTGCCGGGCTATCTGGCGGGTCTGAAGCAGGGCTGGGCCTTCTCCTGGCGCTCGCTGATGGCGGCGGAGATCATCGCCTCCTCGCCCGACCTCGGCATCGGACTGGGCGCGCTGCTGGAGAACGGCCGCAACGCCAGTTCCATGTCCATGGTCTTCGAGGCCGTCATCCTGATCCTGATCGTCGGTATCGCGATCGACCTGCTGATCTTCAGTCCGCTGGAGCGGTGGGTGCTGCGCAGTCGCGGTCTTCTCGTCAAGGGCTGACATCCCATGCATCCGAAGCCGGTCCGCCCCGTCCTGGTGGTCATCGCCCACGGCAGCCGCGATCCGCGGCATGCCGCGACGGTGCACGCCCTCGTCCGGCGGGTACGGTCGCTGCGGCCAGGGCTGCGTGTGGAGACCGGCTTCCTGGACTTCAACGTCCCCTCCGTGCAGGGGGTCCTGGAGTCGCTGGCGGACGAGGGAGTGCGCGACGCCGTGGCGCTCCCCCTGCTGCTGACGCGGGCGTTCCATGCGAAGGCGGACATCCCGGCGGTTCTGCGGGAGGCTCCGCCCCGGCTGCGGATCCGGCAGGCGGAGGTGCTGGGACCCTCGCCGCTGCTGCTCGACGCGCTGGAGCGGCGGCTGTACGAGGCGGGGCTGTCCCCCGCCGACAAGTCCTCGACCGGGGTCGTGCTGGCCTCGGCGGGGTCGACGGACCCGGAGGCGATCGCAGTGATCGCTGACATCGCGCGGGAGTGGCGGCACACCGGTTGGTGCGCCGTGCGGCCTGCGTTCGCCTCCGCTTCCCTGCCCCGCACCGAGGACGCGGTGCGGGAACTGCGGGCGGCGGGCTGCGCACGGGTGGCCGTGGCGCCGTACGTCCTGGCCCCGGGTTTTCTGCCGGACCGCATCGCCCGGGGCGCCGCCGAGGCGGACGTGCTGGCCGATGTCCTGGGGCCCGCGCCGGAGGTGGCCGACGTGGTGCTGGAACGCTACGACGAGGCCCGGCTGCCGCTGCTGACGGCCCTCGGGGCCTGAGAGCGCCGCGCGTCACGGGCGCCCACCGCCGGTGGGCGCCCGTGGGCGGTCAGCCGATGCCCGCGGGAGAGGTGCGGGTGGTCACGGCGCGGTCCTCGCCGTCACCGTCGCCGCCGGGCCGGTGCCGGCGGCCGTCACCGCGGCGACCGTGACCGTGTACGAGGTGCCCGGCCGCAGACCGCCGATCACCCGGAACATGCCTTTGGCGGACGGCTGGGTGACCAGGACGTCCCGGCCCGTCACCTCGATCGGGTCGCGGCCGTCGGAGACCGTCACCCGGTAGCCGGTCACCTTGGCGTCGCCGGTCGCGGCCGGCGGGGTCCAGGCGAGGGTGGCCGCCGTGGACTGCGTCCGCAGCTTCGGGCCCGTCGGCGCCGCGGGCAGCACGGTGGCGGCGGTGGGGGTCAGCGGGAGCGAGGCCAGGGACGGGGCGCTCGTGCCGTGGGCGTTGGCCGCGATGACCGTCACCGTGAACGGGCCGCCGGTGGAGGGCAGTCCGCCGATCCTGACGAGCGCGGTGCGCCGGAGGTCCCCGGCGGTGACCGACTGTTCGCCGACCTGCCGGCCGGTGGTGTCGTAGGCACGGGCGGTGTAGCCCGTCACCGGCGAACTCCCCTCGACGAAGCTCGGGTTGAAGGTGACGTACAGGGCGTCCGCGCCCGCCGTGCCCGTGCCGACGCGGGAGGGCGCCTCGGGGGCGGAGGGTCCGCCGGTCTCCCGGTGGAGCAGTCCGCGGTAGGCCGGTTCGAGACCCGCGTCGGCGACGATCCTGGACGGGACGTCCGACAGCGCCGTCATGATCTTGTTGCCGGTCGTCACCAGGCCCTTGTTGTCACTGTCGGCCGTGCCCTCCTCCCACCAGTTGTCCTTGACCAGGGTCGGGTCGTTGTTGCCCAGGTCATCGCGGTAGTCGGTGTGGCGGGAGGCGACGTTGGCGTACGAGGCGTGGAACAGGACGTTGCCCTGGACCGTCTCGTAGGTGCAGCCGTTGTCGGTGTAGACGCTCTTGCCGAGGCCCCACTGGTCGTGGATGACATTGCCGGTGACCTGCTCGCCGTCGGCCATCGACGTGCCGGTCAGGCCCTGGGTGTAGACGCCGCCGCCGTCGTCGAGCATCTGCATGTAGTCGTAGATCAGGTTGTCGCGGACCGCGTTGTCGTGGCTGGGGTTCGGGGTCGCCGGGTCGCCGATCTTGTCGGGCCAGCCGCCCCAGCCCATCGAGACGGCGCTGTAGCCGACATGGTCGATCTGGTTGTGGGCGATGGTGTCGTGCGCGGTGTAGCCGTTGAGGATCGCCACGCCACCGTGGTACTCGCGGGGCAGGCCGTAGAGGTGATTGTTCGTCACCTGAACGCCCGAGGCGGGTGTTTGACCGTCCACGCCGCCGATCTCCAGGCCGTTGCCGGAGATGTCGGTGAAGACGCTGCCGCTGACGGTGGAGTCCTCGCTGCCCGTCCCGAGGTCCAGCCCGGAGGCGCCGAGATGGGCGAAGACGTCGTCGGCGAAGGCGATGCGCTGCCCGTAGGTGAAGGACACGTTGCCGGGCATCTTCGTCCAGGAGGCGAACGGGCAGGTGCCGCCGTCGACGTAGTGGCACAGGCCCTGGGTGGCCCAGCCCCGGTCGCCGGTGACGGTGTAGCCGGCCTGGATCTCGGAGAAGCCCTCGGGTCCGGACGGGGTCAGCCAGGTCGCGTAGCTGAACCGCAGCCCGCGCAGGACGATGTCGTGCACGGGCGCGTCGGCGGTGCCCCGGCCGTCGACCAGTTTCTCGGCGGCGGGCGCCTCGACGTCGGACCGGCCGAGGTTCTCGCCCTTGCGCGGCAGGTAGTAGACGCGGTGGGCACCGCGGTCGAGGTACCACTCGCCGGGCTGGTCGAGGAGTTCGTAGGCGTTCTCGACATAGGTCGCCCTGCCGCTGTTGGTGAGCCGGCCCGGCCCGACCATGCTGACCGTGCGACCGGGGATGGCCGGGAACTCGACCCGCTTGTTGGAGTTGTCCCAGCACGGCTGGGCCATGGTGATGGTGGTGCCCTCGGCGGAGGCGATACGGCAGCGGGGCTCGGTCCACTGGCCGAGGCCGTTGCGCTCGATGTTCCACAGCGCCTCGCCGCTGGTGTAGACGAACTCGGCGTCGGAGGGGCGCTTCCAGTGGGCGATGGCGTCGGAGGACGCCGTGTAGCCGGTCGCCGTCTGGGTCAGGGTCACCGGGACGGCGCCCCGGGCCCGCTGGGCGCGCACCCCGTCGACGTACAACTGCCGTGTGTCGGTGAGCTCTTGGGGTGCGGGCGCGGTCCAGAGGCCCGGCCGGCCCCGGACCGGCCGCCAGCCGGTGACCCGGCGGCCGCCGCTGACGACGGTGTCGCCCGTGCCCTGCCAGATGACGCGATGGCCATGGGTGCCGGAGTCGCGGGCGTCGAGGACGAGGGGGTCCGTCAGCCGGTAGGTGCCCGACGCGAGATGGATCGTCAGATCGGCCTGCAGATCCCCGACGCGGGTCCGGGCCAGATCGCGGGCGCGTTCCAGGGTGCGGACCGGGTGGCGGGCGGTGCCGTCGGCGTGGTCGTTCCCGGACGGGGACACATAGACGTCCGGGGACGCGGGCGGGGCCTGGGCGACGGCGCCCGGGACACCGGCGGCCAGGATCGCGGAGACGAGGGTGACGAGGGCGGCTCTTCGGTGCGTGGGCATGGAACCCTCCCGTGGGCTTAGCCTGTACCCAACGCCGGGAAAGGTAGGAGCACTTGAGTAACTCAGTCAATTGAAGTGACGTATTTTGCCGAAAGAAGCCCCTCGGAGGGATGCGCGTAGTCAGATTCATCCGAGCAATGGTCACATCTCTGACTGAGCACCTTCGACTACGACCTCGGCTGATCCTCGGCGGTCCGGTCCGCGCCGGGGGCCCGGACCGCCTGCTCCGCCTCCTCGGCGCGCCGCACCAGCTCCGCCACCGGCAGCGACCCGGCCGGCCGCCGCTCCCGCGCGAACGTGGTCGCGAGCTGTTGCAGCAATTCGTTCAGGGGCGTGGGTACGCCGTGCAGCCGGCCGAGGAGCACGATCTCGCCGTTGAGGTAGTCGGCCTCGATCGTGCCGGTGCCGCGGGTGAGCGACTGCCAGGAGGAGCCACCGCCCCGCACGGCCCCGTCGAGCGGCACCAGACGTATCTTGTCCTCGCGTGCCTCCTTCTGTTCCGTCGTGCTCGCGTTCGGGATCCCGGCGGCCCTGAGCACCGACTCGCCCTCGGCGCGCACCCGTTCCAGCAGCAGCTGCGCCTCCTCGCCGGACAGGGGCCCGCTCACCGCCTCGACGGCGTTGGCGAGGTTGGCCAGCAGCTTGGCGTACTGCCAGCGCGCCACATCCGGCACGACCGGTGCCTCGAACCGGGCGCTCTCCAGATCGGCGGCGATGCGGCGGACGGTGTCGTCGGTGCCGTGGGGATGGCGGCCGAGGTGCAGGATGCCGGTGAGCGGGGTGCCCGCCGCGGAGACCACGCCCGGTTCCACATAGGTGCACGGCAGCCAGACGCAGACCCCGTACACCCGGCGAAAACGGCGCAGGGCGATCCGGGGGCTCTCCACCCCGTTCTGCAGGCAGACCACGGGCAGGTCCTCGGCGGCCGTGCCACCGCCCGCCACGGGCGCCGGGCCCCAGATGTCCAGGGCGCCCTCGCTGTCCTGGGTCTTGACCGTCAGCATGAGCACGTCGTCCGGCCGCAACTCGCCCAGCGCGTCGGGCCCGTCGACGACCGGCAGCCGGTGGATCCGCTCGCCCTCCGGGCCGTGGAAGCGCAGTCCGTGCTCCCTCAGCGCGCTGAGCTGCGCGCCGCGCGCGACCAGGACCACGTCGTGCCCCGCCTCGGCGAGCCGGGCGCCGACGGTCCCGCCGACCGCCCCTGCTCCGATGATGATGTAGCGCATGCCAACGAGCCTCGCACATGGCCCGGTTGCTCTCTTCCCGGGGCCGGACGTCCGTGCGGGGCCTGCCGGAGGTCATTCTCCGGTCGCGGTCATCTCGGCCAGCTTGACGACGGTGTTCCAGTTCCGGGTGGTGGCGATCAGGCCCTTTGCCAGCCGGCGCTTGGCGAGGTGCTCGGCGAGCTTGGAGCGGCCGAGTCCGTCGGGGGCGTAGAGATAGAGGGCGCGGTCGCCCAGCCGGAACTCCTCCGGCAGATACACGGCCGGATCGATCTCGGCGAAGCGTTCGGCGTCGACCGGCTCCGAGTAGTACGTGAGGTGCAGTTGCCTGCCCTCCAGCCGGTCCGCGGGGAACGGACAGGCGTCGCGCACTGACGCGAGATAGGCGTGGTCGCGCACGATCACATCGACGGGGAAACCGAAACGCCTCTCGATCGCCACGCCGAGCTCCGCGGCGAGGGACTCCTCGTCACCGTGGTCGCAGGAGAAGACGGCCTGACCGCTCTGGAGATAGGTACGGGCCCCGACGAAGCCGAGCCCCTCCATCAGGGTACGCAGTTCGGCCATCGGAACCTTCTTGCTGCCGCCCACGTTGATCCCGCGCAGCAACGCCGCGTACGTCGTCATCCGCACACCCTACGGCCACGGACCCTGATGCCGGTCCCCCGAGAACCCCGAGTAGGCGTAAGGGCCGCCCTCCTCCCCGATGGTGAGACGACGGGGTCCGAGGGGAGGAGCCGGGCGGTGCGCGGTTCACCGACCAGCATGAGGTGAGGCTCCCCCGCCCGCCCCTACCGTCGAAGCGAACGGTGACGGCAGGGAGCCGTCACATGCACACGAGGGGGGCACGTCCGTCAGGGGGAACGGAGACACACGGGTGCGGGGCATCGCCGCGCGGGCCGGCGGCTGGAGCGCCCGGCACCGCTGGGCTGCCGTCGGCATCTGGGTACTGTTCGTCGTCCTGGCGATGGCCGTCGGCTCGGCGGCGGGCCGCGTCGACGTCAAGGACAGCGACCAGATGGGGGCGAGACACACACCGCCGCACAGATCATCCAGGACGCGGGCATCGAGCAGCCGGCCGGTGAGACCGTCCTGATCCAGGCGAAGGACGGCCGGACCACCGCCACGGACCCGGCGTTCCGCTCCGCCGTCACCGCGGTCGTACGGGCCGTCGAGGGCACCGGGCGGGTGACGGACGTGATGTCCCCGTACGACACCAAGACCGTCTCCCGGGACGGCCGCAGCGCGCTGGTGCAGTTCGACATGCGCGGGGACGCGGACACCGCGGGCGACCGGGTCGAGCCGGTGCTGAAGGCCGTCGCCGGGGTCCAGAAGGAGCACGGCGGACTGCGGATCGAGGAGATCGGCGGCGCCAGCATGCAGAAGACGTTCTCCGACGCGTTCGGCGACGACTTCAAGCAGGCCGAGTACTCCGCGGTGCCGGTGGCGCTCGGCATCCTGCTCATCGCGTTCGGCGCGCTGGTCGCCGCGCTGCTCCCGGTGGGGCTGGCCATCACCGCGATCACGGCGACGATGGGTCTGATGGGCATCGTCAGCCATCTGCAGCCGATGAGCGACACCGCCAACTCCGTGATGCTGCTCGTGGGCATGGCCGTCGGCGTCGACTACTGCCTGTTCTATCTGCGGCGCGAGCGTGAGGAGCGCGCGGCCGGCCGGGACCCGGGCACCGCGCTGCGGATCGCCGCCGCGACCAGCGGGCGCGCCGTCATCGTCTCCGGTGTCACCGTGTGTGTCGCCATGGCGGGCATGCTCTTCACGGGGATCGCCACCTTCGAGGCGATGGGCCTGGCCTCTCTGATGGTCGTGGCGGTGGCCATGGTCGGTTCGGTGACCGTGCTGCCCGCGCTGCTGTCCCTGCTCGGCACACGGGTGGAGAAGGGGCGTCTGCCGTTCCTGCACCCGGACCGTCGGCGCGGTGCCGGCGCCCGTTCCTCCGCCGAGGGCAGCCGGCTGTGGGCCGCCGTGCTCAAGGTCGTCCTCGCCAGGCCCGCCGTCTCGCTGGTGATCGCGGCGGGTGCCCTGCTGGCGGTCGCGGCGCCCGCGCTCGGCATGAAGACCCAGAACCTGACCATGGACCAGGAGTTCGGCGACAAGCTGCCGATCGTGGCCACGTACAACCGGGTCAACGACGCCTTCCCCGGCGGCTCCGAGCCCGCTCAGGTCGTCGTCCGGGCCAAGGACATCAACGCCCCCGACGTGAAGGCCGCGCTCGCCGACTTCCGTGCGCAGGCGATCAGTTCGGGCGCCTCGCGGGGCCCGGTGGACATCAGGCTGCACGACGCGCAGAACGTGGCCGTGATCTCCGTCCCGCTGGTCGGCGGCTCGGACCTGGACCGGGCGGGCAAGAGCCTGGAACTGCTGCGCGACAAGGTGCGGCCGGACACCCTCGGCAAGGTCGACGGCGTACAGGCGCCGATCACCGGGCAGGTCGCGGGCTCGCACGACTTCAACGACCAGCTCGTCGCCTCGGTGGTCCCGGTCTTCGCGTTCGTCGTGGTCTTCGCCTTCCTGCTGATGCTCGTGTCCTTCCGCTCGCTGACGGTCGCGATCACCTCGATCGTGCTCAATCTGCTGTCGGTCGGGGCGGCCTACGGCATCCTGGTCGCCGTCTTCCAGCACGGCTGGGGCGCGTCGCTGGTGGGCGCCCATGGTGTGGGCGCGATCGTGACCTGGCTGCCGCTGTTCCTCTTCGTCATCCTGTTCGGGCTCTCGATGGACTACCACGTGTTCGTGGTCTCCCGGATCCGCGAGGCGCGGCTGCGCGGCCGTTCGACGAAGGAGGCCATCACGCACGGCGTGGTGACCACGGCGGGAGTCGTCACCAGCGCCGCGGTGATCATGGTGGCCGTCTTCGCGATCTTCGGCACGCTGTCGATGCAGTCCATGAAGCAGATGGGCGTGGGCCTCGCCGCTGCGGTGCTCATCGACGCGACCGTCATCCGGGGTGTGCTGCTCCCTGCGGTGATGGCCCTGCTCGGCGAGCGCAACTGGTATCTGCCGAAGTGGCTGCACCGGCTGCCCGACCTGACGCACGACGAGTCGGCCCTGGCGTCCCCGCCGCCCCGGCCTCCGGCGCTGGAGGGTGAGAAGGCAGGCGTCTGATCCCTGCCGGTGAGCACACCGAGGGCATGCGTGGCCGGGATGCACATCCCGGCCACGCATGCCGTTGTACCGGCCCCGGTGGCGGCTCGTGCCCCGTGCCCCGCGCACACGGTGCGACCTGGGGGAATGCGACACTGACGGGCGGACGGCCGGGGAGGCGGCCGGGGCAAGCGCTCCTGAGCGTGCGCTCGGGCACGGGCTCAGCGGCTGTTCACGAGCACATCGAGGACCGCGTCGACGCACGGAGGCGAACATGGACGAGGCGAAGGCGCGCGACCTGCTGGCGGCGGCGGGCGTACTGCCCGGGCAGGCCGGGGAGGCACGGCTCCTCGCCCTGGGCGAGAACGCGGTGTTCGCCGCCGGTGACCTGGTGGTCAAGGTTGGCCGCGACGCCGAACTCCTGGACCGCGCCCGGCGGGAGCTGGACACCGCCGTCTGGCTCGCCGAGGAGGGCGTCCCCGCCGTGCGGGCCGCCGAGCCCCGGCCGTTCCTCGTGGACGGCCACCCGGTGACGGTGTGGCACCGGCTGCCCGATCCCGTACGCCCCGCCGAGCCGCGGGACCTGGCCGAACTGCTGCGGATCGTGCACGCACTCCCCTCTCCCTCCTTTTCTCTGCCGCCCCGCGAGCTGCTCGGCGGTGTGGAGCGCTGGCTGCGGCTGGCGGCCGACGCGATCGACCCCGCGGACGCCGCGTATCTGCGCGTGCGCCGGGACGGGTTCGCCGCCGCGGCGGCGGCCCTGACACCGCATCTGCCGCCGGGCCCGATCCACGGCGACGCGCTGCCCCGCAATGTGCACATCGGCCCGGACGGACCGGTCCTGGTGGACCTGGAGACCTTCGCCGCGGATCTGCGCGAGCACGACCTGGTGGTCATGGCCCTGTCCCGCGACCGCTACGGGCTGCCCGCCGAGGCCTACGGCTCCTTCACCCGGACCTACGGCTGGGACGTGCGCGCCTGGGAGGGCTGCTCCGTGCTGCGCGGCGCGCGCGAGACCGCCAGCTGCGCCTGGGTCGCACAGCACGCGCCGAGCAACCCCAAGGCACTCGCCGAGTTCGAGCGGCGGGTGGCGTCCCTGCGGGACGGGGACGAGACCGTCCGCTGGTATCCCTTCTGAGCCCGGCGCCCTGAGCCCGCGAGGCGCGGTCAGACCGTGTGCTGCGCCGCCTCCCGCAGCGGCCACGCCCCGTCCACCACGGCCTCCGTGTCGCCCTTGCGGCGCAGAAACTCCTGGAAGTCCGCCGCCCAGTCCGCGTGCCACTCGATCTGACGGCGGTGCAGCTCCGCCGGGCCGAGCGCCGCGATCTTCGGGTGGCGGCCGGCTATCGCGCGGGCGAGCCGGGCCGCGGCCAGGGCGTCCGCGGCGGCGTTGTGCGCCGAGTCGAGCGGGACGCCGTACTCCTCGCAGACCGCCTGAAGGGTGCGCTTGCCCCGGCGGTAGCGGTCGGCCCGGCGGTCGATGGTGTACGGGTCGATGACGGGCGCGGGCTCGGGGCCGCCGAGCCGCTCGCTCAGTGAGGGCAGTCCGTACCGGTGCAGCTCGGCCGTGAGCAGGGTCAGGTCGAAGGACGCGTTGTACGCGACGACCGGGACGCCCGTCTTCCAGTACCCCGTGAGGACGTCGGCGATCGCGTCCGCGACCCGGTCGGCCGGGCTGCCCTCGGAGGCCGCCCGCTCATTGCTGACCCCGTGCACCGCGACCGCGTCCGCCGGGATCTCCACGCCGGGATCGGCCAGCCATTCGCGGCGGCCCAGCGGCTCCCCGTCCTTGACCTCGATCACCGCCCCCGTGACGATGCGCGCCTCATAGGGATCCGTCCCGGTCGTCTCCAGGTCGAATCCGATGAGCAGCTCTCGGTGCCAGGCCATGGCGGCCCCCCTTCTCAGTGGTGCTTTCCCCCAGTGGTCTCCACCTTCGCATGCGCCACTGACAATCCGGGGAGCGTGCTCCGCGCGGTCCCCGGCCGGCAGCCACTTCGGGACAGTTCAGGACACGGGTCGCGAATCGGCCCAAGCTTGTTCGAACTCCTCGCGATAGGTCGGGAAGAGACCGCCCTCGACGGCCTCGTCCGACTTGACGACCCGGCTGCCGTTGCGCAGCACCAGCACCGGTGCCTCCATGCCGCGGCTGCGCCGCAGATAGGACTGCACCACCGCGACCCCGTCGGAGCCGTCCCCGTCCACCAGGTACGCGGTGAAGCGGGGGGTCTCGTCGAAGACCTGGATCTCGAAGGCGCCCGGGTCGCGGAGTCTGGCGCGCACCCGGCGCATGTGCAGGATGTTCATCTCGACGGCCCGGCTCAGCTCGCCCTTCTTGATGCCGAGTTCCCGCTCGCGCCGTTTGACGGCGCTGGAGGCCGGGTTGAGGAACAGCAGACGCACCCGGGCCCCCGACTCCGCGAGGCGCACCAGCCGGCGCCCGGAGAAGTTCTGCACGAGCAGGTTGAGGCCGATGCCGATGGCGTCGAGGCGGCGGGCGCCGCCGAAGATGTCCTCGGCGGGGAACTGCCGCAGCAGCCGTACCCGGTCGGGGTGGACGGCGACCACGTCCGCGTACCGGTCGCCCACCAGGTCCTCGACCGCGTCCACGGGCAGCCGGCGCGCGGAGGGCACATCGCCGCCCGCGCCGAGGATCTCCAGCAGCCGGGCGGAGGCGCGCTCGGCCTGGGCGAGCACCGTCTCCGACAGGGCCCGGTTGCGCGAGACCACGTTCCGGGTCACCTCGAGCTCGTCCAGGGCGAGTTCGACGTCGCGGCGCTCGTCTATGTACGGCTCGAAGCACGGCCAGTGCTGCACCATCAGCTCCCGCAGCTGGGGCAGCGTCAGAAAGCTGAGCACGTTGTCGTCGGCGGGGTCGAGGAGATATCCCTTGCGGCGGCTGACCTCGCGGACGGCGACCGCGCGCTGCACCCACTCCTGGCCGGCCGGCCCGGCCGCGGCGACCACCCAGTCGTCGCCGTGGACGGGTTCGTAGATGGGACGGAGGACAGCGGCCACGACCGCGCGCAGCCGCTGTTCGACCAGATTCAGCCAGATGTAGGCGCGGCCGGCCCGCTGGGCGCGGGTCCGCACCTCGCGCCATGCCTCGGCGTTCCAGTCCAGTTCCGGTCCGATGGATCCCATCTCCATCGGCCGTGCCAGGGACACCGCCCCGGGCGGGACATCCGTGGAGTTTCCCTCGTGACCCTCGTCACCAGGGGGCAGCTCCAGCCCTCCCGAGCCCACCCGCGCACCGCCTTCCGCTCCCCCGAGCCTCCTCAGGGGCCAGGCCCCAGCCAACGATCAAGGAAGAGTACTCCGGGAGAGCGGCGGGATGCAGCCGGATGCACAGGGTCGTTTCTCAACTACCGGGTTGCGCATGCCCGTTCTGGCCCGCCAGGGCCGGCGGAGTGAGGGGATTCATAGCCGTGACGTCGCGCGGAGCGATCGAGAAGCCCTGCCAGTGGACCGGCATGGGTTGCTGGTCCTCGTCACGCGCGATGTGGTGGAAGCCCACATTCACCCACACCACCGGGTGAGTGAGCGTCTGCCCGTTGACCCACGTGTCCACCGACTTGCCCGCCTGCGCACCGCAGTTGCCGAGGTTGTCACTGGCGAACTGCTCGCAGCTGTTGTACTCGGTGAAGTAGACGTCGTGGCGGGTGAAGTCGTGCCCGAGGTACTTGGTGCTGGCGCCGGGGACGAGTTCGTACGACCGTGCGTGGCCGTCCTTGTTCTTGCCGGTGTCGCTGACGACCCGCCACCAGCGCATGTTCTTGGCGTCGCCCGCGAGTTCCTTGGTGATCTTCGTGAGCGTGGTCTTGTCGGTCGGCGCCTGACCACCCGGAGCCGGCGGGCTGACCTGGGAGTCGTACTGCTCGACACGGTTC
The DNA here is from genome assembly GCF_042889625.1 of Streptomyces sp. NPDC002573. Lineage (NCBI taxonomy): Bacteria > Bacillati > Actinomycetota > Actinomycetes > Kitasatosporales > Streptomycetaceae > Streptomyces > Streptomyces sp. NPDC002573. Next base: position 195,106 of record NZ_JBIARC010000005.1, on the reverse strand, counting down.
TTCGACGAGCCGTCGAGGCCGAAGTCGAGCCGCCAGAAGACGTTGTGGCTGTGGCTGGTGGCGTACGCCTTGGCGCCCTTGCCGATCGGCCAGCCGCGGCCGTCACCGGCGTCGTAGTCGAACGGCGAGAGGCTGCCGGTCGCGCCGACGTTCATGTTGACCGTGCCGTCGTCCTGGAAGCGCCACTCGGTGATGTACTCGTACCAGCCGACCTTGTTGACGGTGTAGACCAGCAGGTCCTTGCCCTGGGTCTGGTAGACCTTGTTCCCGGTGTCGCTCTGCATGCGATAGGCGTGACCGCGTGAACGGGTCGTCGTGCACAGGGCGTTGACGTTGGGGTGCCGCGGGTCCATGGCGCCCGGCACCTTGACCGACTTGATGGTGCCGCCGGGGCACTCGGCGGGTGTCATGGCGGACAGGCCCTGTGCGAAGCCGGCCCCCGTCAGGTCGCTGTACTCGACCGAGCCGTCGTCGTAGGGCACGTCGATCTGGGCGAGCCGGGCGCTGTTGAGGACCTTGATCGGGCGGGCCTCGCCGGGCGGCTGGTAGGAGACGTGCTCCAGGACGAGACCGGCGTAGGTGTCGTAGCGCCAGCACATCCGCCAGGTGGTGCCGGTGGAGAGCTTCTGCTCGATCCGGTACGCCGCACCGCACTCGGCGGCCGGCTGGGCCGCGGCCCGAGGCTGCTGGGCGACGGCCGGTGCGGCAGCCGTGCCCCCGAAGGCCAGCCCGGCCGCCACGAGGCCGGTCAGGGCCCGCCTGCGGGCGCGGCTGGTTCTGTTCACGCGCATGACGAAGAGACTCCTCTTGCACACATCGCACAAAGCGAGAAGGACGGAGATGAGAGATGGGGACGGCGAGACGGCGCGCCCGCGGGCCCGGAGTACGTGTCCGGCGTGCGGGGGACGCGTGGCTCAGGCGAGCCTGCCGACCTTCCGGACGCTCAGGTCGACCACGAAGGAACGGCTGTCGATCCAGGCACCGTTCGGGATCTTCGGGAAGAGCCGCACACAGCGGTGCCGGCCGCACTGGTCGAGGACGGACGGCTGGGCCCCCGGGACCGCCCGGTAGCCGATGCTGGTGAGCGTCAGCTGATCCGGGGAGGTGAGGTCCTTGCCGGTGGCGTCCTTGTAGTCCGCCCTCAGGCCCGCGCCGAGCGGGTCGGCGATCAGCAGCCTGGCCGCCTCGGCGTTCTCCTCGGGGCCGAGCGGCGGCTGCACTCCGTGCTGGGTGCCGGTCCGCTCGACCTTCCCGGTGTCCAGGTTGACGGTCTTGGAGATGACGCTGTCGTCCTTGTAGTCGTAGAACGTCACGTCCGCGCGGCGTGGCGCGTGGGGGTCGTCCAGCTGGTCCGGGTCCGGCTCGGCGACGTCGACGCTCAGCCGCTGGAGACCCTTCCTGCCCTCGACGTCCTCGCCGGCCGTGAACTGCTGACGGGTCAGCGCGATGGTCTCGACGCGCTTGATCTCGTCGTCGGTCAGCGGGTCGCCGCCCGTGCCCTTCGCCCCCTCGGCGGGTGCCTGCTCGACGACGCCGGGCGCCACTGCCTGCTGTCCCTGCCCCCCGTCCTGACGGGCGGCCACCACGCCGCCCCGGCCTCCGGATTCCTCGGCCGACACCGAGCCCGGAAGCGTGATCCCGACCATCACTGCGGTCCCCGTCACCGCGATGGCCGTCCCCGCCACCACCTTGCCCAGATGGCGGCGCACTATTCTGCGCACATTTCCCCCTACCCCCCTGTGTCACGAGAGTGGTTTGAGCCCCACTGGTTCGGCATACGCGGTCGCACGAGTGGTTGCGCCCTGACACGTATGCACTGGTCGGCTGATAAGAGGGGCGTAAGTCGTAGGGGGTTCCCTGACTTTCGGGGAAGACTCGGCCACAAGGCGCCCCTCGGGGCCGGGACAACTGGGAGAGTCGTATCCATGCAGGTCTGGCCTGGAGAGGCATATCCGCTCGGCGCCACCTATGACGGCGCAGGGACCAACTTCGCGGTCTTCTCGGAGACCGCCGACCGGATCGAGCTGTGTCTGCTGCACGACGACGGTTCGGAGACGGCGGTGGAACTGCGGGAGACCGACGCGTTCGTACGGCACGCGTATCTGCCCGGGGTGATGCCGGGGCAGCGGTACGGGTTCCGGGTGCACGGCCCGTACGCCCCCGAGCGCGGGCTGCGCTGCAACTCGGCGAAGCTGCTGCTCGACCCGTACGCGCGCGCCGTCAGCGGCACGGTGACCTGGGGCGAGGAGGTGTACGGCTACCCCTTCGGCTCCCCCGACAAACGCAACGACCTCGACTCGGCGCCCCACACCATGGCGTCCGTGGTGATCAACCCCTACTTCGACTGGGGCGACGACCGCCGCCCGCACACCGAGTACCACCGCACGGTGATCTACGAGGCTCATGTGAAGGGCCTGACGATGCGCCATCCGGCGCTGCCCGATGAACTGCGCGGCACCTATGCGGCGCTCGCCCATCCGGCCATCATCGAACATCTGACCGAGCTGGGCGTCACCGCACTGGAGTTGATGCCCGTACACCAGTTCGTCAACGATCACCGCTTGGTGGACATGGGCCTCGCCAACTACTGGGGCTACAACACCATCGGCTTCTTCGCCCCGCACAACGCCTACGCCTCCTGGGGCGACCGCGGCCAGCAGGTCCTGGAGTTCAAGTCGGCGGTCCGCGCGCTGCACGAGGCCGGCATCGAGGTCATCCTCGACGTCGTCTACAACCACACCGCCGAGGGCAACCACCTCGGTCCGACGCTCTCCTTCCGGGGCATCGACAACCCCTCGTACTACCGGCTGACGGACGATCCCCGCTATTACATGGACACGACGGGGACCGGCAACTCCCTGCTCATGCGCTCCCCGCACGTGCTCCAACTGATCATGGACTCACTGCGCTACTGGGTCACCGAGATGCATGTGGACGGCTTCCGCTTCGATCTGGCGGCGACGCTCGCCCGGCAGTTCCACGAGGTCGACCGGCTGTCGTCGTTCTTCGACCTGGTCCAGCAGGATCCGGTGGTCTCCCAGGTGAAGCTGATCGCCGAGCCCTGGGACGTGGGCGAGGGCGGCTACCAGGTGGGCAACTTCCCGGCCCTGTGGACCGAGTGGAACGGCAAGTACCGCGACACCGTGCGGGACCTGTGGCGCGGCGAGCCCCGCACGCTCGCGGAGTTCGCCTCCCGGCTGACCGGCTCCTCGGACCTCTACCAGGACGACGGCCGCCGGCCGCTCGCCTCGATCAACTTCGTGACCTGCCACGACGGCTTCACGCTGCACGACCTCGTCGCGTACAACGACAAGCACAACGAGGCCAACGGCGAGGACAACCGCGACGGGGAGAGCTACAACCGGTCCTGGAACTGCGGGGCCGAGGGCGAGAGCGACGACCCGGCGGTGCTTCAGCTTCGGGACCGGCAGATGCGGAACTTCATGGCGACGCTGATGCTCTCCCAGGGCGTGCCGATGCTCAGCCACGGCGACGAGTACGCACGGACCCAGCAGGGCAACAACAACGCCTACTGCCAGGACAACGAGCTGTCCTGGGTGGAGTGGCCCGAGGAGGGCGGCGGGGAACTGCTGGAGTTCACGCGCGCGATGGTGTGGCTGCGCCGGGACCACCCCGTCTTCCGCCGGCGCCGTTTCTTCCACGGCCGCCCGGTGCAGGGCACCCACGACGAGCTGTCCGACATCGCCTGGTTCACCCCGGGCGGCCAGGAGATGACCCAGCGGGACTGGACGTCGGCGCAGGCGAGCGCGCTGACCGTGTTCCTGAACGGCAACGCGATCTCCGAGCCCGACACGCGCGGTGAGCGGATCACCGACGACTCCTTCCTGCTGCTGTTCAACGCCTCGCCGAGGCCACTGGAGTTCGTGGTGCCCGTCGACCACGGGCGTCAGTGGCAGGTGGTCGTCGACACCTCCGTCCCGGAGGGGGTGACGCCGGGCACCGGTGACAAGGTCGCGGCGGGAGGCCGGCTGACTTTGGTGGACCGGAGCCTGGTGGTGCTGCAGCGGCCCGCCTGAGCGAGCCGGCGCGGCACCCGGCGGCGCGTTTCCGGCACGAAAGCCGGCGGGGCGGGTACGTAGGTCTGCATGACACCTGAGCGTCCCGTCCCGCCGGTGCCCACCGCCACCTACCGGCTCCAGCTGCAGCCGGAGTTCCCGTTCGGCGCGGCCGAGGCGGCCGTGCCGTATCTGGCCGCACTCGGCGTCTCGCATCTGCATCTGTCTCCCGTCCTGGAGGCCGTCCCCGGGTCGACGCACGGCTACGACGTCGTCGACCACGCGCGCGTACGGGAGGAACTCGGCGGGGAGGCGGGGCTGCGCGCCCTGGCCCGCACCACCCGGGAGCACGGGCTCGGCCTGGTCGTGGACATCGTGCCCAACCACATGGCCGCCGCCCCGCGCCACAACCGTGCCCTGTGGGAGGTGCTGCGCGAGGGGCCCGGGTCGCCGTACGCGCGCTGGTTCGACATCGACTGGGAGGCGGGGGGCGGACAGCTGCTGCTGCCCGTGCTCGGACGCCGGCTCGGCGAGGAGGTCGGGCAGCTGAAGGTCGACGGGGACGTGCTCCGCTACCAGGACCACGTGTTCCCGCTGCGCGAGGGCACCCAGGCGCTGCCGCTGCCGCAGCTGCTCGACGCGCAGTGGTACCGCCCGGCGTGGTGGCGGCTGGCCCGGACGGAGCTGAACTACCGGCGGTTCTTCACCATCTCCGAGCTGATCGGGGTGCGGGTGGAGGACCCGGAGGTCTTCACGGCGACCCATGCGACGCTGCTGCGGCTGCTCGGCGAGGGGGTGATCGACGGTCTGCGCGTGGACCACCCGGACGGGCTGGCCGACCCGGAGGGGTATCTGCGCCGTCTGCACGAGGCGACCGGCGGGCGCTGGACCGTGGTGGAGAAGATCCTCGCCGCCCACGAGCGCCTGCCCGCCGCCTGGCCGGTCGCGGGCACCACGGGATACGACGCCCTGCACCGGGTGGACGGGCTGTTCACGGACCCCGCGGGCGCCGCGGATCTGCTCGGCCACTACCGGCGGTTCGCGGCCCCGCTGGGCGACCGCGGCGGGCACTGGGCCTCCACCGTGCGCCACGCCGCGAACCGGGTGGTCACCCATGAGCTGGCGGCCGAGGTGGACCGTCTCACCCGCCTGGCGAGCCGTCTGTGCGAGGCCTCCCCGGACCCGGCGCTGCACGACCACGCCCCCTGGGCGCTGCGCACCGCGCTGTGCGAACTCCTCGTCCGCCTGGAGGTGTACCGGCCGTACACCCCCGAGGACGCCGCCGCGGTTCTCACCGAGGAGGCCGCCGAGGAGGCCCGCGCGGCCTTCACCGTGCCCGAGGAGGCGCACGCGGTGCGCGTCGTGCGGGACCTCGCGCTGGGACGCGCCGGGAACGGGTCCCTCCACGCCGAGTTCCGGGACCGGTTCGCCCAGACGGCGTCGGCACTGCGCGCCAAGTCCGTGGAGGACACGGCGTTCTACCGCTATGTGCCGCTGCTGTCCGCGAACGAGGTGGGCGGCGCCCCCGGCGCCCCGGCCGTCGCCCCGGAGGACTTCCACGCGTACTGCGCGCGCGTGCAGCGCGAGTGGCCCGCCACCGGGACGGCGCTGTCGACGCACGACACCAAGCGCAGCGCGGACGTTCGGGCCGCCGTGTCCGTGCTCACCCAGTGCCCGGAGCGCTGGGCAGACGTGCTGGCCGAGGTGACACGCGCGGGCGACCCCGGGCCCGACCCGCATCTGGTGTGGGTCGCCTGGCAGACGCTCTTCGGGCTCGGGCAGGCCGACCCTGAGCGCCTGGGCGGGGCGCTGCTGAAGCACGTACGGGAGGCCGGGCTGCGCACCACCTGGACCGAGCAGGACCCGGCCTACGAGGAGGCCGTGGCGGCCTTCGTCGCCGAGGGGGTGTGCGGGGCCCCGGGGCGGCTCGTGACACAGGCACGGGACGCGCTGGCGCCGCACATCCGGGCGAACGTCCTCGGGGCCGCGCTGGTCCAGCTGACGATGCCGGGCGTGCCGGATCTCTACCAGGGCACGGAGGGCGAGTACCGGGCGCTGGTCGACCCGGACAACCGGCGGCCGTTCGCCCCGCAGGAGGCGCCCTCGGAGAAGGCGGACCTGACCGGGGCGGCGCTGCGGCTGCGCGGGCGGCGCCCGGAGGTCTTCGGTGCGTCGGGCACGTACACACCGCTCGGGGCCGAGGGTCCGGCCGCCGCGCACTGTGTGGCCTTCGTACGGTCCGGGGAGGTGCTCACGGCGGTCACCCGGCTGTCGCTGCGGCTCGCGGAGACCGGCGGCTGGCACGACACGTCCCTCGCGCTGCCGCCCGGCCGATGGGTGGATGCACTCGACCCCGAGCGCCGGTTCGACGGGCACACGCGCGTGGCGGAGCTCTTCGCGCGGCGGCCGGTGGCGTTGCTGGAGCGGGTCACCGGGGAGTGAGGTCCGGCGGTCCGAAGCCCCGCGCGCGTGCCGTGCCGGACGCCGGGCACGCGCGCGGGGTGCGGCTCAGTGCCGTAGGTCCGCACCTGTCCGGTGCGGGACGCCCGGGGCCGACCGGTGGGGTACGCCGCCCGGCTCCGCCCGGTCCGCGATCGCGAACACCGCTCCCGTCCTCGCCTGCAGCTCGCACGCGTTGGCGAAGGTGTGGCTGTACTCCACCTGGCGCTCGTCCCACTCACCGCGCGCGGTCACCGTGACGGGGGAGTAGAGCATCGGGCAGAACGAGTGGCCGGGCGGGATACGGCCGATGTCCCCCTGCGCCGCCCGGAGTTCCGCGCAGGCCTCGGCGGCGCGGGAGTACCCCCGGGGCGGGTCGCACAGCAGCAGCGTGCCGTTGATCTCCCGGGACCGCTCGTCGCCGTGGGTGACGGTGAGATAGAGCCAGTTGCCGTTGGCGACCGGGAGGGGCGCGGCCTGGGCCGGCGTCATGGGGAGCAGGGCCGCCGCGGCGATGAGGACGCCGCGCAGGGCCAGGGTGGTCTTCGTCGTCATTCCGTATGCATCGGCACCGCGGCCTGCGGGCCCCAGCCGGACTCACCCGAACGGGAGCGCACGGGCGCCTCCCGCCCGGCCAGCTCGACGGCGGCGAGCACCACGCGCGTCTGGTACTCGGCCTGCCGGGCGACCGGGATCCAGCGCGCCCCGTAGCCGTCGCAGTAGTCGGCGCACCAGTCGTCGATGAGCCCGTCGAGTTCCAGCAGCACCCCGGCCGCCTCGCGCCCGGCGGCCCGGGCGAGTTGGTGAAGCAGTCCGGCGGTGCGCAGCGCGACGCGGCGCCCGGAGATGCCGAGGGCGGTCAGCCGGGCGGTGTCGAGCGCGGGCAGCGGCCGTCGGCCGGCGGCGTGGACGTCCGGGTCCCAGGAGTCCGCGAGTCCGGGGCCGACCAGTAAATAGTCGTCCACCGGGGCGAGCAGCCGGTCGGCGTCCGGGACGGCGGCCAGCCGGGGACGGATCCGGTCCAGGAGTCCCGCCAGCAGCCCGGTGTCGTGGCGCAGGGTGGCGCTGACGGCGCGGAGCACCGCCTCGGGGTCCGGGGGCGGCGAGGCGTCCTCCACGGCCCGCACGCCCCACATGGGAGCCTCCACGACCGCGGTGACGGTTCCGTAGCGGTGCGGGTGGAACCAGGTCGACTCGACCGCGGCCTCCGTGATCGCCGCGGCCAGGTCGCCGCGCCGGGGCGGCGGGATGCGGTACACGGCGGGCCCGAGGGCCGGCCAGTACAGGGTGTCGTAGGGGCCGAGTTCGCGCGGGATGCCGAGGCGGGCCGCGCACTGGGCGACGCGCTGGGCCATGCCCGGCAGATCGTGGGTCAGCTCGACGAATCCGCCACCTACGTCGACGCCGTGCAGGGAGCACTGGAAGAAGGGCCGCAACTCGTCCTGGAGGTCGAGCAGCGCGCGGGTCTCGGGCAGGGCGGCGCGCTCCGCGCCGTCGGGCAGCCACTCGGGCTGCTCCAGGAAACCGGGCCGGAAGAAGTTCCGGAAGTAGCGGCCGAGGGTGTACGGGCCCGACAGCCAGCCCTCGTTGCGGCGCGCGCCGTCGGGGTCGAGGCAGAGCAGCAGGTTCCAGGTGGTGTCGGCGCCCAGGCGGGGGTCGGCGAGCACCCGCTCGGCCAGGCGCAGGGCGGTGGCTCCCCCGACGGGTTCGTTGGCGTGGGGTCCGGCGACGACGAGGGTGTGGCGGTCGCCGTGGCCGACGGAGAGCAGCCACAGGGGTGTGCCGCCCCGGGAGGTCCCCACGGGGCGCAGCCGGGCGTCGCGGGGGCGGCGGGCGGCGAGCGCGGCCGCGTGGGCGCCGAGTTCGTCCACGCTGGGGTAGCGGAGGAGTGACGACAGGGCACACCTCCACTGTGTGGTGCCGTCGGTTCACCTGATGTGCACGGCGTACGCACAGTCAGTCACGGCCCGGGAGCTACGTCAACACCGCGGCGGGTACGCGCGCGGGGCGGGACGCGGGACGGCACTCCGACGGCGGAACGGGGCGCGGCGGGCGCACTCCGGGGCGCCGGGGCGGCCGGCTACTGCGCGGACAGCCGGAAGATCATCGACCCGAAGCTCACCTGGTCGCCGTCCCGGACGACCGCGGCGCCGATCACCCGGCGGCCGTTGACGGAGGTGCCGTTGGTCGAGCCGAGGTCGCGCAGCACCCAGAGGCCGCCCTGGTGCCGGAGTTCGGCGTGCACCCGGGAGACCGTCTCATGGCTGAGCCGGAGGCCGCTCGCGGGGTCACGGCCGATCCGCAGCGGATAGGGGTTGCCCGGCTGGGGCAGCAGCAGCTTCGGCAGCCGCTCGGCCTGCCAGGCCCGGCGCAGCCGCACGGTGAAGCCGGAGACCGCCTCGACGGCCCCGAAGACATGACGCGACCAGTGCTTCTCGGAGGTCAGGTCGGCCGTGAGCGCGGCCAGTTCCCGCGGCTCCCGGGCGGCCAGGGCCAGCTCCATCCGCCGCATGAACGTGTCGTGCGACAGACGCCCCAGGGCGACGCCGTCACTGAGCACCTTCAGCGCCCTGTCACGTTCGGCGTCCGACAGCCGCGCGGGGTAGGTATGGAACTCGAAGGACGACGTCACGGAGGTGATTGTCGGTCAGTCGGCCCGCACTGTCCAGGAGACGACAAAACGACCGCCGACGCCGAGGGAGTCCTTCGGGCGTGTCAAAAGGGTGGATCCGGCGGCCGATTGATCTCGTATGAAGCACCATGGACGCGCTACATCACGATGAGCAGACGAGGGGGAACCGTCCGTGCAGTTCGAGGTGTGGGCACCACAGGCAGCCAGGGTGACGCTCCGGTGCGGGGACGCCACGCACGCGTTGGCGCGCGATCCGGAGCGGTCGGGGTGGTGGACCGGTGAGGCGGAGGCCGGGGACGGCACCCGGTACGGGTTCGCGGTGGACGACGGCCCGGCGCTGCCCGATCCGCGGTCGCGGCGCCAGCCGGACGGCCCGGACGGGCTGAGCGCGGTGGTCGACCAGGGGAGGTACGAATGGCGTTCCGGGTGGGCGGGGCGCGGGCTGCCCGGTGCGGTGCTGTACGAGCTGCATGTGGGGACGTACACCCGCGAGGGCACGCTGGACGCGGCGGCGCAGCGGCTGGAACATCTGGTGGAACTGGGCGTCACCCACGTCGAGTTGATGCCGCTGTGCCCGTTCCCGGGCCGGCACGGGTGGGGGTACGAGGGCGTCAGTCTCTGGGCGGTGCACGAGCCGTACGGCGGGCCCGAGGCGCTGAAACGGTTCGTCGACCGGGCCCATGAACTCGGGCTCGGGGTGGTGCTGGACGTGGTCCACAACCACCTCGGCCCCTCCGGCAACCACCTGCCCGCGTTCGGCCCGTACTTCACGGAGACGCATCACACGCCCTGGGGCGCCGCGGTGAACCTGGACGCGCCGGGCTCGGACGAGGTGCGCGCGTATCTGATCGGCAGCGCGCTGGCCTGGCTGCGCGACTACCGGCTCGACGGGCTGCGCCTGGACGCGGTGCACGCGCTCCACGACACCCGCGCGCTGCACTTCCTGGAGGAGCTGTCCTCGGAGGTGGACGCGCTGGCCGCCGAGACCGGCCGGCCGCTGTTCCTGATCGCCGAGTCGGACCTCGGCGACCCGCGGGTCATCACCCCGCGCACGGAGCACGGGCTCGGGCTGCACGCCCAGTGGAACGACGACTTCCATCACGCGCTGCACACCGCGCTGACCGGTGAGTCCCAGGGCTACTACGAGGACTTCGCCCGGGCACCCCTCGCGGCCTTCGCCAAGACCCTGACGGGCGGCTTCTTCCACGACGGCACCTACTCGACGTTCCGCGGCCGGCGGCACGGGCGCCCGCTGGACCGTTCACGGCTGTCCGCCCACCGTCTGCTCGGCTATTCCCAGACCCACGACCAGATCGGCAACCGCGCCCTCGGGGACCGGCTCTCCGCGTCCCTCTCCCCCGGGCTGCTGGCGTGCGCGGCGGCACTGGTGCTCACCGCCCCGTTCACCCCGATGCTGTTCATGGGCGAGGAGTGGGCCGCGGGGACGCCCTGGCAGTTCTTCACCGACCACACCGATCCCGAGCTGGCCAAGGCCGTACGGCACGGCAGACGCCGGGAGTTCGCGGCCCACGGCTGGGCGGAGGAGGACGTGCCGGACCCCCAGGACCCGGCGACCCGCGACCGCTCCTGCCTCGACTGGTCCGAGCCGGCGAGCGAGCCGCACGCGCGCGTGCTGGCCTGGTACCGCGAGCTGATCGCGCTGCGCCACGCCCAGCCCGATCTGCTGGACCCCGACCTGGAGGACGTGAAGGTCGCCTACGACGAGGACGCCCGCTGGTTCGCCTTCCGCCGCGGCGACGTACGGGTCGCCGTGAACCTCGCCAAGGAACCCGCGCGGATCCACCTCGGTCTGCCGCACGCGCGCGTACTGGCCGCCTGGGAACCGGTGCAGCCGCCGGACGAGGAGGGCGTGCTGCATCTGCCCGGCGAGTCCTGCGTCGTGCTGACGCAGGCGTGACGGGACGTCGGGACCCCGGTGCGGCCGGGCCCCCCGGGGTCCCTACGGAGCGTCGTCGTCCGGGAGTTCGGTGATCCGCTCCAGCAGGATCGCCTCCCAGGCGCGCCGCAGTCGTGCGCGCAGGACGGGTGGCGGGGTGCGGTCGCGGCCGTCGAGTGCGTCGGCGAGACGGGTGAGCGTGTCGCAGCGGGCGAGCCAGAGGCCGCGCAGACAGGGGCGGGGGCCGTAGCCCGCCAGGGTCGCGGCGCGCACCGCCGTGGGCGCGCCGACGGCGACCGCCAGGGAGGCGATGTCCTCGGCCGGGTCGCCGACGACCGCCTCGGTCCAGCCGAGGACCCCGCGCACCCGCCCCTCGCCGCTCACCACGAGATGGTCGCCGCCGAGGTTGTGGTGGACCAGGACGGCGGCGCCGGGCTGGGGGACGAGTTGGCGGCCGGCGGGCGCGGTGAGCTGGGCGAGGCGCGCGGGGTCGAACTCCTCGTCCTTGGCGAGGCGGTCGGCAGCGCTCGCGGCGGCGGCCCGGAGCGCCTCCAGGGAGCGGGGCGGGACCCGGGGCACGCCGAGGGACTCGGCCTGACGTACCGGTACCTCGCGCAAACCGGTGAGCAGCGTCGCGAGGTCCGCCTCGCCGAGCGCGGAGACGTCCGGTGCCTCGCCGGTGGTGCCGGGCAGCCGGGTGTCGAGGGTGTAGCCGAGGCCGGCGGCCCACTCGCCGTGCGCGACACTCGCTGGCACGGCGACCCCGGTGTGCGGCCGCACCAGCGTGCGCAGGCGCAGTTCGCGCCGCTGGCGCGCGGAGGCGTCGCGGTCGGTGGCCAGCCGCAGCACATGGCGGGTGCCGACCCACCAGGTGGAGTGTCCCGGGCCCTCGGCGGCGGGTGTCACCTCCGGTCCGCCCTGGTCGGGGAGCAGGGTGCGGACCAGTCGGCGGACGGTCTCCGCCGTCGGTCTCGGTGCCTGGGTCATGATCGCGCCGTTGTCGTCTCGGGGGCGTGCTGGGGACTCCTGGTGCCGGGCGGCCGCTAGTCGACCAACGCCATCTCCCTGGGGGTGTCGTTGAAACGGCGTCCGCCGTTCTCGGTCACCGTCACGATGTCCTCGATCCGGACGCCGAAGCGGCCGGGCAGATAGACACCGGGCTCCACGGAGAAGCACATGCCGGGGACGAGGGGCAGTTCCTCGCCCTCGATCATGTACGGCGGCTCGTGGGTGGTGACGCCGATGCCGTGCCCGGTGCGGTGGATGAAGTACTCGCCGTACCCCGCGTCGGCGATGACCGCGCGGGCCGCCCGGTCCACGTCCTGGCAGGCGGCACCCGGCCGGACCGCGCGGAAACCCGCTTCCTGGGCCGCGCGCACCAGGTCGTGCACCGTGCGCTCCTCGTCGGTCGGTTCGCCCACGTGGACGGTGCGGGAGGTGTCCGAGCCGTAGCCGTGCTTGAGGCCGCCGAAGTCGAGGACGACTATGTCGCCGCGCTCGATGACGCGCTCACCGGCCTCGTGGTGCGGGTTGGCGCCGTTGGGGCCGGAGGCGACGATGGTGAAGTCGACCTGTGTGTGCCCGAACTGCCGCAGCAGATCGGCGAGATCCGCGGCGACCTCCCGCTCCCGGCGTCCCGCGAAGGCGACCTTCCTGATCTCCTCGTAGGCCGCGTCCGCGGCGGCTCCGGCGGCCGCCAGCCGGTCGAGTTCGGCGGCGTCCTTCACGGCCCGCAGCATCGGCAGAGCGCGGGTGAGGGCGATGTGTCCGGCGTCCGGGAGGCGCTCGCGCAGGCCGAGCAGATGCAGGGCCCAGGCGTTGTCGCTGATGCCGTAGCGGCCGTCGGGGCGCAGCACGCCGGCGGCGGCCTCGTACGGGTCGTGGCCGTCGGTCCAGTCGCGCAGCGTCAGCGCGGGCGCGCCGGCCGCCTCCGCCGCGTCGGGCGCCTCCAGGGTGGGCACGACGAGAACGGGGTCGTGTCCGGCCCGCAGCACCAGCAGCGTGAGGCGTTCGGTCTCCACCGGCCGGTACCCGGTCAGCCACACCAGGTCGGGCCCCGGCGCGATCAGCAGCCCGGCGAGCCCGGCCGCGTCGGCGGCCTCCGCGGCGCGCCGCATTCGGGCCGCGTAGTCGCCGGCGGTGAAGGGCGCGGGTCCGCCTGTGTCGGGCTGCGCTGACGTGCCGGTCATCCTTGTTCCTCCGCGGGTCCGGATCCTCCCAGGGGCTACGGGCAGCATCCTGCCCCTCCACCGGGACGGATGCGAGCCCATTGCGACCATGGCGGCCGTGCGGCGGCGTTACGGATCAGGTGAGGACGCCGGGCGTCGCGGTCAGGTGGGCACGGGTGCCGTCGGAACGGCGGACGGTGAGGGTGACGGTGGTGCCCGGGCGGACGGCGGCGATCGCTCTCGCGAGGTCTCCGGCCGAGCCCAGGCGCGTCCGGTCGAGCGCGAGCACGACATCGCCGCGCACCAGCCCCGCCGAGTAACCGGCGCCCGGGGCATGCACGCCGACCAGCAGGGCACCGCCACCCTCGGCGTCGACGGCCTCGACGCCGAGGGTGGCCCGCGGGGGCGCCGGTGCGGGGCCCTCACCTCCGCCGCGGGCCGCGGCGGGGGCGGTGCGCGCCGGGGCGTGCCCGGTGCCCCGCGACCGGCCGCCGGCGACCGAGGGGGTGAACCGCCCGGCCGCCACCGCATGCCGCTTCAGCTGTGCGAACCGGCCTATGCCGGTCACCGTGGCGCCCACCGTGCCGAGCCCCACCCCGGACAGCACCATGAACGTCCCGGCGACCAGGACGCACAGCACGATCGTCAGGCCTCCGCCCCGGCGCGCAGGGGGCGGACGCCGTGCGGGGCCGGACGGCCGCCCCTCTCCGGCCCTCCGGCCCGGCCCCGGGTCGGGGCGCGACGCGGCCCGGTCCATGGATCACCTCCTGTTCGTACCGCCTCGGCTCCGTCCGGCACGCCCGCGGTCAGCGGGGCACCGGCTCGGGCCGCAGGCTGACGGCCGAGGCCAGGTCCGGGACGAACCCGTGGGTGCGCCGGGCCAGGTCGGCGGCGCCGTAACGGTGGCAGCCGCGGTGCCAGTTCAGGATGCCGGACATGTAGTTCTGCAGATCCACGACATAGCCGTCCATGACGGCCCTGGCCTCCTTCGAGAGGCCGAAGTCGTCGTAGAGCACCGGGATCTCGCGCTCGGCGACATGCTGGAACTGCCGCATGCGCTGGGTCATCAGGTCGCCCACGATCCGCACGGCTGTCGGGTAGTCGCAGCCGAAGAAGTTCTGCACGACGAGCACGGCGTTGTGGATCTCGCCCTCGTACTGGATCTCCTTCTGGTACGAGAAGACATCGTTGATCAGCATCGCGTAGTCGATGGCCGCGTTCTCCAGGGCACGGACCGTGCCGCTGCGGTACACCTCGGGCGGCACCTCGGGGCCGTGGCCCATGCGGCACAGGTTCTTGGTGAGGTCGGCGCCGAAGGTCGCGCGGCGCATCTCCAGATAGTCCACGGGGTCCGGGATGCGGTTCTGGAGCTGGTTGGACAGCTCCCACAGCCAGCTCTCGGTCATCGTGTCCACGGCGGCGCGCAGGGTGCTTCGCTGGTCGGGGGTCATGCCGGCGGTGGTGCGCGCCCACAGGTCGATCAGACCGCGCTCCAGGCCGTTGGCCGGCACCGGGAGTTCCGCGCCGGCGAGCGGCATGCACGACGACAGCCGCGCGGTGCACGCGCGCGCCGCGGCGAGGTCGCGCCGGAGACCGAAGACGAGCGGGTAGTAGTCGTCGCCGTAGGTGCCCCAGGCTAGCCACTCGGAGCTGAGGTCCAGCGCCTCGGGGGTGGCGTCCGGGTCCAGACCGGCCGCGCACAGCGGAAGGTCGTAGGCGAGGAGCTTGTCCTCGTCCCAGACGCCCTCCTGGAGGATGCCCGCCCGGTGCGCCCAGGAGGTGAGTCTGTCGCGGGCCCCGTCCAGATGCGGGCTGAGCGCCAGCTCGTAGGGCATGTGGAAGTCGGGGAGCCGGGAGGGGCCGACCCGCTGGAAGGGAACGTGGGTGTAGGCCCGCAACCTCCCCCACTGCCCGAAAGGCGTGGGAGGTGCCCCCACCGCGCCGGCGTCGGCGAGCAGTGCGCGTACGTCGGCGGCGGATGTGCCGAGGCCGGTCGGTCCGGGGCGCTGCCCGGTGCGGACCTCCTTGTTCATGTAGCGGCTGGACCGCATGTGCCATTCGTGGCCGCCGGACTGCCAGTCCTGAAGTCCCTTGGCGTACGCCCCGATCGCGGCGACCTCGTCCGGGGTGAGGCCCCTGTCCAGGGCGAGGGCGGGCACCTCGGTGAGCGCGGTGTGCTCGAACTGGTGCAGCCGTGAGGTGAGGATGTCGTTGACGGTCTCCGCCGCCTCCTGCGTGGTGCAGCCGAAGAAGGTCTCCAGGACGAGCACGCCGTTGCTGAGTTCGCCCTCCTCCTCGACCTCGCGCTGGTACGAGAACAGGTCGTTGCGCAGGTGAACGCCGTCGGAGAACGTCTCCATCAGTACGCGCAGCGGGCGTGACTCGGCCACGGCGGCGGGCACTTCGGCGGTCGCGAACTCGACCAGGCCCGCGGACCAGGGGGCACCGCCCACCTTGCGGCGCATCTCGATGTACTCGACGGGATTGGAGATCCGTCCTTCGTTGATGTTGGACAGCTCCCACAGCGACTCGTTGAGCAGATGCTCGGTCGCGACCGCGAACCGGCGCCGCCAGTCCGGGGACATCGACGGCACGGTGCGCGCCCACAGGTCGGCGAGTCCCGCCTCGACTGGGTTCTCCGGCTCGGGTACGGGGGTCGCCGGGTCCGTGGGCATGAACAGCGGCAGCCGGTCCAGATGGGCCTTGCCGGCGACACGGTCCTGGGTGCGTTTGAAGGCCTCCAGAAAGTGGTCGTCGAAGAAGAACACCCAGACGTACCAGTCGGTGATGAGGGAGAGGGCCGGGCCGTCGCAGTCGGGATGGGTGTACGCGCACAGCAGCCCGTAGTCGTGCGCTTCGAGGTCGGTCTGCTCCCAGATGCCGGAGCCCTCCAGCATGCCCATGGCACGGGCCCATTCCGTGGAGTGGGAGCGCGCCTCGTCGAGATGCGGATTCAGCCGCGCGGGATACGGCATGTAGAAGTGCGGGAGTTGGAACGGCTGCGTCATGGCCCGGCACTACCCGGGGGCTCAGCGGGCCATCCGTGTGACGGGAGGTGATCACACCATCGCGTGAATCGGGGGCACGGGCGCCTTCCACGGCCAAGGGCTCGCGGACTTTCCGGCGCACAGGGACCTCACGCCCCCTTGCCGCCTCTTCTCCCCGGGGCCACGGTATGCGCATGACCTCCTTCGTGCTGCCTCATGAAGTGCATGGCGACGGCGCCCACAAGGTGTTCGCGGTGCACGGCTGGTTCGCCGACCGCTCCGCGTACGCGACCGTGCTGCCGGATCTCGACCGTGCCGCCTTCACCTACGCCCTGGTGGATCTGCGCGGGTACGGGGCGGCACGGGACGCCTCCGGCGCGTTCGGCACCGCCGAGGCCGCCGCCGACCTCCTGGCGCTGGCGGACCGGCTGGGCTGGGACCGGTTCTCGGTGGTCGGGCACTCGATGGGCGGCGCGGTCGCACAGCGGCTGCTCGCGCTCGCCCCCGACCGTCTGCGCAGGATCGTCGGCGTCTCGCCCGTCCCGGCCTCGGGGATGGCCCTGCCCGCCGACCAGTGGGAGCTGTTCGCGGGGGCCGCCCACCAGCCGGCGAACCGGCGCGTCATCCTCGATGTCACCACCGGCGGCCGGGCCCCGGCCGCCTGGCTGGACCGTATGGTCGCGCGGTCCCTGGCGCACAGCGACGCGACGGCGTTCCGGGCGTGGCTGGACTCATGGGCCCGGGAGGACTTCCACGCCGAGGTCAAGGGGGCGACCGTGCCCGCACTGGCCGTCACGGGCGCGCTCGACCCCGCGCTGACGACGGCGCTGCTGCGCGAGACCTGGCTGCGCTGGTACCCCGGCGGCGCACTGGTCGAACTGCCGTCGGCCGGCCACTACGCGATGGACGAGGCGCCCCTCGACCTGATCCGCACGGTGGAGGACTTCCTGCGGGCCGAGGGCACCGCCGCGTGAACGTACGGCAGGCGCCGCCCGTCCCCGATGTCTTCGACCCGCGGCGGTACGCCGACGGGGTGCCCCACGCGGCGTACCGGATCCTGCGCGACCACCATCCCGTCGCCTGGCAGGAGGAGCCCGAGGTGCTCGGCTGGCCGGCGGGGCCCGGCTTCTGGGCGGTGACCCGGCACGCGGACGTGGTGCGCGTGCTGAAGGACTCGGCGACGTACTCCTCGTATCTCGGTGCCACCCAGATCCGTGACCCCGATCCGGCGGACCTGCCGTTCATCCGGCGGATGATGCTCAATCAGGATCCGCCCGCGCAGGGGCGGCTGAGGCGGCTGGTGAGCCGTGCGTTCACTCCGCGGCGCATCGACCGCTTCGCGACGGTCGCGCGGTCCCGGGCACGGTCCCTGTTCGCCGAGGCGGTGGAGGCGGCGCGGGCCGGTGACGGCACCTGTGACGTCGTCGCCGCCGTCACCGACGACTACGCCGTCCGCAATCTGGGCGATCTGCTCGGGGTGCCGGAGTCCGACCGGGAACTGCTGCTGCGCTGGACCCAGCGGGTGATCGGCTACCAGGACCCGGACGAGGCGGGCGAGACACGGCTCGACGCCGGCGGCCGGCCCGTGGATCCGCGCTCGCCGGCCGCCCTGCGGGACATGTTCGGGTATGCGCAGGAGCTGGCCGCCCACAAGCGGGAGCACCCGGCCGACGACATCATGACCACGCTCGCCACGGACCCCGAACTCACCGGCCCCGAGCTGGAGATGTTCTTCTTCCTGCTGACGATCGCCGGCAACGACACGGTCCGCTCCGCCGCCCCCGGCGGACTGCTGGCCCTGGCCGAGCACCCGGAGGCGTACGACGCGGTGCGGGAGCACCCCGGCCGGCTGCCGCTCGCCGTCGAGGAACTGCTGCGCTGGCATCCTCCCGTGCTCAGCTTCCGGCGGACCGCCGCCCACGACACCGAGCTGGGCGGGCGGCACATCCGCGCGGGCGACAAGGTGGTCGTCTTCCACGCCTCCGCCAACCGGGACGAGCGTGTCTTCGCCGCGCCGGACCGGCTCGACCCGTTCCGGACGCCGAACCCGCACGTCTCCTTCGGGGACGGTCCGCATGTCTGCCTCGGCGCGCACTTCGCCCGGTTGCAGTTGCGGGTGCTCTACGAGGAGGCGCTACGCGCCCTGCCCGCGCCCTGCCTGGCCGCGCCGCCGGAACGACTCGTCTCCAACTTCATCAACGGCGTCAAGTCGCTTCTGTTGCGGGTGACTTGACGACGGTCATGGCCGGACCTGGACCAGGGCGTGCGTGCCGTTCGTGCGCCACCGCCGACCCTCGGCGGCGACCAGGGCCGCCTCCGTGGCCGCGTCCAGGCCGACGATCACGTCGGACTTCAGGGTGCGCAGTGCCGCCACGGGGCCCGGGAAGTAGGCGGTGGTCTCCGCGAACGAGGTCGTCGGCGGGTAGAGCCGGTCGCCCACCAGGCGGCGGTAGTTGAGGTCGCCCTTGAAGACGGTCAGGTCCGCCGCGGCGAACTGGGCGCGCAAGTCCTCCGGCATGTCCGCGTAGGGCAGCGGGGCGCAGGAGAAGGGGTGCGCCCTGACGTCGATACGTCCGTCGGCCAGCGCCGCCCACAGCCGCTCCCCGGCGTCGGCGGCCGCGCCCTTGGCGGCGGTCAGCCGGCGTACCGCGTCCACGACATCGGCCGTCGTGGCGTCGGAGATGTAGTAGGGGTACGGCTTCACCTGCAGCAGCGCCCGCCGGGCCCGCCCGTGGCACAGCAGATGGTCGAGGAACAGCAGGTCCGGGATCAGCTCCCGGCCCGCGTTGTCGGCGACCAGGCAGACGGTGTCGACGGGCAGCAGGGCCCAGAGGGCCTCGCTGTCGTCGGCGACGAGCTCGGAGACCGCCGTGGTGGTGCCGGGTACGGAGAGCCGGAAGCCGAGGTCCGCGCGGTTGCCCCAGAGCGAGCCGTGCAGCAGGGCCCGTGCCTGCTCCTGCTCGGGCTGTCCCGTCAGCCGGTCGAGTGCCGCCAGTTCCTCGTCCGTCTCCGGTGCGTCGAGTTCGGCGAGCTTGAAGGGGCGGAAGGGGTCGATGCCCTGCCAGGGGCCGGGGCCGAAGTAGCCGACGGCCTGGAGGAGGTGGCGGTAGAAGTAGCTCTCGGACCAGAGGAAGGGGACCTCGAACCAGGAGCGGCCGAGGTACCGGCGGGCACCCCAGGCCGCCCAGTGCTCGTCGGCGTCCGTGCCGAGCGGTTCGATGACGCCCTCGGTGGCGCTGGTCAGCAGCGCGTCGAGCGCCCGCCGCTGACCGGGGTCGTAGGGGAAGGCGTCCCGTACCGCGCGGATGAGGGCGGGGTGGCGCGCGGCGAGCACACCGTGCGCGAAGGAACCCGGCTCGTCGGCGAGGATCACGGGGGCGTCAGGCATGGTCGGGGCTTCCTCCAGGGCCGGCCGGGACGCCGGGCGGCAGCTCCACGTCCGCGAACCGTTCCTCGAGCTGCTGTCCGTAGCCGGCCTCGGTCCACACCAGCTTCTTGAACTGCTCCGGCGTCAGCCGACCCTGCCATGGAGTGCCGCCGGAACAGAACACCGACGCGCATCCGGCGCAGTAGTACGCCGATCGCCACAGTGCGTCGGCGTGCGGCGCGCCCGCCGCCACGTGGGCCCGCTCGCGGGCCTCGTTCCGGACCACGAAGACCGTGCCGATGAACACCAGCACGGCGAGCAGGGTGCCGCCCGCGGTGTAGAGCGGCTTGTGGCCGACGAAGCCCTCGTAGGCGAGGACGACGCCGACACCGGCCATGAGCATGCCCTCCGCGAAGTGCAGTCGGCTGTCGGACCGCGAGGACACCTCCGGCGAGCGCGCCAGCCGGTCGGCCAGCCCCTCGCTCCGGGCCGTCTGCTCGGCGCAGACCTCCGGTACCGCTCGCGCCCCGGCCGAGTCGCAGGCCGGACATATCACCTCGACCGCCCCCGGGGCGCTCTCCGTTGCCATGGCCCTACGCTAACCGCCTCCGCGGTCCGGGTCCGACCGACCGGGGGTTCGAGGGCCGCTCCGGCCCCCTCGTCGCAGGCGGGGCGGGGACCCCGGCAGCGGGGGTGAACACGCGTCACCGTTTCCCCGTACCTCTTCATACGCCTTCGCCTTTTCATATGCCTTGCCGGACCCGATGCGCGCTGGAGAGACCGGATGACCGCACCTCGCACCGCCGCCGCGGCCGCCGTCGCCGTGGCCGTCACGCTGCTGCCGGCGACCCCGGCCTTCGCCCACGGCGCACCCACCGACCCGGTGAGCCGGGTGTTCGCGTGCTCGCCCGAGGGCGGCGGACGGCAGAGCACCGCCGCGTGCCGGGCGGCGATCAAGGCGAACGGCGCGCCGTTCACGGCCTGGGACAACCTGCGGGTGCCGGATGTGAACGGCAGGGACCGGCAGGTGATCCCGAACGGCCGGCTGTGCAGTGGCGGACTGCCCGCCTACCGGGGCCTGGACCTGGCACGCGCCGACTGGCCCTCGACCCGGCTCACGCCCGGGGCAGCGCTGACGATGACGTACAGCTCGACGATCCCGCACACGGGCACGTTCGAGCTGTATCTGACGAGGCAGGGATACGACCCCACCAAGCCGTTGACCTGGTCCGATCTCCCCACCAAGCCGTTCGCCGAGGTCAAGGACCCGCCGCTGCGCAACGGCGGGTACCGGATCAGGGCGACGCTCCCGGCGGACCGTTCGGGGCACCAGGTCCTGTACACGATCTGGCGGAACACGAGCACGACCGACACGTACTACTCGTGCTCGGACGTGGTCTTCCCGGCGTCGGGCGGCTCGGGTGCCTCGGGTGCTTCGAAGGCCGACAAGAACAAGGGCACGTCGGAGACGTCCGGCGCGCCGGGCACGCCCAGCCCGTCCCGGGCCCCCGCGCCGGCGGCCACCGTTTCCGGTGCTCCGGCGGCGGCCACCGTGCCCCGTGGTGGGAGCGGTGGCCCGTCGATGCCGCTGCTCGCGGGCGGTGGCGCCGTGGTGCTCGCGGCGCTCGCCGGGGGCGCCACGCTGATGCTGCGCCGTCGGCGCGGGTGAGCCGACCGAAAGGACCGCCTCCGGTCCGACACGGACCGGGGGCGGTCTTGGAGTAGAGCGTCTAGTTGACGGTGACCGCCGGGCTGCCCGACTGGCTGGTGTCGGTGACCGGGGCGTACTTCGCCGTGAAGTAGCCGTTCGCGAAGCACAGGGACGAGCCCGAGGACTTCGTGAACTGCTGGTTGGTGAAGGTGAGGCTGTCGTCGGCGTTGTCCGTCTTACCGGTCAGGCCGGCGGCCTGGTAGACGCAGGTGATCGAGCCGAGCAGGGTGCGCAGCTTGACCGTGGTCTGGACGGTGGAGCCGGCGGCCGGGGTGACCTTGACCGAACCGTCGGAGGAGACCGCCGTGGTGTAGGGCAGGTTGTCCACCGTGATGCTGGTGACGCCCAGGACACCGGTGACATTGCTGGTGCAGCTGCTGCTGGTGAAGGTGTGGCCGGTCAGCGACTCCGTGGCGGTACCGGGCGCCGCGGGGTTGTCGGTGACGGTCGCGGTGAACGCGGACTGGGTACAGGAGACGCCGCTGGTGCCGGTGGCGCTGGAGTAGAGCGTGGCGGTGGTGCCACTGGCCAGCGAGGCGTTGAGCACGTCGCCGACGGCGACGGCGTTGCCCCCGGCGGTGAGCACCGCGCTGTCCGCGGAGGCGGGGGAGGCCGCGACCACGGCGAGCGCCGCGGCGGCGCCGGTGAGGGCGAGGAGGGATCGAGTCGTACGCATGGGGGGTGCCTCTTCTCCGAAACGGGGAGCTGTGCGGGTGATGGGTGCCGTTGCCGGCCCGGTACGCCTTCTCCGTACGTGCCGGGCCGGCAGCGACCGTCGGCCACCGGCACGGACCGCGGCAGGGGTGAGCGGCCGTGCCGGTGTCGCGGGGAGAAAGAACGGATCGCAGCCGAAAGGCGAAGGGATCCGCGCGTCGCACCGCACGGAAGGGGGGTGTCGCGGACGCTCCGGGCGGACGGGGCCGGGAGAGCGACATGCGCGGTGCCACGGATCCGGCGCCACGGACCCGTTGGAAACAGTCGAAGTTGTAGACCTGATGAGGCGTCAACGTCAATAGAATGTACGGGAGTTGGCGCGCCGCGCGGCTGCGGGCCAGGTGGGGACGGGTGGGCCGGGGCATGGTCTCGACACCCCCTCCCGCACAGGTGTCACACAACCGGCACTCTTCTGCCACAACTCCCTTGACCCTTCATGTAACCCCGGGTAACTTTCTCGCCGGTAACTGCCGCGCCACGAGAAAGCCCTTGCACGCGACGGGACGTGTGAGGAGGCGTCGCGCGGCAGCCGCTGTCCGCGCCAGGACATCGCGCCGGTGAAGCCTTCCCCGCATTGCCTATGCCCAGGAGCAGACATGGCCTCGTCCCCGGATGCCACGGCGTCCCCCGATTCCACCCCCGAGCACCCGGAAAGCGGTTCCGCCACCGGGTCGCCCGCAAGGCACGGGCGGGTCCGCCTGCGCCGCGCCGCGGTGCTGGCGGTGCCTGCGATCGTGCTCGCCGCGGGTCTCGCGATCATGACCGCCCAGGGGGCGCTGGGCGTGCAGCTCTCGATCTCCGGCATGCCCTTCACGGTCACCGCCGACAGCCTGGACGGCACCGGCTTCGAGCAGTTCGGCAAGCTCGACTACATGGCGGACGACAGCCCCAACGCGGGCGACACCGGGGGCCAGGTGCTGGTCGCCACCTCAGTGGTGAAGAGCGCGACGCTCACCAAGCTTTGCCAGAGCGTCGACCTGGGCGGGACCAACCTGTACATCACCGCGGGCGACGGCAAGGAGAAGGTGACCGCCACCGATCTGACCACCGACTCCACCGCGATGTCCGGCAACGCCGAGTTCCACGGCATCGAGATCGGCAACGACGCGAGCACCCTGGACAAGGGCGGCGTGCAGGGCGCCAAGGGCGTCTTCAGCCAGCAGGCCGACACCGTGCACATAGACAAACTGCGGCAGACCAACTACGCCACCACGGCCGGTGTGTTCAAGCTGCCCAACCTCCACCTCAGCTTCCACGACACGGGGTGCTGATGTCCGGCCTGGCGAGGTCCGCCTTCCGGCGCTGGCGGGGGAACCGCCCCTTCTGGGGCGGGTCTCTGCTCGCGCTGGGCGGCGCGGAGATACTCCTCACCGAGAAGGCGCCGCTGAAGGTGATCATGCACATCGGCATCCAGGGCCTGGCGGGCTATCTGCTGCCGACGGTGATGCTGCTGTGCGGACTGCTGGTCCTCTTCAACCCTGCCCAGCGGCTCTTCTACTCGCTCGTCGGCATCCTGGTGTCCCTCGGCACCTGGCTCACGTCCAACCTCGGCGGGTTTCTGATCGGGCTGCTGCTGGGCGCAGCGGGCAGCTGTCTGGCGTTCGGCTGGCTGCCGGACCAGGAGCCACGCCGACGCGTGCTGCGCCGCCGCCGATCGGCTTCCCCCACCGCCGACTCGGCCGCGTCCTGAGCCCCCTCCCCCACGGGGCCCCGCCGGTTCACACCCGCCGGGGTCCCGGGGAGCCAGGCCCGGGGTTCCGCGCATGCGCTCGGGGACGAGCCCTTCAGTGTTCGACCTTGGAGGTCACGGTGAAGCGGGCGCCGTCCGGGTCCGCGAGCACCGCCTCCTCCGCGCCCGCCTCCCACTGAAGTACCTCGCCGCCGTGCGTGCGGGCGGTCCGTACACACGCGGCGACGTCGGCGACCGTGAAGTTCACCTGCCAGTGCGGGCGGATGGTGGGGTCCGGCGCCGACTCCACGGCCCCCGAGTGGATCCGCGCCACCACCACTACCCCGCTGCGCAGCACCACCTCGTCACCGTCGTACTGCACCTCGCAGCAGCCCTGGCGCGAGGTGGCCCAGTCGAGGACCTCCCCGTAGAAGATGGCGGCGTCGAAGGCGTTGCGGGTGTGCAGCCGTATGAAGGTGGGGGCGGCCTCGTGCCACTGCGCCCAGTCCGTCACGAGCCGGCCCTCCCAGATGCCGAAGACGGCCCCGTCGCGGTCCGCGAGGAGGGCCGCCCGGCCGGGCGGCAGGGAGAGCGGGCCGACGGCCGTCGTGCCGCCGCGTTCTCGGCAGCGGGCAGCCACCTCGTCGGCGCTCGGAACGGCGAAGTACACGGTCCAGGCCACGGCCGTCTGCCACATCGAGGCCACGGCCGCGATCCCGGCGACGGGCACGCCGTCCACCTGCGCGACCCGGAACCGGTCGCCGAGGCTGTTCGGCCGCCACTCCCAGCCGAACACGGCCCGGTAGAACTCCTCCGTGGTCTCGACGTCGCGCGTGGTCAGACTGACCCAGCACGGCGCGCCGAAGACCGTGTTGCCGTTGCCGGAGACTCCCCCCTTGCCGTTCGTCTCGTTCTTGGCCATGCCCACACACCGCCCGGTTTCGAGGGGAGGCGCCGGCCACCTCTCCCGTCGCTCGCTCAGGGCATCCGGGTACCCCGATCGCACCCCTGCAAGGATGCGCCACCGGAGGCCTGACGTCATCCGGAGGGGGACCGGGCGGAGCGCCTGAGGCCCGGAACCGCCTCAGGCGCCGACCCCCGAGAACCAGTGCGGGACGCAACCGGTCAGGCGGCAGGCAAGGAAGTACAAGGGGATGGGCGGTGTGTACGGAGAGTCATCACCCGGGCGGTGGATCAGCAGCGGCCGCCCGGCCCGGGGGCCGCTCCAGGAGGGGTCGGTGTGCGGCGCGTCCGTCGCCGGGCCGGCGGCGGGTCCGAGGCGCGCTCCGACCGCGTAGGACATCGACGGCGGCCAGGTGACTCCGATGTCCGAGCCCGCCGGGACGATCCACCACCAGCGGAGGTCGTCGGCGAAGACACAGCCGACCCGCGGCAGCGAGCTCATGATCTTCTCGCCGTGCTCCCTGGCGATGCCCACGGCGTCGTAGCCCAGGGTGGCGGTCAGGTCATCGGGCAGGACGAGCCGCCCGGCGGGGGCGGACGACCGGTCGGGGGACGGATGCGGCGGCGGGTCGCAGGCGTGCAGTCGGTTCATGGGGGTCCTTGGTGCTCGTACGCCTCCGGGGCCGTGCGCCGGGGTGGAGGGGTCCGGACGTGCTTCCCCTCTCCCACCGGTGCGCCCCGTCGGCTCGGTCGGCCGGGTGGGTGGGGGACAGGCCTAGTGCTGCGACCGGAAAGGTTCACCGGCACTAGAGATGCGGGTCGGTCGTGATCACCTCGCCGGGTTCCGGGGCCAGCTCGGCCCAGACCACGCGCCCGGAGTCGTGCGGGGCGTCCCGCATGCCCCAGTCGCCGCTCAGCGCGCCGACCAGGACCAGCCCACGGCCGCCCTGGTCGTCGGGGCCCGGGCAGCCCCGGGCGGGCACGGTGCCGCTGAGGCTCTGGTCCTCGACCTCGATGCGCAGCCGGTGGCCGTCGGTGCTCACCCGGCACAGGACACGTTCGCTCGCGGTGTGCAGCACCACGTTGGTGACGAGTTCGGAGACCACCAGGACCGCGTTGTCGCCCGTGCCCACGCCGGTGCCCCACCGGCGGAGCAGCCCGCGGACACTGCTGCGGGCCGCGCGGACCGCGGACGGGACGGCCGGAAGGTCGAAGACACCCGATCTACGGGGGGAAGCGCCCGCGGGAAGGCGGGCGGAGGACTGGGGGAGGGAGGGCGGAGCCATCGCCGTACGCCTTTCGTCTGCCTGGGCACCCTGGCCGGTGCCCCGCCGCCGGACGCCCGGACGCGTGCCCCGTGTCCCTCGCGCCGCATATACCGACGCACAGCCCCGTCTCCCCCAACTGGGCTGCTCAGCCGCTCCGTTCAGCGGTCTCCGGCGACAGGAACACTCTGGCATCCGCCAACAGCGGCTCGCAACCGGCAAGTTGAAAATTGCAATTCAAGAGGTGCATGCTGCTTCGGTCGGCGGCTGATCGTGACGGACGGCGACCGTGCATCCCGTGCGAGGGGGTAGGCATGACGGCGGAGACCGACTGGGGCGGCGCCCCCACCGTCCTGCGCATGATCCTCGGCCGGCAGCTGGAGGAGCTGCGGATCCGGGCCGGACTGAGCTACGAGCAGGCCGGCGAGGCGATCGGCGTCAGCCACTCCACGATCCGCCGCATGGAGGCCGCCAAGGTGGCCCGGCTGCGGCTCGCCGACGCCGAGAAGCTGCTGCAGACGTACGGCGTCACGGACCGGCGGGAGATCGACACCTTTCTGCGGTCGGTCCGCGAGGCCAACAAACGCGGCTGGTGGCACACCTACCGCGATGTGCTCCCGGACTGGTTCGACGCGTATCTGAGCCTGGAGCAGGCGGCGCTGCAGATCCGGGCGTACGAGCCGGAGTTCGTGCCCGATCTGCTGCAGACCGAGGACTACGCGCGTGCCCAGCTGAGCGCCACCGATCCGCACGCCCCGGCCGAGGCGACCGAGCGGCGGGTGGCGCTGCGCATGCGGCGCCAGGAGCTGCTGGCACGGCCCGCGCCGCCGCGCGTGTGGGTCGTGCTGGACGAGACGGTGCTGCGCTGGCCGGTCGGCGGCGCGGACGTGATGCGCGGTCAGATCGACCGTCTGAGCGCGATGAACGCACTCCCCCATGTCACCGTGCAGATCATGCCGTTCGGCAACGGCCCGCACCCGGCCCTGCGCTCCGGTGCGTTCCATCTCTTCCGGTTCAGGGCGCCCGAGCTGCCGGACGTCGTATATCTGAGCGGCCTCGTGGGCGCGGTCTACCTCGACAAGACCGACGACGTCGTCGTCCACCGCGAGGCCCTGGACCGGCTGGGCGCGCAGGCGGCGCCCGCGAAGAAGACCGAGGCCGTCCTCGGCGCGCTCCGCAAGGAGTGGTGAGGTGCAGCAGCAGCCGTCCTGCGCGGCTGTGTGCCCTGCCACGCGCCCGGCGTCCTCGACCCCCACCCCCACCACCCCCGACACAGGAGGCAGCGTTGTCCGACAACGGATGGCCGGCCGACCGCATCGACACCGAGAGCGCCCATTCGGCGCGTATCTACGACTACATCCTGGGCGGCAAGGACTACTACCCGGCCGACCGGGAGGCGGGCGACGCCATGACCCGGGAGTGGCCCGCCCTGCCCGTCCATATGCGGGCCAACCGCGACTGGATGAACCGGGCGGTGCGCCGGCTCGCGGAGCGGGAGGGGATCCGCCAGTTCCTGGACATCGGCACCGGCATCCCCACCTCCCCCAACCTCCACGAGATCGCCCAGTCGGTGGCCCCCGAGTCCCGGGTGGTCTACGTCGACAACGACCCGATCGTGCTCACCCTCTCCCAGGGCCTGCTGGCCAGCACGCCCGAGGGAAGGACCGCGTACATCGAGGCCGACTTCCGTGACCCGGAGGCGATCCTCGGGGCCCCGGAGTTCCGCGAGACCCTCGACCTCACCCGGCCGGTCGCCCTCACGGTCATCGCCATCGTCCACTTCATGCTGGACGAGGACGACGCGGTGGGGATCGTACGGCGGTTGCTGGAACCGCTGCCGTCCGGCAGCTGTCTGGCGATGACCATCGGCACGGCCGAGTTCGCGCCCGAGGAGGTGGGAAGGGTCGCGCGCGAGTACGCGGCGCGCGACATGCCGATGCGGCTGCGGACGATCGGCGAGGCCCATGAGTTCTTCGAGGGACTGGAGTTGATGGAGCCCGGCATCGTGCAGGTGCACAAGTGGCATCCGGACGGCATGGGCGAGCAGGACATCCGGGACGAGGACATCGCGATGTACGGAGCGATCGCCCGCAAGCCGTGAGTTACGCGGCGGCCGCTACAACTCAGCGAGCCCGGTGAGGAGTTCCGCGGCCGTCGTCACGTCCGCCGTCAGGGGGCGGTCCTCCGTGTCGTCGGGGAGCGCCGCCGCGGCGGATGTGAACACGGGGACGTCCGGCGGGGCGGGATGCAGGCGCAACGCCCGGACGGCGACGACCAGTTCGCAGGCCAGGACGGTGCGACAGGCGTCGGCCGCCCGCATGGTCTGGCGGGAGGCCTGGGAGGCGAAGCTGGCCGCCTCCTCCAGGCCGTGCGAGAGGACCGCGTGCCCCTCGGACGCCGGTGCCGCGCAGGCGCGCAGTTCGGCGAGCGCCGAGTTGGCGGTGTATTCGAGGATCATCGTGCCCGAGCTGCTCGCGGGCCCCGAGGCGAGGAACGCGGGCAGCCCGGTGAGGTCCGGCCGGCCGAGCGCGGTGAGCCGTGCGACGGACAGCCGGGCGGTGCCCAGCAGGGCGAGGCACAGCCCGTCCAGGGCGAGACCCAGCGGCGCCGCGAAGAAGCCGCCGTGGTGGTGGGCGGTGCCGTCCTCGCCGATCAGCGGGTTCTCCGACGGGCAGTTGATCTCGACCTCGAGGACCCCGCGCAGCCGGTCCGCGGCCTCCAGGGCCGGGCCGTGCACCTGGGGAAAGGCCCGGAAGCCGTACGGGTCCTGGATACGCCCCGGCGCGGGTCCCGGCCGGTCGGGGGCGGCGAGCAGCCGGCGCACCTCCGCGGCGGCACGGGCCGCTCCCGGGTAGGGGCGCAGGGCGTGCACGGGAGCCGCGTACGCCTCCAGGGAGCCGGAGACCGCGGCCAGCGACAGGGCGGCCACCGCGTGCGTGGCGCGCAGCAGCACCGTCAGCTCGTGGCAGGCCAGCGCGGACCGGCCGAGTGCGAGGGCGTTGCTGCTGAGCAGGGCGAGCGCGTCGCCGGGCCCCGGGGTCACGGGTGCGGGCAGACCGTCGGCCAGGTCGCCGAGCCAGGGGCGTTCGCCGATCAGGGTCAGCCCGGTCTGGGCGAGCGCCGTCAGATCGCCGGTGCCGATGCCGCCGTACTCGTTGACGGCGGGGTGCACACCGAGACGCAGCGCCTCGGTGAGCGCGCCGACGAAGGCGGGCTGTATGCCGGAGCCGCCCGCCAGCAGCTGGTTGGCGCGTACGGCGAGCATGGCCCGCACCTCACGCGCCGGGAGCAGGGCGCCCGCACCGCCCGCGTGGCTGCGCAGCACCCGAAGGCCGTGGCCTACCTCGTCGTGTGCCGCGACGGTCACCGAGCGGTGGGCGCCGACTCCGGTGCCCCGGCCGTACAACCGGCCCGTGGCGGCGAGCCGCCGGGCCGCGCGCCAGGACCGGCGGGCGCGCTCCAGCGCCTCCGGGGACACGACGGGCTGGGCCTTGCCGTCGGCGAGGCGGACCACCCCGCCGACGTCGAGGCCGCTGCCGTCCAGGACGACGCGAGGGACCGTGTCCCCGGGGGGCGGAGGCACCCGCGTCGGTCCGTCCGCGGCGGTGTCCACGGCGGGCGGGTCAGTCCAGGCCGGCCGACTTCAGCCAGGCCTTGGCGACGTCGAGCGGGTCCTTGTTGTCGAGCTGCACCTGGCTGTCCAGGTCGAGCAGGGCCGCGGTGTCGAGCTTGGCCGAGACCGCGTTGAGCGCCTCGACGCCCTTCTGGGACAGCCCCGACTTGTAGACCAGCGGCTGCACGTTCTCGAACCCGAAGAGGTTCTCCGTGTCCTGCAGGACGACGAACTTCTCCTTGGAGATGGTCGGGTCCGTGGTGAAGAGGTCCGCGGCCTGCACGGTGTCCTTCTGCAGCGCGGCCTGGGTCAACGGGCCGCCCGCGTCGAGCGCCTTGAAGGACTTGAAGTCCAGCCCGTAGACGTCCGTCAGGCCGGCCAGGCCCTGGTGCCGGGTCTGGAACTCCGGCGAGGCGCCCATGACCAGGTCCTTGGCGACGCTCTTCAGATCCGCGATGCTGGACTTGCCGGTGAGGTGGTACTTCTGCGCGGTGGCCGCGTTGACGGTGACCGAGTCCTTGTCCTGCGCGGGCGCCGGATCGAGCAGCGTCAGCTTGGAGTCGAGCTTGGCGTTGATCGCGGCCGTGGTGGCGGCGACCGTCTTCGGGGCCGCGGTCTTGTCGAGGTAGGCCAGCAGGGCGCCGTTGTACTCCGGAAGGACCGTGACGGAGCCGTTCTTGAGCAGGCCGTAGGTGGTCTCGCGGCTGCCGATGTTGGGCTTGTAGCTGACCTTGACACCCTTGGCCTTGAGTGCCTCACCGTAGATGTCGGCGAGCAGGATGCTCTCGGCGAAGTTGTTGGAGCCGACGACGACGCTGTCACCGCCCGCCTGGCCGCCCCCGAGCGGGTCGCCGGACTTGTCGGAGGACGAGGAACACCCCGCGAGCAGTGCCGCCGTGGCGGCGAGGGCGACGACGGCCGCGCCGGGGAGTCTCCTGCTGGACGTGCTGGTGTTCGCGGTAGAAGTCACGATTCCCGTTCCGGGCTCGGGGGGTTGAGACAGGACATGGCTGAGCTGTGCGGAGATGCGGGCACCGCACCCATCGATCCAATCCAGCCGGTTCTCGGTCAGTCAAGCTCATTCTGGTCACCGATTGGCCTCGAAGCGGGGCCAGTTGTGAATGACCGGTTGTGAAGGAGTGACGCACGGACCGGAACGGAACCAGGCGCTCTTTGTAATGGATTCTTGACGTAGGGCGATCGGATGCGTGGCCTGAAGAGGCGGTAGTCTCCGCACGTCGGCGACGGGCTGCGGTCCTGGTCGGCATCGGCGTTCCAGGCCGCCGCATACCGTTCCGTGTCGACCACGTCCGGTTCCGATGGTGACCCGGGTCGGCCGATCAGTGTCACTTTCCTGTGCAATCCTCGCGCACTCCGAGCGGCCTTCGAAGGAGACTTGGTGTCCACGAACGAGGTGGACGCGCCGGCCCGGCCGGCGCCGTCGTCGCCGCGGACCGGCATCCGCGCCTTCGCCGACCGATGGCCGTTCCGGCGCAAGCTCAACGTCCTCGTCGGCGTCCCGCTCGCGATGGTCGCCGTACTGCTCGCCTACCTCATCACCGACCTGCTGCAGCAGTCGAGCAGCGCCGAGTCGGCGGCCCGGCTCGTCCGGGACAGCACCCAGGTCGCGCGGCTCGTCGACCGGGTGGAGGCCGAGCACCAGCAGGCCGTCCTGCTCTCCGTGCGCTACGAGGCCACCTTCGACGGCGGCACTCCCTCCCTGTCCGACTACCGCGACGCCCAGCGGGCCGTCGACGCCCAGATCCGTACCGTGCGCAGCACCTTCGGCGACCGGCTGCCGGCGACGGAGGACCAGGCCCTGAAGCAGGTCGAGGGGCTCACCAGCCTGCGTGACCGGGTCGAGCAGAGCTATCTGCCCGCCGACAGCATCGACCCGGCCTACACCAACGCCGCCAAGGACCTGATCGACGGACTCGCCCTGGAGCACAACGCGGATCTCGCGACGAGCTTCACCGGCAATCTGCTCGACTCCCTGCTGCGCGCCGATGCCGCCCACGCGGCCTTCGAGACCGGCGTGTTCTCGGCGACGACCGGGGACGCCAACGCGCTCATCGAGTTCACGGGCGCGGTCGGCTCCCACGGGCTGTACACCTACCAGGCCGACCGCTTCGGCCGGTTCGCCGCCGACGACCAGACGGACGAGCTGTCCGGCATGGAACACAGCGCGGCCCAGCAGGAGATCGCGCAGGCCTACGCCGAGCTCCAGATCGACCCCAGCGGACTGCAGGCCGGCACGACGACGCAGGTCCGGCAGACGTTCCTGAACGCGCTGGCCGAGTATCCCGCCTTCCCGAAGCAGGCCGACAGCCGGCTCAGGATCACCTCCTCGCTCATCGGGCAGATCGCCGACCGGGCCGAGGGCGCCTCGAACACGGCGCAGTGGCGGGCGGGACTGCTGCTCAGCCTCGCGCTGATCGGCTTCGTCGTCTGGATCGCCTTCTCCGTGGCGGTGCGCCGCTCGGTGGTCCGCCCGGTGCAGGCCCTCACCGCCGCCGCGCAGCAGGTCGCGGAGGTCGCCGGCCGCGAACTCGCCCGGGTGGCCGACGACGACGCCGAGGACGACGGCCCGTCCCGCCTGCGGGAGATGCCCGTCACCGCGCGCGACGAGATCGGCGAACTCGCCGAGGCCTTCAACCATGTGCAGACCACCGCCGCCGCGCTGCTGGAACGCCAGGTGCTCAGCCGCCGCAACGTCGCCGAGATGTTCGGCAGCGTCGGCCGCCGCGTCAGCAACCTGACGACCCGCCAGCTGTCCCTGATCGACGCGGTGGAGCGCGGCGAGACCGATCCCGCGCTCCTGGAACGCCTCTATTCCATCGACCACATCGCCGTACGCCTGCGCCGCAACGCCGACAGCCTGATGCTGCTCGCCGGCATCCGCGAGACGGTCCTGGACTCCGGCCCCACGGCGCTCACCAATGTCGTACGCGCCGCTCTCGGCCAGATCGAGGGCTTCCAGCGGGTGCGGCTGCGGGCCGGGACCGATGTCATGGTGGAGCCCGACATCATCGGCGATCTGACCCTCATGGTCGCCGAACTCGTCGAGAACGCCGTCTCGTTCTCGCCCGCGGGCAGCCCCGTCGAGGTCACGGTGGCGGCGGGCGCCGAGGGCGCGGTGGTCTCGGTCGCCGACCAGGGCCTGGGCATGAGCGCCGAGCGGCTGGCCGAGGAGAACGCCCGGCTGATCCGCCGCGAGCGCCTGGACGTCGTCCCGACCAAGGTGCTCGGCCTGTTCGTGGTGGGTACGCTGGCGCGCCGCTGGGAGGTCGGGGTCGTGCTGTCCCGTACGCCCGGCGGCGGTGTCACGGCGACGGTCGAGATCCCCTCGTCGCTGCTGCTGAGGATGAGCCCGGTGAGCGCCCCGGCGGCCGCCCTCACCTCCACGCCGGTACCCGCGTCCGCCGTGTCCGGGCCGGTGCCCGCGCGGGCCGCCGTCGCGAAGGAGGCGACGCCCGCGCGACGGACGGACACCGTCGCCGGGGACGCCACGGCGCCGGGATCCGAGCCCGCCCTTGGGAACGGGACGGGATCCCTGCCCCGGAGGGTCCCCCGCCGCGACGCCGACCCGGACCCGGGCACGCCCCGGCCGCTGCGCCGTCGCGTGCGGGGCGCGACGCTGCGGACCACGGCCGACGCCGCCGAGCGGGCCGCATGGCAGGTCTCCCGGTCCACGGACGCGGAGGCCGTACGCGCCGCGCTGGAGGAGTTCGAGGCCGCGGTGGAACGCGCACACCGCGACAGCCCCGCCCCGGCCCGTGCGCACGGCACAGAGGCCATGCACCACACGCAGGACCCGCACGATGAGAACCACCTCCCGGAAGGAGCGGAGCAGTGAGCACGTCGACAGGTGACACCCCCGCAGGAGGCACCACGCCGGCCGACCTCCAGGCCGCCGCAGCAGACTTCACCTGGCTGCTCAACCGTTTCGCCACCGAGACCGCGGGCGTCGTCGACGCCATCGCGGTGTCCTCGGACGGACTGCTCATCGCCGTCTCCGAACTGCGCGAGCCGGCCGATTCGGAGCGGCTCGCCGCCATCGTCTCCGGCATCACCAGCCTGGCCGCCGGTGCCTCCGGCAACTACGGCCTGGGCGGTCTCAACAAGGTCATCATCGATCTGGAGGGCGGCCATGTGCTGGTCTCCGCGATCGGCAGCGGCGCCGTGCTCGGCGTGGTCACCGACAAGGAGGCCAAGCTGGGCAACATCGCCTACGAGATGACCCTGTTCGCCAACCGGGCCGGTGCCGCGCTCAGCCCCCAGCTCGTGCTGGAGCTGAAGAACAGCGTCGGCGCCGCGTCGACGGGGTGACCGGCCTCCGCCCGGTCGAGGAAGGAAGTAGCACCCATGGCGGACGGCCGCACTGCGCGCGGTGCCGGCGCGGAAGGCGAGCCGGGGCCCGTCGGTCCCGCCTCCGCCGTACGGCCGTTCCTGGTCACCGCCGGCCGGGTGGCGCCCACGGCGTCCGGCCGGCCGGTTCCCGTCGAGACCCAGGTGGTGGCCACCGCCGCCGGCCTTGAGGCACTCGACGGGCTGTCGTTCGAGCAGCACGACATCGTGGCCGCGTGCAGACAGCCGCAGTCCATCGCGGAGATCGCGTCCCGGCTGCGGCTGCATCTGAACGTGGTCCGGGTCCTGGCCGAGGACCTGCGCGCCGCCGGGCAGCTGACGGTGCATGTGCCGCAGGCCGACGTCACCCACCACGCATCCGTGCTGCGCAGGGTTATCGATGGCCTCCGGGCCATTCCCGACTCCCGGGGGGTACTCCGTGACACCGACTGAACCCGTCACCCGCGGTGCCGGGACGCAGACCGTCGTACGACCGCCACTCCCGGTCAAGATGGTGATCGCGGGCGGCTTCGGGGTGGGCAAGACCACCGCCGTCGGGTCGATCTCGGAGATCGTGCCGCTGACCACCGAGGCGGCCATCACCGAGGTCGCCGCGGGCGTGGACGACGTCACGCACACCCCGCGCAAGACCACGACCACGGTCGCGATGGACTTCGGCTGCATCACCATCGACCCGACCCTGAAGCTGTATCTGTTCGGCACGCCGGGCCAGGAGCGGTTCGGGTTCATGTGGGACGACATCGTGGAGGGCGCGGTCGGCGCGCTCGTCATCGTCGACACCCGCCGCCTCGACGACTGCTACGCGGCCGTGGACTACTTCGAGCACCGGCAGATCCCGTTCGCGGTCGCCCTCAACGCCTTCGACGGCAAGGTGGAGTACGACGTGGACGAGGTCCGCTGGGCGCTGGACGTCGCCGCGCACGTGCCGGTCATCGTCTTCGACGCGCGCGAGCGCGGCTCGGTGCGGGACGCGCTGCTCGTCGTACTGGAACAGGCACTGGCCCTCACGGAGGCCTGAGCCGGACGGGCGAGGGCCCGGAGGTAGTTCCCTCCGGGCCCTCGCGCGTCGTCAGGCGCTTCTGCGCACCCCGGCCGACACTGCGGTCCGCGCCACGGCCCAGAACACGCCGAGGGTCACCAGCGCCAGTACGGCGACCAGCGTGGCGCCGCCCACGACCTTCTCGTAGTCGCGCTGGTAGAGCCCGTCCACGATGTACCGGCCGAGGCCGCCGAGGCTGACGTACGCGGCGATGGTGGCCGTGGAGACGATCTGGATGGCCGCCGAGCGCAGACCGCTCAGGATCAGCGGCAGCGCGACGGGCACCTCCACCTGGAAGAGGATCCGCGGTTCGGTCATCCCCATGCCCCGCGCGGCGTCCACGGGCGACGGGTCGACGGAGCGCACGGCCTCGTAGGTGGTCACCAGGATCGGCGGCACGGCGAGCACGACCAGCGGGATCATCACGGGCAGCAACCCGAACCCGAGCAGGATGAACATCAGCACCAGCAGGCCGAAGCTGGGGAGCGCCCGGGCCGCGGTGGCGATCAGGGCGAGCGTGTTGCCGCCGCGTCCGGTGTGACCGGTGATCAGGCCGATCGGCAGCCCGATCGCGGCCGCGACGGCGAGCGCGATGAGCGAGTACCGGACGTGTTCGAACAGACGGTGCGGGATGCCGTCGTAGCCGTGCCAGTGGGCGCTGTCGCTGAAGAAGGCGTTGACGAAGTGGAGTACGTTCACCGGACGGCCTCCTCAAGGGCGGGCGGGGCCGGCTCGGGCCGGGCCTCGACGCTCTTCGCCCGCCCGCGGCCCGTGCCCCGCGGCATCCAGGGGGTCAGCAGGACGCGTACGAGGACCAGCAGGCCGTCGGCGAGGATGGCGAGGACCGCCGTGGTGAGCACGGAGTTCCAGGCCAGCTCGGGCCGGTGGTAGATGTTCGCGTCGTTGAGCAGGTTGCCCAGCGCGCCCTGGTTGCCGATCAGCATGCCGACGCTGACCAGGCTGATGCTGGACACGGTCGCCACCCTGAGGCCCGCGAGGATGGCGGGCACGGCGATCGGCAACTGCACCTGGACATAGCGGCGCAGCGGCCCGAAGCCCATGGCGGCGGCCGCGTCGAGGGTCTCCTGCGGCACCGAGCGGACGCCGTCGACGATCGCCGGGACCAGCACGACCAGGCTGTAGACGGCCAGCGGGATCATGACGGTCAGCTCGGTCTGGCCGGTGTAGTCGATGAGGACGACGAAGAACGCCAGCGACGGGATGGCGTACAGCACGGTCGTCACGCCGAGCACCGGCGGGTACAGCCAGCGGAACCGCACGCACAGCTGGGCGATCGGCAGGGCCGCGACCAGACCGGCCAGGACGGGCAGCAGGGCCTCGCGCAGATGCAGCCCGATCAGGCCGAGCCAGCTGTGCTGGAGGTCGCTCGGGATGTCGAAGAACCGGTTCATCCGGCGGCCTTCTCCTTCCGCGCGTCTTCCTGCTCGTCATCGCGCTCGCCCACCGACGCGCCCGCGGCGTGGGCGCTGCGGATGGCCTCGCCGACGGTCTGCTGCGAGACGACCCCGGCCACCCGGCCCTCGTCGTCCACGGCGACCGCCCAGCCGGTGGGAGAGAGCACGGCGCCGTCGAGCGCGGCGCGCAGCGAGTCCCTGCCATGGACGAACGGCCGCCCGTACGGCAGCAGTCGCTCCGGCGCGATGTCCCCCGCGACCAGCTTCTCCGGCTCGCTCCAGCCGAGCGGCCTGCCGTCGAGGTCGGTGACGAGCAGGTACGGCGCCTGCGAGGTGACGCGGGAGGCGATCTGTTCGGCGGTCGAGTCGACGGCCACGATCGGGCTCTTCGTCAACTCCAGTTCGCCGGAGGTGAAGAAGGACAGCCGCCGGATGCCCCGGTCCGTGCCGAGGAAGTCCTCCACGAAGGAGTCGGCCGGGGCGGAGAGCAGTTCGGCGGGCGGGGCGAACTGGGCGAGCCGGCCACCGGTGCGCAGCACGGCGACCATCGTGCCGAGCCGGATCGCCTCGTCGATGTCATGAGTGACGAAGACGATCGTCTTGCCCAATTCGTCCTGGATTCGGAGCAGTTCCTCCTGAAGGCCCTTGCGCACGATCGGGTCGACGGCGGAGAACGGCTCGTCCATCAGCAGCACCGGCGGGTCCGCGGCGAGCGCGCGCGCCACACCGACGCGCTGCTGCTGCCCGCCGGAGAGCTGATAGGGGTACCGCTTGGCGAGCGAGGCGTCGAGGCCGACCCGTTCCATCAGCTCCCGGGCGCGCGTGCGGGCGCGGTCCTTGCTCCAGCCGAGCAGCCGGGGCACGGTCGCGATGTTGTCGACGATGGTGCGGTGCTGGAAGAGGCCCGCGTTCTGGATGACGTAACCCATGGACCGGCGCAACGAGTTCACGGGCTGCCGGCCGATGTCGACGCCGTCGATGGTGATCGTGCCCTCGCTCGGCTCGACCATCCGGTTGATCATGCGCAGGGTCGTGGTCTTGCCGCAGCCGGAGGGACCGACGAGGACGGTGATCGAGCGGTCCGGTATCTCCAGGGACAGCCGGTCGACCGCCACCGTGCCGTCCGGGTACCGCTTGCTGACTGAATCTATCCGTATCAAAGCGCCGAATACCCTTCGGGTGTGGCAGGAGCGGCCCGTTCCCGGCCGATGTCGCACGGGCCGTTGCGGGGAAGAGTGTAGACGGCCGGTGTTGCGGCCCTATGGCGGGTGACCTGGCGGTCGGCCCGGGTCCTACGCCGGGAACGCCGCCGTCGCCGCCGTCGTCAGGCCCACGCCCGGAAGGCGCCGTCCACCCGGATCGCGTTCACGCCACTGACGTACCGCGCCCCGCAGCGGTCCTGGGGCAGGACCAGTTGGGGCCCCGCCCGGTCGAGCGGGGTGTCGTCGATGCTGCCCGCGAGCAGCACGGGCGCACGCCCGAAGTCGGGGTCGATCTCGGCCCAGGACAACAGCACATGATGACCGTCGGCGCCGGTCACGGCGATCAGGAAGCGGAGCCGGTCCTTGCGCCGGGCGGGGTCGAAGCCGGGGCCCGCGGCGGACAGCACGTCGTACAGCAGCGGGCCGGTGAACCGGTGTCGCCGTACGCCGCTGGTGGCGCACTCGAAGGTCACCCCTACCCGGTGCTGGGGCCAGGCGCCGAGGTCGGGCACGGTCAGCCGGACCGGACGCGCGAGGTCCCCGGTCAGCGCGAGCTGCGCCGCCGGCCCGGTGCCGACGGCCGGCCCCACGGGGGACGGGCTCACGGGCCACCACCTCCGCGGGCAACGGTACCCACACGGAGACCCTCCACAAACGCATCCGCCCGCTGAAACGCGAGAAGGCCCTGGCTCCTGCGGCAGGGAAGGGCCTCCTGCCTCGCAGATACGACTGCGGCTCCCCCGGTGTCCGGGGGAGCCGCGAGCCGTCCGGTGTCAGCCCTCGTCGGGCTGCAGCCGCAAAGAGATCGAGTTGATGCAGTACCGCTGGTCCGTCGGGGTCGGATAGCCCTCGCCCTCGAAGACATGCCCGAGGTGCGATCCGCAGCGGGCGCAGCGCACCTCGGTGCGGACCATCCCGTGCGAGCGGTCCTCGATCAGTTCCACCGCGTCGGTGTCCTTCGGGTCGTAGAAGGACGGCCAGCCGCAGTGGGACTCGAACTTCGTGCCCGAGGTGAAGAGTTCGGCACCGCAGGCCCGGCAGGAGTAGACGCCCTTGGTCTTGGTGTCGGTGTACTCACCGGTGAAGGCGGGCTCCGTCGCGGCCTGACGCAAGACCGCGTACTCGGACGGGTTCAGCTCCGCGCGCCACTGCTCGTCCGGCTTCTCGACGTCGTACGCCATGCTGTGTCAGCCCCTTACTTCGACAGACGATCCAGGATGTGCGGGCCGAGGTCGGTGACATCGCCCGCGCCCATGGTGAGAACCAGATCCCCCGGCTTCACCATTCCCGCCACCGTCTCGGGGACCTCCGCCTTGTCGTGGACGGCCTGCACGTCGGCGCCCGCCGCCCGGGCCGCCGCGATGATCAGCTCGCTCGTCACGCCCGGGATCGGGTCCTCGCGGGCCGGGTAGATGTCCAGGACCACGGAGGCGTCCGCGAGGGCCAGCGCCGCACCCATCTCCTTGCCCAGTTCCTGGGTGCGGGAGAAGAGGTGGGGCTGGAAGACGACCAGGATGCGGGAGCCGTCGGCCGCGGCCCGCATCGCCTCCAGGTCCGCGGTCATCTCCGTGGGGTGGTGCGCGTAGGAGTCGATGACCTGGACGCCGGCCTCCTCGCCCTTGAGCTGGAGGCGGCGCTTGACGCCCGTGTACGCGGCCAGGGCCGGGGCCAGCTCGGCCGCCGGGACGCCCAGCGCCACGCCCGCCGCCAGCGCCGCGACCGCGTTGTGCGCGTAGTGGCGGCCCGGGACGGAGACCGTGAAGGTCAGCTCCGCACCCTCCAGGACCACCGTCACCCGGCTCTTCAGGCCTTGCGGGACCACCGAGAGGATGCGTACGTCGGCGTCCTCCGACTCGCCGTACGTCACCGTCCGCACCGAGCCGTCCAGCCGTCGCGTGAGCTCGCGCGCGCCCTCGTGGTCGGCCGTGATCACCAGCGTGCCGCCGGACACGATCTTGCCCGCGAACGTCTGGAAGGACTCGTAGATCTCCTCCATGGACGCGTAGTTCGCGTGGTGGTCCAGCTCGACGTTGAGGACGATGGCGACCTCGGGCGCGTACTTGTGGAAGCTGCGGTCGCTCTCGTCGGCCTCGGCGACGAAGATGTCGCCCTCGCCGTGCAGCGCGTTGGAGCCGGGGGCGTCCAGGTCGCCGCCGATGGCGTACGACGGGGCGAGGCCCAGCTCGGTGAGGGACACCGCGAGCATCGACGTGGTGGTCGTCTTGCCGTGGGTGCCGGCGACCGCGATCGGGCGCAGACCGTCCATCAGGCGGGCGAGCGCGTCCGAGCGGTGCACCACGGGGATGCCCAGCTCCGTCGCGCGCGCCAGCTCCGGGTTGTCGGCCCGGATCGCGGAGGAGACGACCACGCAGGTGGCGTCGTCGGCGAGGTGCTCGGCGGCGTGCCCGATGTGCACGGTCACCCCCAGCTCCCGCAGCGCCTCGGCGGTCGCCGAGTCCTTGGCGTCGCTGCCCGCCACCCGGGCGCCGCGCTGCGCGAGGATCTTGGCGATGCCCGACATTCCGGCGCCGCCGATGCCGATGAAGTGCGGTCGGTCCATGGCGGTGGGAAGGCCGGGCGCCATATGCGTCTCCTGGAGTGGTGCGGCGAAGGTCGAGCGGCACACCACCCTAGTCCCATCGCGTACGCAATAGGATTTCGGCGCTGCTCACGCC
Organism: Streptomyces sp. NPDC002573; assembly: GCF_042889625.1. Classification (NCBI taxonomy): domain Bacteria; kingdom Bacillati; phylum Actinomycetota; class Actinomycetes; order Kitasatosporales; family Streptomycetaceae; genus Streptomyces; species Streptomyces sp. NPDC002573. The sequence goes on along the minus strand of NZ_JBIARC010000005.1, from coordinate 155,026 downwards.
TTGCTGTGCGAGAACAGCTTCAGCACCGGCACGCCCACCTTGTGCCGGGCCCTGGACGCCCAGTCGCGGTGGAAGAACTCCTCCACGTAGTGCGGGTCGGTCAGGACGATCACCTCGTCCGCCTCGACCTCGTCGACCAGCTTCTTCAGCGCGTCCAGCGGATGGTCCTCGATGAGGCGGCCCTCCGCCTCGCTGCCGGTCGCCCGCAGCGCGGTCAGCGACACCTCCAGGGCCTGCTGGCCGAGGGCCGCGGCGTCCTTGCCCTCCGGGGTCTCCCGCTCGTGCGCGGCCTCGTCCAGCTCGCCGAGGGCGATGTCGTCGATGGCCCGCAGCAGGCGGTCGGCCTGGTCGCCGCGCGGCTGCAGCAGCACGCGGAACGCGACCGCCTCCTCACCGTGCAAGGTCGTCACGAACTCCACGTCGGCCGTCGTGAGGGCTTTCTCGATCATCAGTACGCTCGTGAACACGGCAGGCGCCCCTTCCTGTGAGGACCCCGCCGGGGGCCTCTGTCGTCCGTGGGCCGTAGAGGCCCTGCGGAAACCATCCTGCCCCGTGATCGCACAGGGTTTGCAAGATCTAGTCTGCCTGGGGAGGACTGGCGGGTCCGACCGGGGTCGTCGCCGTCGCGTCCGGCCGGAGCGGCTGGACGCCGTCAGGTCCTGCGGTAGCGGCTGAAGAGGAATCCCTCCTCCTCCAGCAGCGACACCAGCCCGAAGCGCTCGGGCACCGCCACCGACGGGCCCCCCGCGATCCGCTGCGCGTCACCCGCCGTGAGCATCGGGGAGACCGTCAGACACAGCTCGTCCAGGACGCCCGCGGCGATCAGCTGCCCGAGCAGACGGGGGCCGCCCTCGGTGAGCAGCCGGGTCATCCCGAGGTCCGCCAGCGCCCGTACGGCGCGGGCGGGGTCCACCCCCATGCCGTCCCCGGCGATCAGCACGCGGGCGCCCGCCCGCTCGGCCGCGGCCACCCGGTCCGGCGCCGCGGCGGCCCCGGTCAGCACCAGCGTGGGCACCAGCGGCGAGGTGAACAGTGGCCAGGAGAAGTCCAGGTCGAGGCTCGCGCTGACCACGGCGATCGCGGGCGCGGCGGCCTGCCCGGCCGCCTCCCGGAGCCCCGCGAAGGCCGCACGCGCGCGTGCCGGGCGATAGCCCTCCTGCCGTACCGTCTGGGCGCCCACCAGCACGACGTCCGCCAGCCCCCGCAGCGTGCCGAAGATCCGCATGTCGGCGGCGTCGGAGATGGGCTGGGAGCGCCCGTCGTGCTGTGCGGCGCCGTCGAGGGTGCTGACCATGTTGGCGCGCAGCCAGGGCTCCCGGCCGCCGGGGCCGGGCTCGGGGTACGCGTACGCCGCGGCCAGCTCCTGCAGGCTCCACTCCCGGTCGGCGGTGTCCGTGGCGGGCGGTCCGCCCGCCACACCCCCGGGGGGTGTGCCGCCCGGTCGGGGCGCTGTCTCGTCGGTCACAGGGAACAGGCGTCGCATGACGTGCAGTGTGGCACGGCCCTTAGCATGGACAACCGTGTCCTCCTCCTCCGCCGCCGCCACCGGGATCGAACCGATAGCCGACGCGGTCCCGTTGTCCCTGTGCGCCCGCGAGCCGCACGTCCCCGCCGACCGGCTCGTCGCCGAGATGGTGCCGCCCCCGCGCTTCGACTCGGTCCGCTTCTCGACCTACATCCCGGACCCGAACCAGCCCAGCCAGAGCGAGGCCGTGCGCGTCCTGGAGAGTTTCGCCACGGGTCTCGGCGGCGCCCCGGCCGCGTCCGCCAGGCGTTCGCTCTTCGGCTTCGGCAGGGCGAAGACCCCCAAGACCCCGGCCGGACCCCGCGGTGTCTACCTCGACGGCGGCTACGGCGTCGGCAAGACCCATCTGCTCGCCTCCCTGTGGCACGCCACCCCGGCCGAGCCCGAGCTCAAGGCCTTCGGCACCTTCGTGGAGCTGACCAACCTGGTCGGCGCGCTCGGCTTCCAGCAGACGGTACGCACGCTCTCCGGGCACCGGCTGCTGTGTATCGACGAGTTCGAGCTCGACGACCCCGGTGACACCGTCCTCGTCTCCACCCTGCTCGGCAAGCTCGTCGAGACGGGCGTCGCCCTCGCCGCCACGTCCAACACCCTGCCGGGCAAGCTCGGTGAGGGCCGGTTCGCCGCCGCCGACTTCCTGCGGGAGATCCAGGGTCTGTCCGCGCACTTCCGCGCGCTGCGCATCGACGGCGAGGACTACCGGCACCGCGGACTGCCCGAGGCTCCGGCGCCGTTCACCGAGGAGCAGGTCGCGAAGGCGGCGTACGCCACCGAGGGCGCCTCGCTCGACGCATTCCCCGACCTCCTGGAGCACCTGGCCCGCGTCCATCCGAGCCGCTACGGGGCGCTGACCGACGGGGTGAAGGCCGTCTGCCTGACCGATGTCGGGCCCGTGCCGGACCAGTCGACTGCACTGCGGCTGGTCGTGCTCGCGGACCGGCTCTACGACCGGGAGGTGCCGGTGCTCGCCTCCGGGCTCCCGTTCGACCAGCTGTTCAGCGAGGAGATGCTGAAGGGCGGTTACCGCAAGAAGTACTTCCGCGCGATCTCCCGCCTCACCGCCCTCGCCCGTGACGCAAAGGGTCTCGTGAAGGCGTAACAGTCCCAAACGGTTGTGCGCCGTCGGCGCGTTCCAGCCATCCTCACCTCGGTTTTTGGGCTCTCCTTTACCTGAGACGTGAAGTTGACCCTGCAAACGAGTCGGCCGGGTTAACGTGTTGGTCGTGACGCACGCACGCAGCGGGAAGGGGGGCGCATGGTTCGCGGTACGACGGTCCGGTGGGTGCTGACGGCGCTGTCCGCCCTTCTGCTCGCCCTGCAGCTCTTCGCGCCCACCCCCTCCTTCGCCTCCGCGCACCGGACCCAGCTGACCGCCGCCGGCTCCCCGGAGCCGGTCATGCACAAGCGCGCGGACGACTCGGACGAGACCGTCCACTGCGGCAGGACCGGGCACCCGGCGGTCCCGGCCGGCCCGCCGCGCACCCGCGACCGCCAGCGCACGGCCGTGGAACCGGTGCCGGGGAAACCCGCGCCGGCGTCGTCGGAGTGCGACGCCCCGGCCGCCCGGCCCGCCGGGCCGCACATATCCAGACCCTCGATCGCTCACGCTCCCGCGGCACTCCAGGTGTTCCGCTGCTGAGCCATCCGTCCGGTACGGACTGACAGCGCCCTCCCCTCACCACGCCACGTTGGCCGAGCGCGTCGACGTGGGGCCATGTCGCCGTACCCGCATATGCCACGTTCTCGTACGCCGACGCGCCGAACGAAGCGCGCCAGGAGGAACTGACAATGCAGCCCCTCATCGATCACGCCCGTGCGCACGGACAGCGCCCCGAGCAGTTCGCCCGGCTGGCCGAGGGCCAGTCCCCGCAGGTCCTGTTCATCACCTGCTCCGACTCCCGGGTCGTACCCGCGCTGATCACCGGAGCCCGGCCCGGTGAACTCTTCGAACTGCGCACCGCGGGCAACATCGTGCCCCCGTACGCCTCCGAGCACCCCACCAGCGAGGCGGCCACCATCGAGTACGCCGTGGAGGTGCTCGGCGTCAGGGACGTCGTCGTCTGCGGCCACTCCCACTGCGGTGCCGTCGGCGCGCTGGTGCGCGGCGACGACCTGACCGCCGTCCCCGCCGTGCGCGACTGGCTGGCGCACGCCGCGCCCGAGCCGCGGGCGGCCGACGCGGAGGACCCGGCAGTCGCGGACGCCGTACAGAATCACGTGCTCGCGCAGTTGCTGCGCCTGCGGTCCTACCCGTGTGTGGAACAGCGGCTGACCGCGGGCCTGTTGCGCCTGCACGGCTGGTACTACGAGGTGCACACCGGAGCCGTGCACGAACACCGCAGCGCCACCGACACCTTCGAAGCCCTGTGAGCGGCCCGATGAGCAAATTCCCCTATCTGAGGCAGGACTTCACCGCCTCACTCGTCGTCTTCCTGGTCGCGCTCCCGCTGTGCGTGGGCGTGGCCGTCGCCTCCGGAGTGCCCGCCGAACTCGGCCTGATCACCGGCATCGTGGGCGGCCTGGTCACCGGAGTGCTGCGCGGCAGCAGCCTCCAGGTGTCCGGGCCCGCGGCCGGGCTGACCGTGCTGGTCTTCGAGGCGGTACGGGAGTTCGGACTGCCGCTGCTCGGTGTGATCGTGCTCGCCACCGGTGTGCTCCAGCTGCTCATGGGCGCGCTGCGGCTCGGGCGCTGGTTCCGCGCCATCTCGGTCTCCGTCGTGGAGGGCATGCTGGCCGGCATCGGCCTGGTGCTGATCGCAGGCCAGCTGTACTCCGTGCTCGGCGCGAAGGCCCCGGCCTCGGGCCCGGGCAAGATAGCCGGACTGCCCGGGGCGCTGATCGACGCCGCGTCGAGCACCCGGGCACCGGCCTCCCTAGCCGTCGGCGCGGGCACCATCGCCGTCCTCGTGCTGTGGAAGCATCTGCCGCGCGCGGTGCGCACGGTGCCCGGTCCGCTCGCCGCGGTCGGCCTCGCCACCCTCGCCGGCGTGGTCCTCGGACTGCCGGTGGCGACGGTCGAGGTGAAGGGGCTGCTCGGCTCGGTCCAGCCGCCCTCCCTGAGCGCCTTCGGCGAGCTGGCCAACCCGGGCCTGCTCGGCACGATCGTCGCGTTCACGCTGATCGCGTCCGCCGAGTCGCTCTTCAGCGCCGCCGCCGTGGACCGGCTCCACGACGGTCCGCGCACGCAGTACAACAAGGAGTTGATGGCGCAGGGCGCCGGCAACACGGTGTGCGGGCTGCTCGGGGCGCTGCCGATGACCGCGGTGATCGTACGCAGCGCGGCCAATGTCCAGGCGGGCGCCCGCACCAAGGCGTCACGGGTGCTGCACGGAGTGTGGCTGCTGCTGTTCGCGGCGCTGCTGCCGTCCGTGCTGGCGTACATACCGATCCCGGCGCTGGCCGGTGTTCTCGTGTACTCCGGCGCCAAGCTCGTCCCCGTACGGCCGCTCGTGGCGCTCTGGCGTGAGCACCGGGGCGAGGCGCTGATCCTGCTGGTCACCGCGGTGTCCATCGTGGCGATCAGCATGTTCGAGGGCGTGCTCATCGGGCTCGCGCTGGCCGTGCTGAAGACGGCGTGGGAGGCCTCGCACGTCCGGCTGGAGGTCATCGACAAGGGTGCGGGCCCCGTGCAGGCGTATCTGTCGGGCAATGCGACGTTCCTGCGGCTGCCGAAGATCCTCGACAGTCTGGAGGCGCTGCCGCAGGACCGGCCGGTGCAGCTCGATCTGGCCGGGCTGCATCATCTGGACCATGCCTGCCGCACGGCCCTGGAGAACTGGGCGGAACGGCACAGCGCAGCGGGGACGGAACCCGTCCGCTTGACGTCCGGCGGCTGACCCCCGGACCGTTCCCGACCCCGACGCACAAGGGCCCGCCGGTACCGCACCGGCGGGCCCTCGCTTCGTGGACCTCGACGGAATTATCGTGATTATGAGGCAAGTGCGGATGCATCCGGATATGCCGGGTGCACGGGTTGCACCGGACCTCTCGGTGAGGAGGTCGTCATGCTCTCGGAGCTGGTGGGTGCGCTGGTCGGACTCGGCGCCGTGGGGCTCGTGTACGTGTCCGCGGCGGCCCGGGTGGTCAAGCAGTACGAGCGCGGGATCGTGTTCCGCTTCGGGCGGCTGCTCGGTCCGGCGAGGCCGCCCGGCTTCACCGTGATCGTTCCCTTCGTCGACCGGCTGCAGAAGGTCAACATGCAGATCGTGACGCTGCCGATCCCGGCGCAGGAGGGCATCACTCGGGACAACGTGACGGTGCGCGTGGACGCCGTCGTCTACTTCAAGGTGATCGACCCGGCGAACGCGGTCATCCAGGTCGAGGACTACCGGTTCGCGGTCTCGCAGATGGCGCAGACCTCGCTGCGCTCGATCATCGGCAAGAGCGATCTGGACGATCTGCTGTCCAACCGGGAGAAGCTCAACCAGGGCCTGGAGCTGATGATCGACAGCCCGGCCGTGGGCTGGGGCGTGCAGATCGACCGGGTCGAGATCAAGGACGTGTCGCTGCCCGACACGATGAAGCGGTCGATGGCCCGCCAGGCGGAGGCGGACCGTGAGCGCCGGGCGCGCGTCATCAACGCCGACGCGGAACTCCAGGCGTCCAAGAAGCTGGCGGAGGCCGCCGGGGTGATGTCGCAGCAGCCCGCCGCACTTCAGCTGCGGCTGCTGCAGACCGTGGTGGCGGTCGCGGCGGAGAAGAACTCCACGCTGGTCCTGCCGTTCCCGGTCGAGTTGCTGCGGTTCCTGGAGCGCGCGCAGGGCGCGACGGGGCAGGACGGGGCGCACTCGGCCCTCGACGCATCGGAGCAGCCGGTCTCCGACACTTCGGAGCAGCCGGCCGAGAGCCCGTCGGCGCCGGCGGACGGGACGGTACCGCAGTTGTCGGAGGCAGCCGCCGAGGAGCCGACCGCGGCGCCTGTGCACGGGCTCGCCCAGGTCCCCCTCGGCGAAGGTGCCTCGACCCCGTCGGGCGAGGCCCCTCCGGAACTGTGGGCGGAACCCCCGACCGAGGACGTGCCCCCGGCCCCCGCCCCCGCCTCGGCCACCCGCGACGAGTGACCCTGCGCCGCCCGCCTCGGCCGGCTCCCTTCCGAGGGGCCGACCGGGCCGGGCGTCCGTGGCAGCCCAGCCGGGTGACTTCGCCGTCGTACCGGCCCGGCGCACCGGCGCCGGGACCGATCTCCTCGTAGACGCGACCGTACGTTGGCGCGGTGACCTCTCTTGTACGACGGATCGCCACCGTCTGCGCGTACGGCGCCGTCCTGGCCGCCTGCGGAGCCCCGCACGGCCTCGGACGGCCGTCCGTGCCGTCCTCGGTGGCGCCCTGGACGGCCGTCTCCCGAATGCCGCTGCCCGGTCCCGGGGCCCCGGGACCGACGCCCGTCTTCATGAGCGCGCGGACACAGAAGAAGACCGTCGCCCTCACCTTCGACGCGGACATGACCGCCGACGACGGGCCACGGGCGGCGCACGGCGAACACTTCGACAATCCCGCGCTGATCGAGGCGCTGCGCGAGCTGAAGGTGCCCGCCACCCTGTTCATGACCGGCCGATGGGCCGACCAGTACCCCGGAGAGGCCCGGGACATCGGCAGGGATCCGCTCTTCGAGGTCGCCAACCACTCCTACAGTCACTACTCTTTCACCGACAGTTGCTACGGGCTGCCGGTGCTGCCCCCGTCGAAGATGCGCGCGGACGTGGAGCGCGCCTTCACGGCGATGCGCAAGGCGGGCGTCGCCCGTCCGATGCCGTACTTCCGCTTCCCCGGCGGCTGCTACGACAACCGCGCCCTGCGCGCGCTCGGCCCGCTCGGGATCACCGCGATCCAGTGGGACGTGGTCAGCGGGGACGCGCTCGCCGCGGACGCGGGGGCGGTGGCCCGGCGGGTGCTGCGCGGGGTGCGGCCCGGCTCCGTGGTGATCATGCACTGCACACGGAGTGCCGCGCCGATGACCGAACCGGCGGTGCGCAAGCTGGTGCCCGAGCTGCGCAAGCAGGGCTACCGCTTCGTCAAGGTCTCCGAGCTGGTGGGAGCGCCGGGCGGGCACCGGTAGGCCCCAGCGGCCGCCATCTGCGCCGGAGAAACGGCTCACCCGATGACCCGATCTTCCGCCCTGGCACACTTGGCGTCGTGAGCAGTGACCAGACCCCCGCAACGTCGGCGGACTCCCCGCACGACGGCCAGGACAGCCCCTTCCGCTCCGAGCGCACCGCGCGCGACGAGGCGCCGCAGTTCGTCATGCCGCTGGTGGTGCGCATCGAGCGGGCCGCTCCCCCGGCGCGTACGGACGCGCTGGAGACCGCGGCACGCGCCGTGCTCGTGATGCTCAGCGACGCGCGTTCGCTGGGCGAGGGCGAGTGGGCCCAGGCCATGCGGGACTGGCAGGACGCGCGGATCCGCAAGGTGGTGCGCCGGGCGCGCGGCGCGGAGTGGCTCCGGGCCGAGGCACTGCCCGGCATCACGATCACCGGCAAGTCCGCGGAGGTACGGGTCTTCCCGCCGGTCCCGCTGGACGGCTGGCCCAAGGACCTGGCCCGGCTCCAGGTCTCGGGCACGGACCTCGACGACCCGGAGCCGCCCGTCGATCCGGAGCCGTCGACGCCGGTCCTGTGGCTGAACCCCGACCTGGAGATGTCCGCGGGCAAGGCGATGGCCCAGGCCGGTCACGGCGCGCAGCTCGCCTGGTGGGCCCTGCCGGACGACGAGCGTGCCGTCTGGCGCGACGCCGGCTTCCCGCTCCAGGTCCGCATCGCTCCCCCGGCCCGCTGGGCCGAACTGACCGCGTCCGGCCTGCCGTTGGTGCGCGACGCCGGCTTCACGGAGATCGCCCCCGGCAGCTGCACGGTGGTGGCGGACCACCCGGCCCTGCACCGGCGCTGACCGCGCGCGGCGCGCGCCGTCCCTCCGATGCGGCATCGGGAACACCTTGGTGACAGGATCGGCGTTATGGGCACCGAGACGGACTGGGTGTACCGGGTGTTCGAGCCGCACGGCTCGGAGGGATGGCGCCCCTACGGCAGCGACCCCGCGCGGTGGCGGGGCACGATCAGCGCCGCCGACTCGAGCGAGGGCGCCCAGTACGCCGTCGCCCTCGTCGTCGCCGACCTGATGACCGAGTGGAAGGCGTGCGGCCAGCCCCGGGCCAAGCACGTGCGGGTCTTCCTCTGGCGCGAGGAGGAGGGCGAGGCGGCGGACGCGGACATCATCGTGGAGGTCCGGCCGGACATCCACACCGTGTGACGGAGAGTGTCCGATGTGACGAAGAGTGTCCGATCCGCTTCTCCCGCCCGGCCCCGCGCCGGGGTCATCCGCGCGCCGCCTGGTATCGGTAGCAGGTCAGCCAGGTCGTGTCGATCTGGACGGAGGAGCCCCGGGCGGCGTAGTGACCGCCGAGGCTCGACTCGTTCTGGAGCACCCAGGGCGTGGCGTCGGGGTTGTCGCCCGACACTCCGCCGATCCTCCTGCCGTCCAGGTAGAAGGTGACGCCCGACGGGGTGATCTCGTAGGTGCTGGTGTGCCAGTCGGTCCAGCGTTCGAAGACGTCGGCGTTGTACTCGCGGAAGCCGTGGACGAAGGCGCTGATCGGGTCGTAGGCGAAGTTCTCGCCGGCCTCCGGGAAGTCGATCTCGCTTCCGGCGTAGCGCAGATGGGCCATCTTGTAGCCGTCGAGCGTGCCGTGCACACGCCAGCGCTCGCTGAACTTGCCGTAGCGGATGTTCATACAGCCCAGCGGCACCGGCGCGGACACATGGTTGTCGCCGACCGGCGGCCGGTACATGCGCACGTGCAGCTGCCCGTCGCCGCCGGCGGACGGGCCGATCCAGGTGGTGTCGTCGGCGCGGTACTCGCCGCCGAAGGTGCGGGTGTTGCCGTTGGAGTGGTTCTTGGGGTTGGCCGTGTCGTACCAGCCACGCGGATAGGCGCCGAACTGCTGGTAGACGGCGCCGAACCGCCTGAGGCCCGCGCAGTGGAAGTCGCCGTCCCCGGCACAGCCGGTGAAGGCCCCGAGCGGCACGTACTGGCCGTTGAAGTCGTCGGCGAAGACCTGGCGGAAGGGCCCGCAGTCGCCGTGGGGCATCGCGTCGCCCACGGCGTGACAGGCGTCCTGCGACGGCGCGGCCGCGTGCGCCGGTGCCACGCCGGGGGACGACACGAGGGCGGCCAGGACGAGAGCGACCGCACCGCGCCGGCGGTGCCTGTGGGGACGGGTGATCACGGTTCCTCCAGGTAGGGGTGGGCCAGGGCCTAGAGGCCGCATGGTCACCAGCAGCTCTTCCTGGGGGCCGCGTTCCGTAGTGCCCCCCGTTGGAGTGGAAGTGGGGGCGGGGGCTCGGAGAAGGTCCGGCGACGGGCGGCAGACGGCGGGCAACGGGCCGGACTGCGGGCGCCGGGCAGAACCTCAAATGTTGCTCTGAAGGTCCCCGGGGAGGGTTCGGCGTCGGGGGCCGGGGCCATCACTCCGTCACACCGGCAGCGGCGGTCGTCGACGGGGACGGGCGGGGCGGGGACGGGGCGGGGAGCCACAGGGTCGGCCGGGGCGGCGGCCGGGCGCGGGTGCGCCGGGTGATCCATGGCGGAGGAGGGGACGATGGAGCGTTTGGGTACGGGCATCGGGTGGCGGCCGGAGATCGCCGACGCCGTGGAGCGGATGCCCGGCATCGACTGGGTCGAGACCGTGGCCGAGAACGTGTGCCCCGGTCACCTTCCCGAGTCGCTGGTGCGGCTGCGCGAGCGCGGCGTCACCGTCGTCCCGCACGGCGTCTCCCTCGGTCTCGGCGGCGCGGACCGCCCCGACGAGGCGCGGCTGGCCGCGCTCGCCGAGTGCACGGGGGCCCTGGGCTCGCCACTGGTCACCGAGCACATCGCGTTCGTACGGGCCGGCGGGCCGCTGACCGTCTCGCGGGCGCTGGAGGCGGGCCATCTGCTCCCGGTCCCGCGCACCCGCGACGCCCTGGACGTCCTGTGCGAGAACGTCCGCATCGCCCAGGACGCGCTTCCCGTGCCGCTCGCCGTCGAGAACATCGCGGCGCTGATCTCCTGGCCGGGCGAGGAGATGACCGAGGGACAGTTTCTGTACGATCTGGCCGACCGCACCGGCGTACGACTCCTGATCGACGTCGCCAATCTGCACACCAACCATGTCAACCGGGGCGAGGACCCGGCCAGGGCGCTGGACGAACTGCCCGTGGAGGCCATCGCGTACGTCCATGTCGCGGGCGGCTTCGAACGCGACGGCGTCTGGCACGACAGCCACGCCCACCCGGTGCCGCAACCGGTACTCGACATCCTGGCCGACCTCGCGTCCCGTGCCACGCCGCCCGGATTGCTCCTGGAGCGCGACGAGAACTTCCCCGAACCGGGCGAACTGGAGCGGGAGTTGTCCGCCATCCGGCTGACGGTCGAGAAGGCGAGGGCCGGGTCGGTGGGCCTGGCGGGTGCGGACGAGTCGGCGCGCGACACGGGTCCGGGCAAGTCGGTGGCGGGCCCGGGATCCGGCCGTGGCGATGACGGTGACGGAGTTGGTGGCGGTCGTGGTGGCGCGTCCGCACGGGAGCGGCTCGCGCTCGCGCAGGCCGCGCTGCTGTCCTGCCTCGTCGCCGGCACTCCTGTGCCCGAGGGATTCGACCGGGTACGGCTCGGGGTGCAGGCGCGCGCCCTGGCCGCCAAGCGGGCCGGCGTCGTCGCGAAGGTCGCGCCCGAACTGCCGGTGATCCTCGGGGAGGCGTTCCGGCAGGTCTTCCTGGACTACGCCCAGAGACGTCCGATGACCGGGGGCTACCGGCGCGACGCCCTCGACTTCGCCGAGCATCTGCTGCGGGCCGGGCTCCCCGAGGACGCCGGGGCGCGGCGACGGCTGCACGACTGGTGGCTGGAGCGCTCGGGGCCCACCCCGCCGTCCCGGCATCCCGCGGCCCGGCTGGCCCGGGCCACACGCCGGGCGCTGCTGCGGCACTGAGTCCCCGGAGTCGTACCGCTCACGGGCGCCCGCCCCCTGTCACCCCAGCCCCCGTAGCACTCCCTGCCACATGCCGGAGGCCTTCCCGCGTGTGCCGCGATTAACACAGCGCCTCAAGGCTCGAATACGGCGGTCGTTTTGGACGCCTTCGCAAGGGAATGCCCCTCGCCCTCCACGGGGCATTCCATGTGGCATACCCGCTTTTCCAACTGTTTCTTCCCTCACGACAGTTGACGCAGAGGGCGCAGTAGCATGCCAAATCGCACCCGCAGCGCATTGGCGCGCGGTGCCGCATGCAGGAGGCACCCATGCGATCCAGACCCGTCAGACGCCGCGGAATCCTCAGCGGCACCGGGATCCTCATCACCATGCTCGCGGGGACCCTCGCCGCACTGGTCTTCCCGGTCTGGTCCTACGCGGACCGCTCCGGCACCGGACTGGACACCCTGAACGCCCAGACCGTCCCGACGAGCTACGGCCCGCTGTCCGCGCTGGACCGGGACTTCGTCACCCGGGTCCGGCTGGCCGGGCTGTGGGAACTGCCGGCGGGGCAGCAGGCCGAGGAGAAGGGCACCACCCAGGCCGTCCGCACCGCGGGAGAGCATCTGGTCCAGGGCCACACCTTCCTGGACGCACGGGTCCGTGATGTCGCCGGGCGCCTCGGACTCGCCCTGCCCGATCAGCCGAACGCGCAACAGCAGCAGTGGCTCGCGACGCTGAACACGGCCCAGGGCGAGGAGTACGACCGCGACTTCGCCGATCTGCTGCGCCAGGCCCATGGCAAGGTCTTCACCGTCGTCGCCCAGGTCCGCGCGACCACCCGCAACTCACTGGTGCGAGCCCTCGCCGACGACGCCAACGCCACCGTGCTGGACCACATCAAGGTCCTGGAGGCCACGGGCTTCGTCGACTTCGACGCGCTGGCCCGGGACGCGGCCACCGCCTCCCCGCCGCCACTGACCTACTCCCCCGCACCGCCGGGCCCCACCACGGACCCGGGCACACCGGTTCCGGTGACGCCGTCGGCGACGTATCCGCTGCCGCCCGCCACATCCGGCCCGCCTCCCCCCGTGACAGGCTGACGCGCCGGGCACCCCGGGGCGCCCGGCGCGCATGCGCCGCGGTCAGGCGAGACCGGCGACCAGCTCGGCCACCGACTTAAGGCGGCCGGTGAAGAAGGGGATCTCCTCGCGGACGTGCATCCGGGCCTCGGAGCCGCGCAGATGGCGCATGAGGTCGACGATCCGGTGCAGCTCGTCGGCCTCGAAGGCGAGGACCCACTCGTAGTCACCGAGGGAGAACGAGGCGACCGTGTTGGCGCGCACGTCCGGGTAGCCGCGGGCCATCTTGCCGTGGTCCGCGAGCATCCGGCGGCGGTCCTCGTCCGGCAGCAGGTACCAGTCGTACGAGCGCACGAACGGGTAGACGCTCACATAGTTGCGCGGCGTCTCGTCGGCGAGGAACGCCGGGATGTGCGAGCGGTTGAACTCGGCGGGGCGGTGCAGCGCCATGTTCGACCAGACCGGGGCGAGGGCGCGGCCCAGCTTCGTGCGGCGGAAGAGGTTGTACGCCTCCTGCAGCTGGTCGCTGGTCTCCGCGTGCCACCAGATCATGAGGTCGGCATCGGCGCGCAGGCCCGACAGGTCGTACGTACCGCGGATGGTCACGTCCTTCGCGGCGAGCTGGTCGAACAGCTCCTGGACCTCGTCGGCGTACCCGGCGCGTTCCTCGGGCAGTACGTCCTTCAGCTTGAAGACGGACCACAGCGTGTAGCGGATGACCTCGTTGAGGTCCTTGGCCAGCTTGCCCTTGTTCGGGATCCTGCCGGACTCGGTGGTGGGTGCGTCGTCGCTCATGTGCCTATTCTCCCGCTCCGCCATGGAGGCTCTGCACCGGGTTGGCGGTGAGCTCCTGCACACCGCGCAGATCGCCGCCCAACTGGTCGACGGCCGCGTACGCACTCGCGATGCAGGCGGGGATGCCGACCCCGTCGTAGGCCGCACCGCAGACGGCCAGTCCCGGGAGCTTCGCGACGTACTCGCGGACGCGGGCCACGCGCGCGTGGTGACCGACGGGGTACTGGGGCAGGCCGTCCGTCCAGCGGGTGACGCGGGTCTCCACCGGGGTGGCGTCCAGGCCGGTCGCCTCCCACAGGTCGCTGCGCGAGACGGCCACCAGGTCGGCGTCCTCGTGATCGAGGATCTCGGTCTCCCCGTACCGCCCGACGGACGTCCTCAGGACGAGCAGGTCGGGGTTCTCGTCGGCGATCCAGCCCCACTTCCGGGAGGCGAAGGTCGACGCCTTGATCGTGCGTCCGTCGACCGGCGGCACCAGGAAGCCGCTGCCGTCGGGGAGGGCGGCGTCGGCACGACGGTAGGCGAGGGTGACCAGGGCCATGGAGGCGTACTCGACGGCGCGCAGTTCGGCGGCGGCCTCGGGGGACGCGGTGCGCAGCAGCCGGGCGGCCTGCGGGGCGGGGGTGGCGACGACCACGGCGTCCGCCTCGTACAGACGGTCCTCGACCAGGACCTCCCAGCCCTCGCCGGTGCGGTGCAGCCCCTCCACGACGGAATTCAGCAGGATCTCGCCGCCCCTGGCCCGGACCGACTCCGCGACGGCGAGCGGAAGCCGGCCGACTCCGCCCTCGATGCCCATGAACACCGGGCCCGCCTGCGCGGCCGCGGCGGTCTTCGCCTGGATGTCGCGGACGGCCTCCGTCAGCGAGTCGTGGGACTGCGCGGCCTGGAAGAGCTGCGGTACCGCCGAGCGCATCGAGATGCGGTACGCGTCGCCCGCGTACACCCCGCCCAGCAGGGGTTCCACCAGGCGGTCGACGACCTCGCGGCCGAGGCGGTCCGCCACGTACTCCCCGACCGCGACGTCGTCGCCGACCTCCGTGCGCGGCAGGTGTGCGTCCTCCTCGATGCGGCGCAGGCCCTCGTCGGAGAGGAGGCCGAGGAGCGCGGACGCGGTGCCGGGGACGCCCATGACATGGCCCTTGGGCATCGGCCGCAGGGCGCCGCGGGTCCAGATCGAGGCGGTCGCCGTGGCCGGCGGGTGGAGCCGGTCCCCGAGGCCCACCGCACGGGCCAGCGCCACCGCCTCGGGCCGCCGGGCCAGCATCGACTCGGCCCCGAGGTCGACCCGCACGCCCGCGATCTCGCCGGGCAGCAGCTTGCCGCCGAGCCGGTCCGACGCCTCCAGGACCGTCACCCGCGCGCCCCGGTCCAGCAGCCGGTGAGCGGCGGCCAGTCCCGCGATCCCGCCTCCGATGACGACGACGTGCCCCGCGTCCGCGCGGGCGTGCAGTGCGCTCATGTCCCCCAGCCTCTCAGACACCACCGACAGCCCCGCAGGGGCCAGGTGTCCCCACCGGGCCCGGCCGTCACCGCACCGGGTCCGGATCCGGCCAAAGGTGCCGCGTCCTCGTAGCGTGTTCGCATGAGCATGAGCCGTACGAAAGAGCGCCTCGTCGTCATCGGCGGCGATGCGGCGGGCATGTCCGCCGCATCGCAGGCACGCCGCCTCAAGGGTCCGGACCAATTGGAGATCGTGGCGTTCGAACGCGGCCACTTCTCCTCGTACTCGGCGTGCGGCATCCCGTACTGGGTCGGCGGCGACGTCGACTCCCGGGACCGGCTGATCGCCCGCACGCCGGAGGAGCACCGCGCACGCGCCATCGATCTGCGGATGCGGACGGAGGTCACCGAGATCGATGTGGCCCGGGGCCGGGTACGCGCGCGGGACGTCGATTCCGGGGCCGAGTCGTGGACGTCGTACGACAAGCTCGTGATCGCGACCGGTGCCCGGCCGATCCGTCCCGATCTGCCCGGCGTCGACGCGCCCGGGGTGCACGGGGTGCAGACACTCGACGACGGCCAGGCCCTGCTGGACTCGCTCGCAGCCACGCCGGGGCGTCGCGCGGTGGTCGTCGGCGCGGGTTACATCGGCGTGGAGATGGCCGAGGCGATGATCAACCGCGGCTACGAGGTCACCGTCGTCAACCGTGGCAGCCAGCCCATGGCGACCCTCGACCCGGATATGGGCCGGCTGGTGAACCGCGCCATGGAGGGGCTGGGGATCACCATGGTGAACGACGCCGAGGTCACCAAGATCCTCACGGGGGACGGTGCGGGACGCCGGGTGCGGGCGGTCGGCACGGACGCGGCCGAGTACCCGGCCGACGTGGTCATCCTCGGGATCGGCGTACGCCCGGAGACGGCGCTCGCGCAGGCGGCCGGTCTGCCGCTCGGCGCGCACGGCGGACTGCTCACCGATCTGGCCATGCGGGTGCGCGGCCACGAGAACATCTGGTCGGGCGGCGACTGCGTGGAGGTGCTCGACCTGGTCTCGGGGCGGATGCGGCACATCGCGCTGGGCACCCATGCCAACAAGCACGGCCAGGTCATCGGCACCAATGTGGGCGGGGGCTACGCCACGTTCCCGGGCGTGGTCGGCACGGCCGTGAGCAAGGTCTGCGACCTGGAGATCGCGCGCACCGGGCTGCGGGAGAAGGACGCGCGACGGGCCGGGCTGCAGTACGAGACGGTCGTCATCGAGTCGACCAGCCGCGCGGGCTACTACCCCGACGCCGCCCCCATGACCGTCAAGATGCTCGCCGAGCGCCGTACGGGGCGTCTGCTCGGCGTCCAGATCGTCGGCCGGGAGGGCGCGGCCAAACGCGTCGACATCGCGGCGGTGGCGCTGACGGCACAGATGACGGTGGAGGAGATGACGGCCCTCGACCTGGGCTACGCGCCGCCGTTCTCCCCGGTGTGGGACCCGGTCCTGGTGGCCGCTCGCAAGGCGGCCGCGGCGGTGGCCAAAGCGCCCCGATAGGAGCGGGAGACGGCGCGACCGGCGGCCACCGGTCGCGGTTCCCGTCCGGTCAGGCCGTCTCGTGCTGGCCGACCCCGTTGATCCGCTCGATCGCCTGCCGGGCCTGCTCGGCCGGCGGGCGCGGCGGCAGCGAGGACACGGACGCGCTGGAGGTCACGGCGGCCGGCTGGGGCTGCACGGCGGGCTTGGCGTGCGCGGCGCCGGCCCGGGTGGAGCGCAGCCGGTGGCTGACGGCCTCGTCGAGGGTCACGGGACGCTGCATCTGGGACGCCAGCCGCCCGGCCTCCTGGCCCAGCCGGGCCACGTCCTCCCAGGGCAGATGGATCACGAGCGCCAGCTCGGCCTCGCCGTCGGGCAGGGCGTGTATCGGAGGAGTAACTCGGTCGTTCATCGCCTGTTCCTCACGTCGTCCCCGCGACACGCCTTCCCCGCACCGCGGGCGGTTGAGGAAACATACGCACAGGCGGAGCACCGCGTTCACCGGTTCGCCGGTCGCATCCCGGGCACTAATTTCTTGTGGTCATTCCCGTTCATGACGTCAACCCGGTGCGACGCACGCCCTATGTGACATACGCGCTCATCGCCGCCAACTTCGTCGTCTTCCTGTTCACCCCCGGCATAGCGAGTTCGGTGGCGGGCCAGAGCGACCTGTCCCAGCTGTGTCATCTCCAGGCGTTCCTGGACCACTACGCGGCGGTGCCACGGGAGTTGATCCACGATCAACTGCCACGACTTGTGCCCACGGGCGCGGCGGGCGTCGGCCCGCACGGCCCGGGCTGTGTGGTGGCCCCGCCGGGCTATCACAAGTCGCCGCCGGCGTCCGTCTTCACGGCGATGTTCCTGCACGGCAGCTGGCTTCATCTGCTGGGCAACATGCTGTTCCTGCTGATCTTCGGGAACAACATCGAGGACCGCCTGGGCCACTTCCGCTTCGCGCTCTTCTACGTGGCGTGCGGCTACGCGGCCGGATACGGCTTCGCCCTGCTCAACGACACCTCGGGCGACCCGCTGATCGGCGCGTCCGGTGCGATCGCGGGCGTGCTCGGCGCGTATCTGGTGCTGTATCCGCGGGTCAGGGTATGGATCCTGGTCCCGTTCCTGCTCTTCCTGCCGCTGCGGCTGCCCGCGTGGATCGTGCTGGGGTTCTGGTTCGTGCTCCAGGCGTTCTACTCGTCCGGCCAGGGCGTCTCCAGCGCCGGCACCGTGGCGTACGCAGCCCATGTGGTGGGCTTCGTCGTCGGCATGATCCTGGCCTGGCCGCTGCGCGCGGGCACCCCGGCGCCGCCCGAGCCGCGCGGCCTGCGCTGGGGCAGGCAGGCGCGGCCCGGGTGGTGAACGGGCGGGCGGGGGACGGTCAGCGGGCCGTCCGCGTGTGGACGTACTCCACGAGCCGGGTGAGGGCGTCGGGGTCGGTGGACGGCATCACGCCGTGGCCGAGGTTGAAGACATGGCCCTCGAGGCCCGCGGCGGCGCCCAGCACCTCCCGGGTCTTCGCCTCGACGGCCGCCGTCGGGGCGAAGAGGATCGCCGGGTCGAGGTTGCCCTGGAGGGCCTTGCCGGGGCCGACGCGGCGGGCCGCCTCGTCGAGCGGGACGCGCCAGTCGACACCGACGACGTCCGCGCCGGCCTCGCCCATGAGGCCGAGCAGCTCACCGGTGCCGACACCGAAGTGGATTCGGGGCACGCCGTACCTCTCGACGGCGCGGAAGACCTTGGCCGAGGCGGGCAGCACCGAGCGGCGGTAGTCCACGGGAGCCAGGGCGCCGGCCCAGGAGTCGAAGAGCTGGACGGCCGAGGCGCCCGCCTCGATCTGGACCTTCAGGAAGGCGGCCGTGATCTCCGCGAGCCGGTCCAGCAGGTCGGCCCACAGCTGCGGGTCGCCGTGCATGAGCGCCTTGGTGTGCTCGTACGTCCGGGAGGGGCCGCCCTCGATGAGGTAGCTCGCGAGGGTGAAGGGGGCGCCCGCGAAGCCGATCAGCGGGGTCGCGCCCAGTTCGGCGGTGAGCATCCCGATGGCCTCCGTGACGTACGAGACGTCCTCGGGGGTCAGATCGCGCAGCTGCGCCAGGTCTTCTCGGGTGCGGATCGGGTGCGCGACGACGGGGCCGACGCCCGGCTTGATGTCGAGGTCGACACCGATCGCCTTGAGGGGGACGACGATGTCACTGAAGTAGATCGCCGCGTCCACGCCGTGCCGGCGGACCGGCTGGAGCGTGATCTCGGTGACCAGCTCGGGCCGCATGCAGGACTCCAGCATGGGGACGCCCTCGCGCACCTTGCGGTACTCGGGCAGCGAGCGCCCCGCCTGCCGCATGAACCACACCGGCGTGTGCGGCACGGGCTCGCGCCTGCACGCCTTCAGGAAGGCGGAGTCGTACGTCGCTGTCGGCTGGCCCGTCGCGGGGCGGTCATTGGCACTCACGCGAAAAGTCTCGCACGCCGCACCGACATCCCTGTCCCGGGTCGGCCGCACCCCGCGGAGGGGGCTCGCCAGTGCTGCGCCCGGAGCGCGGGGCTGTCGGACCTCACGCCCGGCGCGCGGTGGTGCCCCGGCGCCGACGGCCGCAACCACACCGCGCCGTTCCCCGCCAAACCGCCGCCGGCTTCGGGTGTCTCTCCCTGCGAACGCGCTTTCTTCCCCTTACCCTTCCCCGCATGGCTGCGGCTCAGGAACGACTGACGGACGGCACTGACGGAATGGACGACGCGAAGGAGGAGGACCCCGATGGGAGGGATACGGCCCCGGCGCCCTTCCGTGCCGCCGTCGACGCGCTGACGGCCGCGCGCCTTCGGGCCGAGATCGAGGCCGAGCCCACGCGCCCGCCGCAGCGGCTGGCGCCGTTCTCCTATGCCCTGGAGGCGGCGGTCGTCCAGGAGGACGAGGATCTGGCCGACGGACGTCTCGTCCTGCTCCACGACCCCGCCGGACACGAGGCATGGCAGGGCACCTTTCGTCTGGTCACCCTGGTGCGCGCGGAACTCGAACCGGAGATGGCCGCGGATCCCCTGCTGCCCGAGGTGTGCTGGTCCTGGCTGACCGGCGCCCTGCAGTCCCGCGGGCTGTCCTACGGCGAACCGAGCGGCACCGTCACGCGCGCGAGTTCGCACTACTTCGGGGGGCTCGCCGCCCGGCCAGCCGCCTCGCAGATCGAGATCCGCGCCTCCTGGACACCGCGTGAGGGTCTCGGCGGCATTCCGGACACCGCCGCCCATCTGGCCTCCTGGTGCGAGCTGCTGGCACAGGTGGCGGGTCTGCCCCCGGCGGCCCCGGGGGACGGCTCGGTGGTGACGCTGCCGCAGCGGCGGGGGCCGCAGCCCCGTTGACGCCCTCGGCGGCGAGTGCAGTGAAGGTCACACGCGCGTAGGCCTCGATCTTGTCAACCCCGACTTGACCGTTCTTGCCGTCTCTTTGTCGATACGACCACTTTCGGCCCCTTATCCACAAAAGACCGAACCCATTCGATCTTCCCTTGATCGCTCGCGCATCCGAATTGCCCGGATTGTTACTCACCAAATCGTGATCATTCTCTAAAGGAGCACGGGTTTGGTGCCGAAGACGACTGTGACCTTGAAAGCACGGTTCGTCCCGGCTTCATCCCCAGAGCCGGCCCCGTCCCGCACCCCCAGGAGGCCTGGTGTCCGTTCTCCTCGAGCAGCCCGCAAGCCTGGTCGCCTACCGCCCGAACAAGCCGACCGCCATGGTGGTCGTCGCCGACCCCCGGGTCCGTTCCACCGTCACCCGCCACCTCTGGGCGCTCGGAGTGCGCGACGTCATCGAGGCGTCGTCGATCGCGGAGGCCCGCCCCCGTATCGGCAACCCGCGTGACATCTGCGTCGCCGACGTCCACCTCCCCGACGGCTCCGGCCTCACCCTCCTGTCGGAGACCCGAGCCGCGGGCTGGCCCAACGGTCTCGCCCTGTCCGCCGCCGACGACATCGGCGCGGTCCGCAACGCCCTCGCGGGCGGTGTGAAGGGCTACGTCGTCACCGGTACGCGCACGAACGTCGGGCTCCCCACCCGGCCCGGCGCCGCCCCCATCGGCGCCGCGGCCGCGCGCCTGCACCGCCGCCCCCCGGGTGCCCCGAGCCACCCGGGCGGCTACCGCGAGCTGTCCGGCCGCGAGGTCGAGGTGCTGCGCCTCGTCGCCGAGGGCCAGTCGAACAAGGCGATCGGCGTCTCCATGGGCCTGTCCGCACTGACCGTCAAGAGCCATCTCGCCCGCATCGCCCGCAAGCTGGGCACCGGCGACCGCGCCGGAATGGTGGCGGTGGCCCTGCGCACCGGCATCATCCACTGACCGCCCCCGACCCCCCGTCCCCGCACCCCACACCCCCGGCCGTGCCGACACCGAGTCGCCGCCGACACGAGTCCGGGTCACCGACCACCCCCTGGACGCACGCGCCCCGCGCCGCCCGCGAGCACGGGAAGCGCACGCCGCCATGTCTCACACGTGACTGGTTTACGCCCCTCCGGCGCCCGACGACGGAACGTTCCGTCGTCGGGCGCCGTCCACGCACAGATACCCTTGACAGGTGACCGACGCCCAAGAGACCGCAGCAGACAGCCCACTGCGAACCACCGGAGGCGCCCCTCCGGACGATGTCGAAGCAGCGCCGATCCCCTTGCTGGAGCCGCGCGACGGCATTCCGCCCGTGATCGCCGACGAGGCCTCGCTCGCCCAGGTGATCGCCGCGTTCGCCGCCGGCAGCGGCCCCGTCGCCGTCGACGCCGAACGCGCGTCCGGCTACCGGTACGGCCAGCGCGCCTATCTGGTCCAGCTGCGCCGCGAGGGCGCGGGCACGGCACTGATCGACCCGGCGGCCTGCCCCGATCTGTCGGGCCTGGGCGAGGCACTCAGCGGTGTGGAGTGGGTGCTGCACGCCGCCACCCAGGACCTGCCCTGTCTGCGCGAGATAGGCATGGTGCCCACGCGCCTGTTCGACACCGAGCTGGCGGGTCGCCTCGCCGGGTATCCGCGGGTGGGCCTCGGCGCCATGGTGGAGAGCGTCCTGGGCTTCGTCCTGGAGAAGGGGCACTCGGCCGTCGACTGGTCGACCCGGCCGCTGCCCGAGCCGTGGCTGCGCTACGCCGCCCTCGACGTGGAGCTGCTCGTCGACCTGCGGGACGCCCTGGAGAAGGAGCTGGACCGGCAGGGCAAGCTGGACTGGGCCCAGCAGGAGTTCCAGGCGATCGCCTCCGCGCCGCCCGCCGAGCCGCGCAAGGACCCCTGGCGCCGTACGTCCGGGATGCACAAGGTGCGCCGCCGCCGGCAGATGGCGGCCGTCCGCGAGCTGTGGCAGACCCGGGACCGGATCGCCCGGCGCCGCGACGTCTCGCCGGGCAAGGTGATCGGGGACGCCTCGATCGTCGAGGCCGCACTGGCCCTGCCGCCGAACGTGCACGCCCTGGCCGCGCTGAACGGTTTCGGTCACCGCATGGGCCGGCGTCAGCTGGAGCAGTGGCAGGCCGCGATCGACCGGGCGAGGGCTCTGCCCGAGGCCGAGCTCCCGCAGCCCGGGCAGCCGGTGGCCGGTCCCCCGCCGCCGCGGGCCTGGGCCGACCGCGACCCGGCGGCCGCGGCCCGGCTCTCCGCCGCGCGCGCCGCGGTCTCGACGCTCGCCGAGCAGCTCTCCATGCCGCAGGAGAACCTGATCTCCCCGGACGTCGTACGGCGCCTGTGCTGGGAGCCCCCGAAGCCGGTCGACGCCGCGTCGGTCACGACCGTGCTCACCGGACACGGCGCCCGGCCCTGGCAGGTAGAGCAGGTCACCCCGGCACTGGTGACCGCGCTGTCCGTGAACAGCTGAGGCGGCCGGGGCGAGACGCCCCGGCACGAAGGACGGGGGCGCGGCCGCGCGCCGCCCTGCCACCGTACGAACGCGGCCGCGCGCCGCCCCGCCGCTGCACGAACACGGCCGCGACCTCGCACGCGACCGCCGGACCGGCATGACCGCGCCCCCCTGTGCCCCCCTGTGCCCCCCGGAAGCCGAGTGATCGCGTCGACCTCACGCCAACCGGCCGCCCCTCCACAGCATCCCCCTGCTCTCCACCCTCCTGCCCCTCTCCTCCCTTTCCGCCCCTGCGCCGACGGTGTGACCTTCACCGCTTGGCCCGGCGGGGCTGGGCAGCTTGGTTACCCACAAGTAGCATGGTGCTGAGCGCGCGCTCAGCGTGTCGCAGCAGTGCCATCCCGCACCCTGGAGGAGAGCCATCGTGCCTCGTACCGTCAGGGACGTCGTCTTCGTCGACGGCGTCCGCACCCCGTTCGGCAAGGCGGGCCCGAAGGGCATCTACCACGAGACCCGCGCCGACGACCTCGTCGTGAAGGCGATCCGGGAGCTGCTGCGCCGCAACCCGGGTCTCGACCCGAAGAAGATCGACGAGGTCGCCATCGCCGCGACCACCCAGATCGGCGACCAGGGCCTGACCCTCGGCCGCACCGCGGGCATCCTCGCGGGCCTGCCGACCTCGGTGCCCGGCTACTCCATCGACCGTATGTGCGCGGGCGCACTGACGGCCGTGACGACCACGGCGGGCTCCATCGCGTTCGGCGCCTACGACGCCGTCATCGCCGGTGGTGTCGAGCACATGGGCCGCCACCCGATGGGCGAGGGCGTCGACCCGAACCCGCGGTTCGTGAGCGAGAAGCTGGTCGACGAGTCCGCCCTGTTCATGGGCATGACGGCGGAGAACCTGCACGACCGCTACCCGCACATCACCAAGCTGCGTGCCGACGAGTACGCGGTGCGCTCGCAGGAGAAGGCCGCCAAGGCGTACGCCAACGGCAAGATCCAGCAGGACCTGGTGCCGATCTCGGTCCGCCGCACCAGCCCCGAGGCCGGCGAGACGGGCTGGGGCCTGGTCACGGCCGACGAGCCGATGCGCCCGGGCACCACGCTGGAGAACCTGGCGAACCTCAAGACGCCGTTTCGCGTCCACGGCCGGGTCACCGCGGGCAACGCGGCCGGTCTGAACGACGGCGCCACCGCCTCGATCATCGCCTCCGAGGACTTCGCGCGCGAGAACGGCCTGCCCGTCAAGATGCGTCTGGTCTCCTACGCCTTCGCGGGCGTCGAGCCGGAGGTCATGGGTTACGGCCCGATCCCGGCGACGGAGAAGGCTCTCGCCAAGGCGGGTCTGTCCATCTCCGACATCGGCCTGTTCGAGATCAACGAGGCCTTCGCGGTGCAGGTCCTGGCCTTCCTGGACCACTACGGCATCGCGGACGACGACGAGCGCGTCAACCAGTACGGCGGCGCCATCGCCTTCGGTCACCCGCTCGCCTCCTCCGGCGTCCGTCTGATGACGCAGCTGGCCCGCCAGTTCGAGGAGCAGCCGCAGGTCCGTTACGGCCTCACCACCATGTGCGTCGGCTTCGGCATGGGCGCGACGGTCATCTGGGAGAACCCGCACTTCGAGGGGGACAAGTGAGCACCACCGCTGAGCTGCTGAAGGGTGCGGCCGAGCTGTTCCCCGGCGAGGTCGTCACGCAGGCGCACGTACGCCACTTCGACCTGCCGCTGAACGCCGGGCGCTTCGCCCTGATCACCCTCGACAACGGCCTGGACCACACCAAGCCGACCACCTTCGGCCCGCAGTCGCTCGCGAACCTCAACACCGCGATCGACCAGGTCGAGAAGGAGGCCGCGGACGGCGACATCGTCGGTGTCGGCATCACCGGCAAGCCGTTCATCTTCGCGGTCGGCGCCGACCTCAAGGGCGTCGAGCTGCTGAAGCGGCACGAGGACGCGCTGGCCATCGGCAAGGGCGGCCACGAGGTCTTCAAGCGCCTGTCGAAGCTGGCCGTCCCGACGTTCGCGTACTACAACGGCGCGGCGATGGGCGGCGGCGTCGAGGTCGGCCTGCACTGCACCTACCGCACGGTGTCCGCGGCCCTCCCGGCGTTCTCCCTGCCCGAGGTGTTCCTCGGTCTCGTTCCGGGCTGGGGCGGCTGCGCCCTGCTGCCGAACCTGATCGGCGCCGACAAGGCCGTCTCGGTCATCATCGAGAACTCGCTCAACCAGAACAAGCAGCTCAAGGGCAAGCAGGTCTACGAACTGGGCATCGCCGACGCCCTGTTCGAGGGCGCCGACTTCCTGGAGCAGTCGCTGATCTGGACGGCGTCCGTCCTCAAGGGCGAGATCGAGATCGAGCGCCCGGTGATCGACCGCGGCGAGGCCTGGGACCAGGCCGTCGCCCGGGGCCGCTTCATCGCGGACAGCAAGGTGCACGGCGCGGCTCCGGCCGCCTACCGCGCGCTCGACATCATCGCCGCGGCCAAGAACGGCGACCTGCAGCAGGGCTACGACGCCGAGGACAAGGCGCTCGCGGACCTGATCATGGGCGGCGAACTGCGCTCCGGCATCTACGCGTTCAACCTCGTCCAGAAGCGCGGCAAGCGTCCGGCGGGCGCCCCCGACAAGAGCCTGGCGCGTCCGGTCACCAAGGTGGGCGTGGTCGGCGCGGGTCTGATGGCCTCGCAGCTCGCCCTGCTCTTCCTGCGTCGCCTCGAGGTCCCGGTCGTCCTCACGGACATCGACCAGCAGCGCATCGACAAGGGTGTGGGCTACGTCCACGCCGAGATCGACAAGCTGCTCGCCAAGGGCCGCGTCAACCAGGACAAGGCCAACCGCCTCAAGGCGCTGGTCTCCGGTGTCCTGGACAAGGCCGAGGGCTTCGCGGACGCGGACTTCGTCATCGAGGCCGTGTTCGAGGAGATGTCGGTCAAGCAGCAGGTGTTCGCCGAGGTCGAGGCGGTCGCGCCCGCGCACGCGATCCTCGCGACCAACACCTCCTCCCTCTCCGTCTCGGAGATGGCGTCGAAGCTCCAGCACCCCGAGCGGGTCGTCGGCTTCCACTTCTTCAACCCGGTCGCGGTGCTGCCGCTGCTGGAGATCGTCCGCGGCGAGAAGACCGACGAGGCCTCGCTCGCCACGGCGTTCGCCGTCGCCAAGAAGCTGAAGAAGACCGCGGTTCTGGTCAAGGACGCCCCGGCGTTCGTCGTGAACCGCATCCTCACCCGCTTCATGGGCGAGATCCAGAACGTCATCGACGAGGGCACCCCGGTCGAGGTCGCGGAGAAGGCGGTCGAGCCGCTGGGCCTCCCGATGTCCCCGCTGGTGCTGCTGGAGCTGGTCGGCCCGGCGATCGGTCTGCATGTCTCGGAGACCCTCAACAAGGCGTTCCCGGACCGCTTCACGGTCTCCTCGAACCTCAAGGCGGTCGTCGAGGCAGGCAAGCGCGGCTTCTACGTCTACGACAGCGGCAAGCCGGAGCTGGACCCGGAGGTCGCCGCGCTGCTGAAGCAGGGCGACTCGGTGCTGACCGAGGAGCAGGTCCGCGTCCGGGTGCTGGACGCGGTTACGCAGGAGATCGGTCTGATGCTCGACGAGGGCGTCGTGGCCGAGGCCCAGGACATCGACCTGTGCCTGATCACGGGCGCCGGCTGGCCCTTCCACCTGGGCGGCATCACGCCGTACCTGGACCGCGAGGGTGTCTCCGAGCGCGTGAACGGCAAGAGGTTCCTGGCGCAGGGCCTGGCGTCGGTCCCGGCGTAACCGCCGTAGCCGATCCCGGCGGCAACTGCCGTACATGACAAGGGCCTCCGCATCGCGCGGAGGCCCTTCGTCGTACGCGGCTGGACCGGCGACCGGGTCAGCCGGTGATCTGCCAGGGGCCGAACTCCGGTGAGCCAGGGGCGGTCTGGCGGGCGACGGCCAGCCGGCCGTCCGCGCCGAGGACCGCGATGGTGGCGCGGCCCAGCGCGTCAAAGGCGGCCGCGGGCGCGTGCGCGATCGTGCCGCCCAGCGCGGTCGTGGGCAGCTCCCGCCAGGACTCGTCGCCCGGCAGGAAGCGGTAGGCCAACCGCCCAGGTCGCCTCGGGTGGCGACGAGGGTGCCCGCCTCGGGCGACGGTCCCGCCGCGAGGGCGATCGCGCCGAAGCCGCCGCGGCCCCCGATCGAGGCCGCCGGCCGGGCCCACCGGCCTCCGGGAGCGTCCTCCCGCGCCATCAGCAGACGGCCCGATCCTGGCTGCCGGTAGACCGTCATGACCTGGCCGCCGGGCTGGACGACGGCCGCGGCGGGACCGGCCGGCTCGGTGAGCCGGAAGCGGGGTGCCCGGCTGGGCGGCGTGTCGAGGTTGCTCTGCGACCAGTGGAAGACGCCCTCGCGACTGGCGGCGAACACCTCCACATGGCCGTTCGGCGCGGTGAGCGCGGTGAGTCCCTCCTGAATTCATGGCCGCGCAGGTCGGTCCACTCGCCCCAGGAGCCGTCGGTCTCCTGGACACGGCTGTGCAGCCCCTGGCCGGCGTTGCGCACGAAGAGGTGCAGCCGGCCTCTGCCGTCCCTGGTCACCGCGGGTGCGCCGAGGTGGCGGTCGCGCTGCGGGTCGCCCGCGGAGGGGTTGCCCAGGGTGATCCAGCCGGGGAACACCCCGTCCGGCTCGGACTGTTCGAGCAGCACGATCTCGCGGGCGTTGGCGCCGTCCGGGGCGAGACGGGACAGTCGCAGGGCGAAGATCTGCCAGCGGCCGTCCGGGGTGAGGCTCACCGCGAGGTTCGGTGCGAGCGGGCCGCCGCCGAGGAAGAAGGGGCCGCGCCACTGGTCGGCGCCGGGCTGGGCCTCCAGCCACACCGCGGCCTGCTGGTTGACCACGGCGAAGGCCGCCAGTCGGCCCCGCCGGTCAGCGAGCAGCCAGTTCGTCCCGGACGGATGGCGTGGTGCGGTGCTCTGCACCCAGCCCGTGCGCCGGGCGTTCAGACCGACCGCGTAGTCGCCGCTGCCGGCGGGGTCCCCGCCGTCGTACCCATCCGCGGCGCCGTAGACGTTGAGGAAGTACTCCTTCAGGGAGACGGCCTGCGGGCTGAGGTTGTGCGGCCAGCGTTCGTTGTAGTAGCCGCGGTACGCCTCCACCGTGAAGGCGCGGTTCTCGGCCGGGCCCTGGTAGCGGTCCAGGGCGAGCCAGGAGAACAGGGCGGCGGCGGTGTGGTCGCAGGACCGCCAGGTCGCCGTGGTCGTGCCGCTGCGGGAAGTTCTCGTCGTGCACCAGCCGGTCGGGGTCCGGGTCCATGGTGCGCACCAGCGTCGGCCGGACGATCCCCATGATCTGGACCAGCGTGTCCACCAGACCGGCCCGGGTGTACGGGTGCGTCTCGGCCACGAGGCCGCCGCTGACCGCGAGCGTCGGGACCTCGTCGGTCTCCTCGTGCCACAGCGCGTGCAGGCTGCGCGGCGGACCCTCCGGCGTGCCGTGCTGGCGGATGTTGAGGAAGATCAGCGTCACTCAGGGCGCGTCGGCGAGGGAGTACTGTTCACGTGGTTGCTCCTCCTGACGGCGCGAACGGCGGGGACGGCATGGTCACAGCGGCCATCCCGGCAGATAGCCCGCGTGGGCGCGCTGGTTGCGCGTCGATCCGGTCTCGAACTGGCTCGGCACCGGGAAGTAGCTCGGCAGGAACGCAGCGAGGATCGCGTCCTGCTCGTCCTCGGGGACATCACCGTCGTGGTAGTCGTTGAGGCAGAACATGTCGTGGGGGCGCACGGTGAGGATCCGGTTCAGCCGGGCGGCGTGCTCGCTCAGACCGACGTTGACGAATCCGCACGAGATGCTGCCGGGCACACTGCGCAGGGTGTGGAAGCCGAAGTAGTGGTGCAGCGACGAGGCGACGGACAGGTCGTGGTGGCTGCGCAGCCGGCTGGCCGCGGTGGCCGCCACCGCCTGCTGGTAGCGGTGCTCGATGTCCGCGAGCACACCGCGCCGCAAGGGGTGCGGCGCGTGCAGGAAGGAGTGCACCAGCGTCTGCCCGAAGTCCCGTTCGACCAGGGCCCGGTTGTTCTTCGCGGCGCTGATGTTGAACTCGTCCTCGGCCGACCCGGGTGCCATCGGCACGGCCGTGGGCGACATGAAGTGCTTGGCCTGGCCGTTGCCGAGGAAGAACATGTCGGGCCGCACGGTCCGGCCGAGGAACACATCGTCGTTGAAGTAGAGGAAGTGCTCGGCCAGCCCCTCGATGTGGTGCAGCTGACTCTCGATGGCATGCGAGTTGTAGGTGGGCAGCACACCCCGGTCGCGGAAGATCTCGACGTGGTCCACGACCCGCACCCGCGGATGGCCGAGGTCCAGCCAGTGCGGCACCTGCTGGTCGGTGACGAGGTAGATGTTGCGGATCCACGGGGCGTACATGTCGATGGACCGCAGGGAGTAGCGCAGTTCGTCGCGGTCCCGGAAGCGGGCGGCGCTCGCACGGGGCATAGGCGGTGAGCCTGCCGTCCTTGCCGCGCACCAGCCACGAACCGGCGGCGGTGCCGGTCACGACAGATGACGGCGCGCCCGCCGCCACCGCGGGGGTACGGCGTCGCTGCGCGGTGCGCACGGACCGGCCCCGCATGACCATGACGGACTCCTTGCAGAACACGCCCGGCCACAGCACTGGGCCCGGGAACCCGAAATTCACTCCCCCCGGCTCGGACCGAGGGCCCGGCACCGCCTCCCGGGCGGCGCCAAGACGGCGTCAGGGGACATGACGAACCATCACCGCAGGTCGTGTGATTCGGATCACCGTCGTACAACGCCCGGGGCGGGTGACCGGTCTGTCCGATCACCCGAGCACTCCTTGCCCGGCCGAGAGATGACGAGGACACCGATCCGATGACGACCCCAGCCGCCGAGAGCCCACGCGGATCGCGCCCCGCCTCCAAGGCCGACAAGCCCCGCCGCCGCAAGGGCCGGTGGGTCCTGCTCTCGCTGGCCGTGCTCGTCGTGGCCGCGGGCGGCACCGGCTACTGGCTCTACAGCGGTCTCGACAACAACATCCAGGGTGTCGACATCGACAGGGCGCTCGGCGACGACCGGCCGGAGAAACTGCCCACTTCGGGACAGAACATCCTCGTCCTGGGGTCCGACTCACGGGCCGGCGCCAACGCCGCCCTCCACACCGGCAATGTCTCCGGGGCGCGTTCCGACACGGCGCTGGTGATGCACATACCCGACGGCCGCACCAAGGCCGTCGCGGTCAGCATCCCCCGCGACACCCTGGTCACGCGCCCCGAGTGCGCCAGGTCCGACGGCACCCAGGTGCCCTCGGCGAAGCGCGTCATGTTCAACTCCATCTACTCCCAGGTGGGTCCGGCCTGTGTGGTCAAGACCGTGGAGCAGATGTCCGGGGTGCGCATGGACCACTACGTCGAGATCGACTTCGCCGGTTTCAAGGGGCTGGTGGACGCGATAGGCGGGGTCACCGTCACCGTCGACCAGAACATCCACGACAAGTCCAGCGGTCTGGACATCACCGCGGGCACGCACCGGCTGAACGGCACGCAGTCGCTGGAGTTCGTGCGCACCCGGCACGGCATCGGGGACGGCAGCGACCTCGGCCGCATCGGGCTCCAACAGCAGTTCATGCTGGCGCTGTTGAGCGAGATCAAGAAGCAGGACCTGCTGGGCAGCCCGACGAAGGCCTACAAGATCGCCGACAGCCTGACCTCGGCGCTGACCACCGACTCGGGTCTCGCCTCCCTGGCCAAACTGGCGGAGTTCGGCCGCAGCATGAACGGGGTGGAGCCGTCCACCATGGAGACGATCATGCTTCCGGTGGCGTACGACAAGGTCGACCCCAACCGGGTGGTCGCCGCCGAACCGCAGGCGAGCACGCTGTGGAAGGCGATCCGTACCGACTCGGCCATCCCGGCGTCGGCGAAGAAGTCCCCGGCCACCGGCGGCTCCTGACGAGCGATCGCCGGGAGCGGCGCCCCCGGCGAGCCGTCACACCGACTGCCAGGCCGCCAGCGCCAGCCCCGGCTCGTCCTCCTGGCGGGCCACGCCGAGTTCACCGTCCGGGGTCAGGCTCGCGGCCGTCACCCGTCCCTCGGCGTCCTCGGCCAGCGCGACCCGCGTGCCCACCGGCAGCTGCGGGCCCGACTCGCTCCACCACAGGCCGGCCGACTCCTGTTCGGTGGGGCAGGCCGCGAGCACGACCCGGCCGGAGTCCGAACGCTGGGCGAGCAGCGTGCAGTCGTAGCCGTCGACGGCGCAGCGCAGTGCCGCCACCGGGCCCGCTCCCGCGGTGCGCAGCAGCGGGAGCGGGTCGCCGCCCGGACGCCAGGCGTGCAGCATGCCCTCGGGGTCCGCGAAGAACAGGGTGGTGTGCTCCTTGGAGGTGGGCAGGGCGGTCAGCGTGCCCGGCTGCACGGCCACCTCCAGCGCCTCGTCGGGGACCAGGGCCCCGCCGGGCTCCTCCTGGCGCCAGCGCAGAATGCCGTCCGACGTGGTGGCGAACAGCTCGACGCGCCCTGGTCCCCCGGCCACGGCGGCGAGTTCCTCGTGCGCGCCCGGGCCTCCGATGTCGCGCCAGGGGCCCCAGCCACCGTGCTCCTTCTGGGCGAGCATGCTGACGCCGCCGGCCTTGTTGCGCGTGAAGACATGGGCGCGGCCCTCGGCGTCCACCGCCACCGCCGGCATCCCGGTCCGGTCGCCCTTCTTGTCCGGGTGGCCGATCGGGGTCCAGTCGAGCGCGGACAGGTGAGGACGGAAGTGGGTGGAGTGGACGAGCCCCGACTCCCCCGGGACCGTGGGGCGCCATGCGACGAGGTGGGCATACCCGTCGGCGCCCTGGCCGAGCCCCAGTTGGGGGTGGAGCCGCTGGTCCCCGCCGACCTTGCGCGGGGGCGTCCAGGGAAGACCCGGTTGGTGTTCGGCCCGGCACCACACCGCTTCGTCCCGCGAGGCGTAGGTGCACAGGCTGCCGTCCCGGCCGCGGAGCAGCCAGGGACCGTTCAGAGTACGGACCGTTGACACTCCCCCACTCTAATCCGGAGTCCGCGGGGCCGGTGGCGCAGGCTCGTGCGAGGCTGTGGGCATGAGCGCCCCGCCCGTGGTGATCGTCGACGCCGCGAACGTCGTCGGATCCGTGCCCGACGGCTGGTGGCGGGACCGGCGCGGCGCCGCGGAGCGACTGCGGGACCGCCTGGTGGGATACGCCGAGAGAGGGCTGCCCGGCCGCCCCGGTCCGGTGGAGTTGGTGCTCGTGGTCGAGGGCGCGGCGCGCGGGGTGGAGTCCGTGCCGGGCGTACGGGTGGAGGCGGCGTCCGGCAGCGGTGACGACCGCATCGTCGAACTGGTGGCGGCGGCCGGGGACCGTCCCGTCCTGGTCGTCACCGCGGACCGGGAGCTGCGCCGCCGGGTCGGCGAGCGGGGTGCGCAGGTCACGGGCCCGCGGTCGGTGCGCGACCCGGAACCACCGGCGGATCCGCGCTGAAGAGGGGTCACGGGGTCACGGGGTCGCGTCGCCCGGCCGCCCGGACGCCCGCCCGGCCGCGCGCTGCTCCTCGGCCACCCCGCTGTGCGTGCGGCCGTAGAGGAGGTACACGAGGAAACCGATCACCAGCCAGACGGCGAACCGCAGCCAGGTCTTGGCGGGCAGGTTCAGCATCAGCCACAGCGAGGCGCACACCGAGAGGGCCGGCACCACCGGCACGAACGGGGTGCGGAAGGCGCGCTGCAGATCGGGGCGGGTGCGGCGCAGGATGACCACGCCGATCGCGACGACGACAAAGGCGAAGAGCGTACCGATGTTGACGAGTTCGGCGAGTTCGCTGAGGCTGGTGAAGCCCGCGACGACGGCGATGACCACGCCGAGCAGGACGGTCGGCCGGTGCGGGGTCCTGAAGCGCGGGTGGACCCGGGAGAAGAACCGGGGCAGCAGTCCGTCGCGGCTCATCGCGAAGAAGACCCGGGTCTGGCCGAGGAGCAGGATCAGGCACACCGTGGTCAGGCCGACGGCGGCACCGAAGCTGATCACTCCCGCGTACCAGGGGTGCCCGATGCTCTTGAAGGCGTCGGCGAGCGGTGCGTCGACGGACAGGTCGTCGTAGTGCTGCATCCCGGTGACGACGATCGACACCGCCACGTACAGCATGGTGCAGATCAGCAGGGAGCCGAGGATGCCGCGGGGCATGTCGCGCTGCGGGTTGCGGGTCTCCTCGGCCGTCGTCGCCACGATGTCGAAGCCGATGAAGGCGAAGAAGACGACGGATGCGGCGGTGAAGATCCCGAGCACTCCGAAGTTGGAGGGCACCCACCCGGCGATGAGCTGGATGAGCGGTGCCTTGAGGCTGCCGGACGCCGGTACGGGCTCGGCCTTCGGGACGAACGGCTTGTAGTTGGCGGTGTTGATGAAGAAGGCACCCGCGACGATCACGATCAGCACGACGGCGACCTTGACGGCGACAACGAACCGGGTCACCCGGGCCGACAGCCTCATCCCGACGACGAGGATGACGGTGAGCAGCAGGACGAGCCCGGCGGCGAGGATGTCGAAGCCGAACCCGCCGGCCCCCTCGCGACCGCTGAGCGACGGGGGCAGATGCAGGCCCGCGTTGTCGAGCAGGGAGCGGATGTACCCGGACCAGCCGACGGCGACCACCGCCGTGCCCAGCGCGAACTCCAGGACCAGGTCCCAGCCGATGATCCAGGCGGGCAGCTCGCCGAGGGTGGCGTACGAGAACGTGTAGGCGGATCCCGCTACCGGGACCGTCGAGGCGAACTCGGCGTAGCAGAGTGCGGCGAGCGCGCAGACGACGGCGGCCACGACGAAGGACAGCGAGACGGCCGGTCCCGCGTTCTCCTTGGCGACCTTGCCGGTGAGCACGAAGATGCCGGTGCCGATGATGACCCCGACTCCGAACACGGTCAGATCCAGCGCGGAGAGGGTCTTCTTGAGCGCGTGCTCCGGCTCCTCCGTGTCCTGGATCGACCGCTCGATGTTCTTGGTCCGGAAGAGGGTGCTGCCCACGGCGTACCTCCCACGCTTGTCGTCCTCGACATGATCGAGAGGGGGCGTAGTGCGTATGCCCCGAAAGGGTGGGATTCACGCAAATAGGCCGGTCCCGCCACCGTAAAGGATGGCGGAACCGGCTCATGCCGATCGGGCGGGAGGGTCAGTCCCGTGCGGACTCCACCGAGTCCACGGCCCGCGCGGCGGCCGTGCCGTCGGCGGAGGTCCCCCCGTTCGAGCGGAGCGGGGAGTGGGGCAGGCCGTCGAGCTTGGCGACGAGCCCGGTGACCTGGCGGGCGATGTCCGGCGCGGTCAGTCCGATCTCCGCCATGACCTCCTTGCGGGAGGCGTGGTCGAGGAAGCGCGGCGGGACACCGAAGTCGCGCAGC
This sequence comes from Streptomyces sp. NPDC002573, assembly GCF_042889625.1. NCBI lineage: Bacteria > Bacillati > Actinomycetota > Actinomycetes > Kitasatosporales > Streptomycetaceae > Streptomyces > Streptomyces sp. NPDC002573. The sequence goes on along the minus strand of NZ_JBIARC010000005.1, from coordinate 121,541 downwards.
GGCACATCGACGCCCGCGTCGCGCAGGGCCTGCGCGACCGCCGAACCGACACCGCCGACACGCGAGTTGTCCTCGACGGTGACGACCACCCGGTGCTGCTCCGCGAGCGGGGCGAGCGCCTCGTCGACGGGCTTGACCCAGCGGGGGTCGACGACGGTGGTGGAGATGCCCTGCTTCTTGAGCAGGTCGGCGATCTCCAGGCACATGGGCGCGAGCGCGCCGACGGACACCAGCAGCACGTCCGGCACCGGGGCGTCGGCCTTGCGCAGCACGTCCATCCCGCCGACCTTGCCCACCGCGGGGACCGCCGGGCCGACGACGCCCTTGGAGTAGCGCACCACGGTCGGCGCGTCGTCGACCTCCACGGCCTCGCGCAGCTGGGCCCGCAGCTGCTCGGCGTCGCGCGGGGCGGCGATCCTGATGCCGGGGACGACCTGGAGCATCGACATGTCCCACATGCCGTTGTGCGAGGCGCCGTCGTCGCCGGTGACGCCGGCCCGGTCCAGCACGAAGGTCACTCCGCACTTGTGCAGGGCGACGTCCATGAGGACCTGGTCGAAGGCGCGGTTGAGGAAGGTCGCGTACACCGCGAAGACCGGGTGCAGTCCGCCGGTGGCGAGGCCGGCCGCGGAGACCGCGCCGTGCTGCTCGGCGATGCCGACGTCGTAGATCCGGTTCGGGAAGGCCTCCGCGAACTTCTTCAGGCCCACGGGGTGGAGCATGGCCGCGGTGATGCCGACGATGTCCTTGCGCTCGTGGCCGAGCTTGACCATCTCGTCGCCGAATACCGACGTCCAGCTGGCGGCGGCGGCCTTGATCGGCAGGCCGGTGTCGGGGTGGATGGGACCGATGCCGTGGAAGCGGTCGGCCTCGTCCTGCTCGGCGGGCTTGTAGCCGCGGCCCTTCTCGGTGATGCAGTGCACGATGACCGGGCCGCCGAACCGCTTGGCGCGGGCGAGGGCGGACTCCAGGGCCTCGATGTTGTGGCCGTCGATCGGGCCGACGTACTTCAGGCCCAGGTCCTCGAACATGCCCTGCGGGGCGATGAAGTCCTTCAGGCCCTTCTTGGCGCCGTGCAGGGTCTCGTAGAGGGGCTTGCCGACGACGGGGGTGCGCTCCAGCACCTCCCTGGTGCGGGTCAGGAACTTCTCGTAGCCGTCGGTGGTGCGCAGGGTGGCCAGATGGTTGGCGAGGCCGCCGATCGTCGGGGAGTACGAGCGCTCGTTGTCGTTGACGACGATGACCAGGGGGCGGTCCTTGGCGTCCGCGATGTTGTTGAGCGCCTCCCAGGCCATGCCGCCGGTCAGCGCACCGTCGCCGATGACGGCGACGACATGGCTGTCCCGCTCCAGCAGCTCGTTGGCCTTGGCGAGGCCGTCGGCCCAGCCGAGGACCGTCGAGGCGTGCGAGTTCTCGATGATGTCGTGCTCGGACTCGGCGCGCGAGGGGTAGCCGGACAGGCCGCCCTTGCTGCGCAGCTTCGAGAAGTCCTGGCGGCCGGTGAGCAGCTTGTGCACATAGGCCTGGTGGCCGGTGTCGAAGAGGACCTTGTCCTTGGGCGAGTCGAAGACGCGGTGCAGGGCGATGGTGAGCTCGACCACACCGAGGTTGGGGCCGAGGTGGCCACCGGTCTTGGACACGGCGCCCACGAGGAAGGTCCGGATCTCCTCTGCCAGCTGGTCCAGCTCCTCCAAGCTGAGCCGGTCCAGATCGCGCGGTCCCCTGATGCGGGTCAGCAGCGGCACCCGTGCCTCCTTGCAGTAGAGCTGAGTCGAGCTTTTGCTGGGCCTGTCGAGTCTAATGTTCCGTCTGTGCGGATCATGAGCGGCCCTGGCGTTCGGGGGGTATCCGTTTTCCGCCGCGTCATGCCGCCGGTGCCGGGCAAAGCCGGACAAGACTGTGCCCGGCACCGCCATGGGTGCCGGGCACAGGCCGAAGGGGGACGGTCGCGTCCCGCCTGCGGGGCGCGCGGCGCCCCGCAGGCGCCGGACTACGCGCGACCGGCCGACTTCTGCGTCTTGCGGGTGACGGCGTCGATGACGACGGTCGCCAGCAGAACACCACCGGTGATCATGTACTGGACCGGGGAGGCGATGCCCTCCAGGGCGAGGCCGTACTGGATCGAGACGATGACCAGCACACCGAGCAGCGCGTTCCAGGTGCGGCCACGGCCACCGAACAGCGACGTACCACCGATCACCGCGGCGGCGATCGCGTTCATCAGCAGGTCACCGGAACCGGCGCCCTGGTTGGCGGAGGCGATCTTCGAGGCGATGAACAGACCACCGATCGCGGCGAAGGTGCCGGAGATCGCGAAGACCGAGATCCGGACCGCGGCCACGTTGATACCGGCACGGCGGGACGCCTCGACGCTGCCGCCGAGCGCGAACACCTTGCGGCCGTACGCGGTGCGGCGCAGCACGAAGTCCGTGATCAGCAGCACCGCGATGAAGATCACCACGGCGAGCGGCAGGCCCTTGTACTGGTTGTAGACGGCGGCCACGGCGAAGGACAGGACCGCCAGCAGCGCCGTCCGCAGGATCGTCTCGCTCAGCGGCCGGGACGGCACACCGGCGGCGTCGCGCCGCTTGTTGCCGAAGTAGGCGCTGAGGAAGTACAGCACGGTCACCGCGAACGCGAGCCCGTAGGCGGCGGCCACGTCGGAGAAGTAGTACGTCGTCAGCTTGGCGACCAGGCCGTCGCTGTTCAGGTTGATCGTGCCGCTGTCGCCCAGGATCTGGAGCATGAAGCCGTTCCAGAAGAGCAGACCGGCCAGGGTGACGGCGAACGCCGGCACACCGATCTTCGCGAAGACGAGGCCGTGGAGTGCTCCGGCGACCGTACCGGTGAGGATGGCCAGCACGAAGGCCAGCACCTCGTTCATGCCGTGGGTGATGTTCAGCACCGCGAAGGCGGCGCCCGCGACACCGGACACCGAGCCGACCGACAGGTCGATCTCACCGAGCAGCAGCACGAAGACGATACCGACAGCGATCATGCCCGTGCCGACCATGGCGACGGAGATGTCGGAGAGGTTGCCCGCGGTGAGGAAGTTCGAGTTCAGGCTCTGGAAGATGATCCAGATGATGGCCAGACCGACGACGACCGGGATCGCGCCCAGGTCGCCCGCCTTCATCTTGCGCTTGAACTCGCCGATGTAGCCCGCGAAGCCCTGTTCGCGCACCAGCAGCCGGGGGTCGATCGCGGTGACCGCCTTCGCGGCGGCCTCGGGGTTCTCCACGACGGATTCCTCGGGGGGTGTCGAGGTGTTGTCGATGCTCACTTCTTGATCTCCCCATTGCTGCGCGCCGCACGACGGGTCACGGCGTTGTCCGTGGCGCCGGTGATGGCGGAGATGATCTCTTCCTGCGAGGTCGACTTGACCTCGAAGATGCCGTTGTTGCGTCCGAGACGCAGCACCGCCACCTTGTCGGCGACGGCCTTCACATCGGCCATGTTGTGGCTGATGAGGATGACCGCGTGACCGCGCTCGCGCAGCCGCTCCACCAGGTCGAGGACCTGGGCGGTCTGCTCGACACCGAGGGCCGCGGTGGGCTCGTCGAGGATGACCAGCTTGGGCTCGCCGAGCATGGAACGGGCGATGGCCACGACCTGGCGCTGACCGCCGGAGAGCGAGGCGATCGGAATACGGACGCTCGGGATGCGGATGGACAGCTGGTCCAGCAGCTCGCGCGAGCGCCGCTCCATCTCCACCTCGTCCAGCACACCGCGCCGGCGGATCTCCCGGCCCAGGTACAGGTTGCCGACGACGTCGATGTTGTCGCACAGCGCGAGGTCCTGGTAGACCGTCGCGATGCCCAGGTTCTGGGCGTCGTTCGGCTTGCCGATGTTGACGGTCTTGCCTTCCCACTCGATGACGCCCTCATCGATGGGGTGCACGCCGGCGATCGTCTTGACCAGCGTGGATTTTCCGGCGCCGTTGTCGCCCACGAGGGCGACCACCTCTCCGGCGTGGACCTCAAGCTCTACGTCGGTGAGCGCCTGAACGGCACCGAACCGCTTGGAGACCCCGCGCAACGCCAGCACGGGCGTAGCGGACACGTGAACCATCTCCTTCGCCGCCTGACCCGGCGGGAGGTTGTGCAGAAGTTTGGGGGGATGTTCCGTCCGGCGCCCCGCTACGAGCTTGCGGGGCTGGTGAGAGCGGGGCGCCGGAGGAGCCTGCGTGTGCCCAGTCCCGTACGGGAATTCAAGGACGAATTCCCGTACGGGGAAAGGACTCTTGGCGTATTACTTCAGGCCGAGCTTGTCGCAGGCCGCCTTGTACTGGCTGGTGCAGATGTCGGCGACCGTGTAGACGCCGTCCTTGATGACGGTGTCCTTGATGTTGTCCTTGGTCAGCGACTGGACCGGGACCAGTACCGACGGGACCTGCTTGGTCGTCGGGCTGTCGACCTTGTCCTTGGCGATCGAGTCGAGCGCCTTGCCCTGGGCGAGCGCGACAGCCATCTCGGCGGCGGCGTCGGCCTCGGGGGCGTACGGCTTGTAGACGCTCATGTACTGCTCACCCGTGACGATGCGCTGCACACCCGCGAGCTCCGCGTCCTGGCCCGTGACCGGGATGTTGGTCAGGCCGGCGGACTTGAGGGCGGTGATGATACCGCCGGCCATGCCGTCGTTGGCGGAGTAGACGCCGACGATGTTCTGCTTGCCGAGGGCGGAGATGGCGCCCTCCATGTTGGTGTTGGCGTTCTCCGGCTTCCAGTCCTTGGTGTCGTACTCCTTGCCGACGTTCACCTTGCCGTCGAGCACCTCGTGGGCGCCCTTCTTGAACTGCGCGGCGTTCGGGTCGGTGACGGAGCCGTTCATCATGACGATCTTGCCGGACTTGGCCTTGGAGCCGAGCGCCTTGAGGAGGGCCTCGCCCTGGGTCTTGCCCACGGTCTCGTTGTCGAACGAGGTGTAGGCGCTGATCGGACCCTGCGCCAGTCGGTCGTAGGCGACGACCGGGATGCCGGCGTCCTTCGCCTTCTGGACCGAGCTCTTTATGGCCGCGGAGTCCACCGCGTCCACGATCAGCACGTCGACCTTGTTGGTGACCATGGTGTCGACCTGCTGGTTCTGCGTGGTGGCGTCCTGCTTGGCGTTGGCGTAGACCACCTCGCCCTTGCCGTTCGTGAGCTCCTTGACCTTCTTCTCGATCAAGGGGCGGTCGAACTTCTCGTAACGCGCGGTCTGGTTCTCGGGGAGAAGCAGACCCACCTTGATGGCGTCGCCCTTCTTGGCGCTCGGCGCGGACGAGGAGGAGCCGCCACCCGACTCCTTGGCGCTGCCACATGCGGCCAGAGAAACGGCCATGGCACCAGCAGCAACGGCGAAGGCCGCACGACGCATACGCGTGTTCACTTCAGAAACCTCCCTGACGAGGCCGCGTCGTTGCGGCCGAGGTGGCTGGAAGTCAACTCGGCCGCACGTGCGACGTCAAGAAGTAAATCCTTAACGAGATGGCAACGGTGCCATCCGTTCTCTAAGTGAAGGCAGGCGCGACGGCAGAAAGAGTGCCGTCCAAAAGGGTCGAATCACCCATCTCACTGAGCGCGAGAGCGAGCGCTCCGAGCACCTCGGCACGGCCCCCGAGCGCCCCCGGCAGCACCGACAACTGCCGTGCGGCGCTGGGGATCGCGTACCGGCCCACCGACTCCCTGATGGGCCCGAGAACCAGCTCCCCCGCCTCGGCGAGATCACCGCCCAGGACGACCCGGCTCGGGTTCAGCAGATTGCAGAGATTGGCGACCCCACTGCCGATGTGGCGGCCGACGTCGGCGATCACCCGGCGGCAGCCCGGATCCCCGTCCCGTGCCAGCCTGACCACGCCTTCCATGGTCAGATCGGCCCCGTGGCTGGGCTGGAGCAACGGCAGCACGTACCGCGCCGCCGTGAACGTCTCCAGGCAGCCGCGGTTGCCGCAGCGGCAGACGGGACCGGATTCATCAAGGGTGATATGCCCGATTTCTCCAGCCGTACCGCCGGGCCCCCGGTAGATCGTCCCGTCGATCACCAGTCCGGCGCCGACACCGCTCGCGACCTTGATGTACGCGAGGTCCTTGACCCCCCGGCCGCTGCCCCAGACCAGCTCGCCGAGGGCGCCCAGGTTGGCGTCGTTGTCCACGTGCACCGGCACGCCGAGCCGCCCCCGCAGCTCCTCGGCGGGCCTGGCGCCGGTCCAGCCCGGCAGGATGGCGGTGGAGCCGAGCGTGCCCGACTCGACATCGATGGGACCGGGCACACCGAGACCCACGCCGGCGATCTTCGACCGGTCCACCCCGGTCGCCGCGATCAGCCTGCTGACCAGCTCTTCCGCCCGGTCGAAGCCCTGCGCGGCGGAGGCGTCCACATCCAGTGGCTCCGACTCCTCGGCCAGCACCTGATGGGCGAGGTTTCCTACCGCGACACGCAAATGGGTGTGCCCGAAGTCGATGCCGATCACGATGCCGGCATCACCGCTCAGAGAGACGCTACGGGCCCGCCGGCCACCCGACGACGTGGGCGTGACCTCGACGGTTCCGCCGTCCTTGAGCTCCCGCACGATATTGGAGACCGTTGCCGCGGACAGGCCCGTCGTCCTCGCGATCTCCGCCTGTGTGAGGGATCCGGCCAGCCGCACGGCACGTACAACCCGCTCCAGGTTGGCTCGGTGCAGCGACGACTGCGACCCTGGAGTCTCCACGACGACCTCCTGAGCACGGGACCGCTTCGGTGAGGCCCCGCCTATGTCCAACTAGTGAACTCTAAGCTGAGCCGTTCGGGTTGCCTCCCGTCAAGAGGTTGAACCGCATCCGGGTCCTTGGACACAATGCCGCGCGCCGCGCGGGAGCCCCGAGCGGCGCGCACCGGAGACGTCACGGAGAGTGACGAATCCTTGGATTACTTGAGAGTCGCCGAGGTCAGGCCCGACTGCACCTGACGCTGGAAGGAGAGATAGACCACAAGCATCGGGATCATCGCGATGGTCACGCCTGCGAACAGAACCGGCAGATCGGAGGCGTATCCCTGCTGTTGCTGGAGCTGGATGAGGCCCTGGGTGAGCACATAGCGTTCGGGGTCCGAACCGCTCTGCGGCTGCATCAGGACCGTCGGCAGGATGAACTGGTTCCACTGACCCAGAGTGTTGAAGATCCCGACGCTGACCAGACCCGGTTTCGCCATCGGCAGCATCACCTGGAAGAACGTCCGGGTGTGCGAGGCCCCGTCCAGGACGGCCGCCTCGAAGACCGCCGTCGGCAGGGTACGGAAGAAGGCGTGCATGAAGAACACCGTGAACGGCATCGAGTAGGCGATGTAGACCAGGATCAGACCCTGGTAGGTGTTCAGCATGTCCAGCCGTTTGACCATGAAGAACAGCGGGACCAGAGCGAGGAACACCGGGAACATCGCACCCGCGACGAAGAAGTAGTACAGGAACCGGTTGCCCGGGAACGGGTAGCGGGCGAGGACGTACGCGGCCATGGAGCCGAACAGCATCGTCAGCGGCACGGAGAACACCAGCACGATCACGGTGTTCAGGAAGTAGTCGCCGATCCCCTTGTCCCAGGCGCGCCGGAACACGTCGAAGGACCAGTCGTGCGGCCAGCCGAAGGCCGAGCCGCCGATCTGGGCGTCGGTCTTGAAGGAGCTGAGCACCAGCCACAGCAGCGGCAGCACGATCAGCAGGGCCCACAGGGCGAGGAAGCCGTGCGAGAAGACGTTCAGGACCACGCCCTCGCTGCGCCGGTCGCCGGGGCGGAGGGGAACCTTGGCCGCGGACCGCTGGGCGGGCACGGCCGCGGTCTGCTGGATGGGTGCGCTCATCGTCGTCTCTCCCGCTCAGAACTCGATGCGCTCGCGGCGGGTGGCGCGCAGCGTGACCACGGACAGGACCAGGGTGAGCAGCAACATGACGACGCCCATGGCGCAGGCATAGCCGCTCTTGCCGAAATAGAGGAAGTTGCGCATCATCACGGTCGACATGACGTCGCTGTGATGGTCGGGGCCGCCGCCGTAGGCGCCCATGTTCTGGGTCATGGACGAGACCAGGACGAACATGTCCATGGCCACGATGCCCAGATACACCCATGCGGTCTGCACGGTGTCCCACAGCAGCGGCAGCGTGATGCGGAAGAAGGACTGGGAACGGTTCGCCCCGTCGATGAGCGCCGCCTCGTAGATGTCCTTGGGAATGGACTGCATGGCGGCCGAGAACAGCACCAGATAGAAGCCGACGCCGTGCCAGACCACGACCAGGATCAGGGCCCACAGCACCAGGTTGGGCTCGTTGAGCCATTCCACGGGATTGTCGGGGTCGACCAGGCTGAGTTTGATGAGGACGCCGTTCAGCAGGCCGCCGCCGTCACTGCGGTAGACCGCGTTGAACAGCACCGCGAGAATCGCGAGTGACAGCACCTGGGGGAAGAAGTAGACGACCTTGTAGAACTTCGATCCGGCCACGCCCTGGACGCCGCCGGCCCGACTGCGCCCGCCCGCGTTCACCATGAAGGCGAAGAAGAGGGCGAGCAGAATGGTGATCACCGGGATGAAGACCAGAAACAGGATGTTGTGCCAGATGGCCTCCAGGAAGACGTCGTCCTGGAGCAGCGCCCGGTAGTTGGCCAGGCCGACGAACTTGAAGGTCTGCGACTGGCCTTTCCAGTCGGTCAGCGAATAGCCGAACGTCTGGATGTACGGCCAGATGACGAAGATCAGATAGAGCGCGACGGGGACGAAGAGAAATCCCGCGACGAACCGGTACTGCCCTTTGCGCATGGCGTTCCTGCCCCTGGTGTGCCGTTCCGGGCCGGGAATCGATCCGATTCCCGGCCCGGAATCCGGTCGGCCGGGCGGGCCCCGGTCGCGAGGGCCCGGCCGGCGGCGAGCGTCAGTCGTGGTGGTTCTTCTTGGAGGCCGGGTCCTTGGCCTGCTTGTCGACCGCGGCCTGACAGCGCTTCAGCCACTCCTTGGGCTGGATGCGCTTGGCCATCAGCTCGTTGGACGCGTTCTGGATGGCGGTGTCCATCTCGCTGTACCAGTCGGGGTAGAGGAAGCGGAAGGTGTTGGTGCCCGCCGCCTTGGACGCCTCGACCGTGGACTGCGTACCCGGGCGCAGGGTCACACCGGTGTCGACACCGTCCTGGAGGATGGTGAGCGAGTTGGCCTGCTTGGCGAACAGCGTCGACCACTCCTTGGAGAGCATGTGGCGCATGAACTCCTTGGCCGCGGGCAGGTTCTTGGCCTTCGCGGGGATGATGAAGGGCTCGCCGGAGCCGGCCCGGATCGCCTCGAAGGGCATCGCGCTGCCGGACAGCAGCGGCATCGGCAGGAACTTCATGTCGAAGTCCGTCGGCGTCTGCTTGAGCTGCTCGTTCTCCAGCCAGGAGCCGCAGGTGATGAAGGCGGCCTTGTACTGGTTCCAGCGGGTCTGCGACTCGGTGTGGGTCAGGCCGTTCGTACCGGGCATCAACAGGCCCTTCTCGACGATCTCGTAGATCGCCTCGATGCCGGCCTGCGCGGCGTCGGAGCCGACGAACGCCTTCGGGTCGAGGTTGTCGATCGCCTTGACGGCGTCGATGCCGCCCTTCTTGGCGATCATGTCCATGATGGCGACGTTGATGTAATAGGGGTACTTGCCCTGGTGGGCGAGGCCGCCGATGCCCTGCTTCTTGGCGTCCTGACAGATGGTGAGGAAGTCGTCCCAGGTCTTGGGCGGCGTCCAGCCCTTCTCCTTGAAGAGCTTGCCGGAGTACCACAGACCCCACACCGTGTAGATGTAGTTGAGGGCGACGACCTTGCCCTCCTGGATGCCCGGGTCGAGGGTGCCGGGGATGAGGGTGTCGCGGACCTTCTTGCTGGGGTCGTCGACCGACGGCGCGTCGAGGACCTCCGCGAGGTCGAGCAGTTGGCCGTTCTTGTAGAGGACGTCGACCTTGATCTGCTGGGCGCCGGAGTCGTCCACGATGTCCGGCGGGTTGCCCGCGTTGAAGCGGGGCTGGAGCTTGCCCGTGATCTCCTGGGTGCCGGTGTGGGTCGAGGTGATGCCGAGCTTCTTCTGGTAGTCGGTCTCCCACGCCTTGGCGTAGTCGTCGCCGTAGCCGCCCTTGAAGATGACGACGTCGAGCTTGCCGCCCTTCTCGGCGCCGAAGGGGTTCGACTTCGACGTCTTCCCCTTGTTCTCGTTGTCATTGGAACCGCCGCCCCCGCCGCTGGCGCACGCGGACAGAAAGCCCATCGCGGGGACGGAGATCAGGCCGAGCGCGGCGGACCGCTTGATCAGGTCGCGGCGGCCGACGCCCCCGGATGTGTTCTCGCCGGAAGTGGATCCCATGCTCAAGTCCTCGCCTTCTCCAGGACTCAGGCGGTGAACCGGATCCTCCCGGCACCGCGGTGATGGTGAAGCTGGGGTCGTGCATGAGGGATTCAGTGGGAGGGCGCGACAGCCCGTCGTGCCGAAAACGGTCCGCCGCCTCCCGATTCCCCCCGGTCGTGCCTGCCCAGGGCTCGCCGTGGCGCTGGGCGACGGCTGCCCGAACGCCGACAGGTATAGTCCACTTCCCGCCAACGGAGCAAGATCGAATGCAAGGTTGACCGTCTGCTTTTCCGAAGTGAGACCTCGCGGAAATACGCGATGCCCGTATGCCACTCGCACGAGATATCCGCCGCAATGACCCCGAATGCCACACTCAACACCCTTGACATCACAGGCCACTTGGACACCTACTGGTCCTTGCGCAGCAGAGTTGACAACGTTGTCCATATTTTCACAGCGCAGGGAGGGTGCTCGCGCATGCAGCACAGATCTCGGCACAGACGGGCTCGGTCGGCGGTCGTGGCAACGGCCGCCTTCGCATTGGTGGCGGGGCTTCAGGGGGCGGCGGCGGCGCTGCCCCACCAAGGCCCCGCCGCGGACCGGGAGTTCGCCTCCTCGTTCGAGGCGGGTGACCCGGCGCCGACGTGGCTGAACACCGTGGACACGGGAGCGGACGGCAGCAAGCGGGCGTCCGGGGTGGACGGCGGATACACCACGGGGATCCCCGGCAATGTGACCGACGAGGTCACCGATGTCCGCGCCGGCGCCGAGAACTCGGGCGCGGGCGAGGTCAAGGAGAACCTGATCGACGGCGAGCCCGGTACCAAATGGCTCACGTTCGCCCCCACGGGCTGGGTCGAGTTCGACCTCGACGCGCCGACCAAGCTGGTCACCTACGCGCTGACCTCGGCCAACGACTACGCCGAGCGGGACCCCGCCGACTGGACCCTCCAGGGCTCCACGGACGGCAAGGACTGGAAGACCCTCGACACCCGCACCGACGAATCGTTCGACCAGCGTTTCCAGACCAAGTCGTACGATGTCGCGGAGCCCGCCGAGTACTCCCACTTCCGGCTCGACATCACCAAGAACCACGGCGCGGACATCCTCCAGCTCGCCGATGTGCAGTTCTCCACCGGCAAGACCACCGAGCCGACGCCCAAGGACATGCGCACCCTGGTGGACCGGGGCCCGATCGGCTCCCCCACCGCCAAGGCGGGCGCCGGTTTCACGGGCCACCGGGCCCTGCGGTACGCGGGAACCCACACGACGGACGGGCGGGCGTACTCGTACAACAAGGTCTTCGACGTGAACGTGCGCGTCGAGCCGAACACCCGGCTGTCGTACCGGATCTTCCCCTCGATGGCGGACAAGGACCGGGACTACGACGCCACGAACGTCTCCGTCGACCTCGCCTTCACCGACGGCACCAATCTCAGCGGCCTCGGCGCGCTCGACGAGCACGGCTTCCCGCTGACCCCGCAGGGGCAGGGCGCCTCCAAGGCGCTGTACGTCAACCAGTGGAACGACGTGGCCTCGCGGATCGGTTCGGTCGCCGCGGGCAAGACCGTGGACCGGATCCTGGTGGCGTACGACTCGCCGAAGGGACCGACGAAGTTCCGGGGCTGGCTGGATGACATCGCCCTGAAGGTGGCGCCGCCGGAGAAGCCCAAGGCCCATCTGTCCGACTACGCGCTCACCACCCGCGGCACCAACTCCAGCGGCTCCTTCTCGCGGGGCAACACCTTCCCGGCGACGGCCCTGCCGCACGGCTTCAACTTCTGGACGCCGGTGACCAACGCGGGCTCGCTGAACTGGCTGTACGACTACGCCCGGGCGAACAACGCGGACAACCTGCCGACCATCGAGGCGTTCAGCGCGAGCCATGAGCCGAGCCCCTGGATGGGTGACCGGCAGACGTTCCAGGTGATGCCCTCGACCGTCGCCGGCACCCCGGACACCGGCCGCGCCGCGCGGGCGCTGGCGTTCCGGCACGAGAAGGAGACTGCGCGCCCGTACTACTACGGGGTGACCTTCGAGAACGGGCTCAAGGCGGAGATGGCACCGACGGACCACGCGGCGGCGCTCCGGTTCACCTATCCGGGCGACAACGCGAGCGTGATCTTCGACAATGTGACCGAGCAGGCCGGGCTGGCCCTCGACAAGGACAAGGGGATCGTCACCGGGTTCTCCGATGTGAAGTCCGGACTGTCGACGGGAGCGACACGCCTGTTCGTCTACGGCGTCTTCGACGCGCCCGTGACGGACGGTGCGACCTCGGGGGTGAAGGGGTATCTGCGTCTGCGCCCCGGTGCGGACCACACGGTGACCCTGCGCCTGGCCACCTCACTGATCAGCATAGACCAGGCGAAGGACAACCTGCGCCAGGAGATCCCCGACGGCACCTCGTTCGACACGGTGAAGACACGGGCGCAGCGCGCCTGGGACAAGCTGTTCGGCACGATCGAGGTCGAGGGCGCCACCACCGACCAGCTGACGTCGCTCTACTCCTCGATGTACCGGCTGTATCTGTACCCCAACTCCGGCTTCGAGAAGGTGGGTTCGGGCTACCAGTACGCCTCCCCGTTCTCCCCGATGACGGGTCAGGACACCCCCACGCACACCGGGGCGAAGATCGTCGACGGCAAGGTGTACGTCAACAACGGCTTCTGGGACACCTACCGGACGACCTGGCCGGCGTACTCCTTCTTCACCCCGAAACAGGCCGGTGAACTGGTCGACGGCTTCGTCCAGCAGTACAAGGACGGCGGCTGGACCTCGCGGTGGTCCTCGCCGGGCTACGCGGACCTGATGACGGGCACCTCCTCGGACGTGGCGTTCGCGGACGCCTATGTGAAGGGCGTGAAGTTCGACGCGGAGGCCGCCTACGACGCGGCGGTGAAGAACGCGACGGTCGCCCCGCCCGCGTCCGGCGTCGGCCGCAAGGGCATGACGACCTCGCCGTTCCTCGGCTACACCAGCACCAGTACCGGCGAGGGCCTGTCGTGGGCGATGGAGGGCTACGTCAACGACTACGGCATCGCGAAGATGGGCGAGGCGCTGTACAAGGAGACCGGCAAGAAGCGCTACCAGGAGGAGTCGCAGTACTTCCTGAACCGCGCCCGGGACTATGTCGACCTCTTCGACCCGAAGGCCGGCTTCTTCCAGGGCCGCGACGCGCAGGGCAACTGGCGGGTGGACTCGTCGAAGTACGACCCGCGGGTGTGGGGCTACGACTACACCGAGACCAACGGCTGGGGCTACGCCTTCACGGCCCCGCAGGACAGCCGGGGCCTGGCGAACCTGTACGGCGGCCGCACCCAACTGGGCGACAAGCTGGACGAGTTCTTCGCGACGCCGGAGACGGCCTCGCCGGAGTTCGTCGGCTCGTACGGCGGGATCATCCATGAGATGACGGAGGCGCGGGACGTCCGGATGGGCATGTACGGGCACTCCAACCAGGTCGCGCACCATGTGATCTACATGTACGACGCGGCGGGCCGCCCCTGGGAGGCCCAGGCGAAGGTCCGCGAGGTGCTCTCCCGGCTGTACAACGGCAGCGAGATCGGGCAGGGCTACCACGGCGACGAGGACAACGGCGAGCAGTCGGCCTGGTATGTGTTCTCGGCGCTGGGCTTCTATCCGCTGGTGATGGGCAGCGGTGAGTACGCCGTCGGATCGCCGCTGTTCAAGAAGGCCACCGTGCATCTGGAGAACGGCCGGGACCTGGTCATCAACGCCCCGAGGAACAGCACGCGCAACGTGTACATCCAGGGGCTGAAGGTCAACGGCCGCCCGTGGACGTCGACGGCGCTGCCGCACTCCCTGCTGTCCCGGGGCGGGGTGCTGGACTTCGACATGGGTCCGCGGCCGTCCTCCTGGGGCAGTGGGAAGAACGCGGCCCCCGTGTCGATCACCCAGGACGACAAGGTGCCCTCGCCACGCACCGACGTGCTGAAGGGCGACGGCCCGCTCTTCGACAACACCTCGCTGACGGAGGCGGCCGTGACGAGCGTGGATCTGCCGGTGGCGAGCCCCACCAAGGCGGTGCAGTACACGCTGACGTCCCCGGCGGACCACACGAAGGCCCCGACGGGCTGGACCCTGGAGGGCTCGGCGGACGGCACCCGGTGGACCACCCTGGACCAGCGCTCGGCCCAGTCCTTCCCCTGGGACCGGCAGACCCGGGCCTTCTCGATCCCGCACCCGGGCTCGTACGCGCACTACCGGCTGGTCCTGAACACCGCGTCGACGCTGGCGGAGGTGGAGCTGCTCTCCTGACACCCCCGTGAGAGAAGGGGCGGGCGCGGGGTCCTCTCCGTGCCCGCCCCGTCGTCGTACGGGCCGGGCTCGGCATCGTGAGACGTCTTGGTGGGCCGCACGCGCCGGCGCACAACGCCCCCGAACATCCCCGGTACGGGCGAACACTCTTGACATCGTTGTCCGTTCTGACGGTACAGTCATGTACAGACCACCCCGACAACGTTGTCGCGCATCGGTCGTCACAAATCATGTCCCACCCGGTACGGCCCACTCCCCCTTCCCGGCCGAGCCGGCTCGCGGACCGGGTGGCACGCTCACCGCCCACCCGGTCCGCCCTGAGTTGTCTCCCGTTCCCCGCGCCGCCGACATCTGCGGCGCCCATGGCATCCACGCCGCCATGGCACCCTCGGCACCCGACACGTCACCCGTGGGGGCGGTGTTGGCCGCACCAGGACACGAACGGGGCAACCCCAGTGCTCTCGTGGTCATCTACCTGTACGAACGCAATGACCTGGGAGAGGGCGGGCTGTGCACGGTTCCGGTGCGGACGGTGGCCACGAGAGGGGCACCGCCGGTTCCTGGTGGGCGCCCGCCGTGGCGAATCTGCTGATCGGACTGGTCGCGATACTGCCCGGTTTGTGCGTACGGTGGCTGCTCGCGCGATATGCGGTGATCCACTGCGCCGACGGGTTCGGCTGCGCCGGCAAGTCGCCGGACAACACACTCGGCATGACACTGGGCGCGCTCCTGGGCGGCGGGTTCGTCCTCGGCATGGTGCTGGTGGTGGACATCCTCATGCCCTGGCAGGAGGGCCGGCCGGTGCATGTGTGGCTCGGCATGGCGACCCTGGTCCCGGCGCCGTTCGCAATCGCTCAGGCCGCGGGGTGGATCTAGGAGGCGTTGCCCGACTTCGGCGACGGCCGGGGTTTCCGCCGAAGCTCGTAGACTCTCGGCGTGGCATTCCTGAGCACCCCGCACTACTGCTTCCTGTGATCGGAAGGCATTGAGGGCGATGTCGGACGGCGTCGCCCTCCTTGGTGTGCCTGCTGCCTGAACACAGTGTCCGGCGCTGCCCGTATCGAGGTGGCCGGACTCCGGGCCCGCTCCTTCATGAGGCGGCCTTCAGAGCATGTACAGGCACGGCCCTTCCCTTCACTGCTGCCAGGAGTGCCTTGTGCGCGTGTCGCCCTCCCTCGCCCTCGAACCGTTTCTCGACCTGCTGCGCTGTCCGGCGTGCGGGGTCCGTCTCCACCTCCACCGCGCCTCGCTGCGCTGCCCGGTGGGCCACACCTACGACATCGCCCGCCACGGCTACGTCGGCCTCCTGACGGGCACCCGTGCCGTCAGCGGGGACGACGCGGCCATGGTCCGAGCGCGGGACCGGTTCCTGTCCACCGGCAGGTACCGGCCCATCCGCCAGGCCGTGGCCCGCCTGGCGGCCGACGCCGTACCCGACCGGTGCACGGTCGTGGATGTCGGGTGTGGCACCGGCTACTACCTCGCCGGCGTACTGGGCCGGCTGCCCGGCGCCCGGGGTCTGGGCCTGGACACCTCGGTGCGCGCGCTACGTTCAGCGACCCGGGCGCATGACCGAGCCGCCGCGGTGACCTGGGACGTCTTCCGCCCCTTCCCGCTGGCCGACGGGGCGGCCGATGTCCTGCTGAACGTGTTCGCCCCGCGCAACCCTTCCCAGTTCCACCGTGTGCTGCGCCCGACCGGCCGACTGGTCGTGGCGCGCCCCACGGGGAGGCACCTGGCGGAGTTGCGCGGTCAGGTGCCCGCGATGCTCACGGTCGACCCGGCCAAGGAACGGCGCCTGCACCGGGCCCTGGACCCCTACTTCGAGGCCGTCGGAAGCCGGAGGGTCGAGTACGCCACGTGCCTGACCGGGCCCGAGGCCCTCGACCTGATAGCGATGACGCCGAGCGCGCACCACCTGCACCGCGCCGACCCGGCCGATGAACGTCGCCTCCTGCCCGGCCCGGTCACCGTCTCCGTCCTGGTCACCGCTTACCGGCCTCGGTGACCACAGGCGGACCCGGCACCGCATGCAGCCGCTCCGGCCCCGGCCGGGAACACGGCAAGGGCCGCACCCCCGCCGGGCGGGGGTGCGGCCCTCGACTGCCGTGCCTGAGCGCTTACTTGCGGATCAGGTTGCGCAGCACGTACTGCATGATGCCGCCGTTGCGGTAGTAGTCGGCCTCACCGGGGGTGTCGATGCGGACGACCGCGTCGAACTCGACGCCCGAGTCGGTGGTGACCTTGACCGTGCGCGGCGTGGTGCCGTTGTTCAGCTCGGTGACGCCGGCGATGGAGAAGGTCTCCTCACCGGTCAGTCCGAGTGCCTCGGCGCTCTGGCCCTCCGGGAACTGGAGCGGCAGGACGCCCATGCCGATGAGGTTCGAGCGGTGGATGCGCTCGTAGGACTCGGCGATGACGGCCTTGACGCCGAGCAGCGCGGTGCCCTTGGCGGCCCAGTCGCGGGACGAGCCGGAGCCGTACTCCTTGCCGGCCAGGACGACCAGCGGGATGCCCTGCTCGATGTAGTTGCGCGAGGCGTCGTAGATGAACGACACCGGCGCGTCGGCCTGGGTGAAGTCGCGGGTGTAGCCGCCCTCGGTGCCCGGCGCGATCTGGTTGCGCAGGCGGATGTTGGCGAACGTACCGCGGATCATGACCTCGTGGTTGCCACGGCGCGAGCCGTAGCTGTTGAAGTCACGACGCTCCACACCGTGCTCGGTGAGGTACTTGCCGGCCGGGGTGTCGGCCTTGATCGCACCGGCCGGGGAGATGTGGTCGGTGGTGACCGAGTCGCCCAGCTTGGCGAGGACGCGGGCACCGGCGATGTCGGTGACCGGGGACGGCTCCATCTGCATGCCCTCGAAGTACGGGGGCTTGCGGACGTACGTCGATTCGGCGTCCCACTCGAAGGTGTTGCCGGTCGGGATCGGCAGGGACTGCCACTGGGCGTCGCCCGCGAAGACGTCCTGGTAGGACTTGTTGAACATGTCCTCGCCGATGGCGTTGGCGACGACGTCGTTCACCTCGGCCTCGGTCGGCCAGATGTCCTTCAGGTGGACCGGGTTGCCGTCCTGGTCGGTGCCCAGGGCGTCCCTGGTGATGTCCACCTTCATGGAGCCGGCGAGGGCGTACGCGACGACCAGCGGCGGGGACGCCAGGTAGTTCATCTTGACGTCGGGGTTGATCCGGCCCTCGAAGTTCCGGTTGCCGGAGAGGACCGAGGTGACCGCGAGGTCGTGGTCGTTGACGGCCTTGGAGACCTCCTCCGGCAGCGGGCCGGAGTTGCCGATGCAGGTGGTGCAGCCGTAGCCGACGAGGTTGAAGCCGACCTTGTCCAGGTACGGGGTCAGGCCCGCCTTGTCGAAGTAGTCGGTGACGACCTTCGATCCCGGGGCGAGGGTGGTCTTGACCCACGGCTTGCGGGTCAGGCCCTTCTCGACCGCCTTCTTGGCCACCAGGGCGGCGGCGACCATGACGTACGGGTTGGAGGTGTTGGTGCAGGAGGTGATGGCCGCGACCGTCACCGCACCGTGGTCGATCGTGTAGGTCGTGCCGTCGGGGGCGGTGACCTGGACCGGGTTGGACGGCGCACCGTTGGGGGCGACGGCCGGGGCGTCGGAGGCGGGGAAGGACTCCACGCCCGCCTCGTCGACGACGTCCACGTAGTTGCGCACGTCCGTCTTGAACTGCTCGGCGGCGTTCGCGAGGACGATACGGTCCTGCGGGCGCTTCGGGCCGGCGATCGACGGGACGACCGTGGACAGGTCCAGCTCGAGCTTCTCGGAGAAGTCCGGCTCGGCCTTCGGGTCCAGCCAGAGGCCCTGCTCCTTGGCGTAGGCCTCGACGAGCGCGACCTGCTGGTCGCTGCGGCCGGTCAGGCGCAGGTAGTTCAGGGTCTCGTCGTCGATCGGGAAGATCGCGGCGGTGGAGCCGAACTCCGGCGACATGTTGCCGATCGTGGCACGGTTGGCCAGGGAGGTGGCGGCGACGCCCTCGCCGTAGAACTCGACGAACTTGCCGACCACACCGTGCTTGCGGAGCATCTCGGTGATGGTGAGCACGAGGTCGGTGGCGGTGGTGCCGGGCTGGAGCTCACCGGTGAGCTTGAAGCCGACGACGCGTGGGATGAGCATGGAGACCGGCTGGCCGAGCATGGCGGCCTCGGCCTCGATGCCGCCGACGCCCCAGCCGAGCACACCGAGGCCGTTGACCATGGTGGTGTGGGAGTCGGTGCCGACGAGGGTGTCGGGGTAGGCCTGGCCGTTGCGCACCATGACCGTGCGGGCCAGGTGCTCGATGTTCACCTGGTGGACGATGCCGGTGCCCGGCGGGACGACCTTGAACTCGTCGAAGGCGGTCTGGCCCCAGCGCAGGAACTGGTAGCGCTCCTTGTTGCGGCCGTACTCCAGCTCGACGTTCTGCTTGAAGGCTTCGTTCGTGCCGAACTTGTCGGCGATGACGGAGTGGTCGATGACCAGCTCGGCCGGGGCCAGCGGGTTGATCTTCGCCGGGTCGCCGCCCAGTTCCTTCACGGCCTCACGCATGGTGGCGAGGTCCACGACGCAGGGAACGCCCGTGAAGTCCTGCATGATCACGCGGGCCGGCGTGAACTGGATCTCCTGCGACGGCCGGGCCTGGGAGTCCCAGTTGCCGAGGGCGCGGATGTGGTCGGCGGTGATGTTGGCGCCGTCCTCGGTGCGGAGCAGGTTCTCCAGCAGGACCTTGAGGCTGTACGGAAGGCGGGCCGAGCCCTCCACCTTGTTCAGCCGGAAGATCTCGTACGACTCGTCGCCCACCTGCAGCGTGCTGCGGGCGTCGAAGCTGTTCGCCGACACGACAGTCTCCTTCATTGATGTGCGCGTACCACCGCAATGCTGCCGCCACGACAGCTGGACCGATCCGCTGAGGTAAGGCTAAGTTAGGTAACCCTTACTAGAGCGTCGGCCGTGGTGCGCCTCGGCAGATATCTCGATGTCGAGATAACTCTAGTACATGGGTGCGGCTCGGTCATGCCGGAGCCACCCCGGGGGCCCCGGAAGGCCCCCCGAGGTCCGGAAGATCCCCCGAAGCCCTCCCCGCACTCCTCCACTCACCCGGCCTGTCATCAATCCGCCGAGCCGGGGTATCCGAGTGATCCGGGACATCCGACACGAGTCGGGCGAGCGAAAAAGGGAGGCATCTGCATGCCGCTCACGTTCCGCAAGAGTTTCCGGATCCTTCCGGGGGTGCGGCTGAACATCAACAGGCACTCCTGGTCCCTCACCACCGGAGGACACCACGGGCCGCGCCACACACAGAGCAGTACTGGACGTCGTACGATATCGATGGATTTGCCGGGACCTTTCGGCTGGCGTCGAACCCGTTCCACCAGGCGCCGTTGACGAGGCATCACCCGAATGGACCCCCCAAGAGGCGCCATCTCATATCTGAGATAACCTCAGTCACATGTCAGACGACTACCTCGTACGTATCGGCAGGCTCATCCGTGACGCCCGGCAGCACCGCGGCTGGACTCAGGCGCAGCTCGCCGAGGCGCTCGGCACCAGTCAGAGCGCCGTCAACCGGATCGAGCGCGGCAACCAGAACCTCAGCCTTGAGATGATCGCCAGGATCGGCGAGGCCCTGGACAGCGAGATCGTGTCCCTGGGCTATGCGGGTCCCATGCATCTGCGGGTGGTCGGCGGCCGCCGGCTCTCGGGCGCCATCGACGTCAAGACAAGCAAGAACGCCTGCGTGGCCCTGCTGTGCGCCTCGCTGCTGAACAAGGGGCGCACCGTGTTGCGCCGGGTCGCGCGCATCGAGGAGGTGTACCGCCTCCTGGAGGTGCTGGCCTCGATCGGCGTCCGCACCCGGTGGATCAACGAGGGGATCGATCTGGAGATCGTGCCGCCCGCGGACCTCGACCTGGAGGCCATCGACGCCGCGGCCGCTCGCCGCACGCGGTCCATCATCATGTTCCTCGGGCCGCTGCTGCACCGTATGGACCGCTTCAAGCTGCCGTACGCGGGCGGCTGCGACCTCGGTACGCGCACCGTCGAGCCGCACATGATCGCCCTGCGCCGGTTCGGGCTGGACGTCACCGCCACCGAGGGGCATTACCACGCGGTGGTGGACCCGACCGTCACTCCCGGCCGCCCGATCGTGCTGACCGAGCGCGGCGACACCGTGACCGAGAACGCGCTGCTGGCCGCCGCCCGCCACGACGGGGTCACGGTCATCCGCAACGCCTCCTCCAACTACATGGTCCAGGACCTGTGTTTCTTCCTGGAGGCGCTCGGCGTCGCGGTCGAGGGCATCGGCACCACCACGCTCACGGTGCACGGTGTGCCCAACATCGACGTCGACGTCGACTACTCCCCATCCGAGGACCCGGTCGAGGCGATGAGCCTGCTGGCCGCCGCGGTCGTCACCGAGTCGGAGCTGACCGTGCGGCGCGTGCCGATCGAGTTCCTGGAGATCGAACTGGCGGTGCTGGAGGAGATGGGGCTCGACCACGACCGCAGCCCCGAGTACGTGGCGGACAACGGCCGCACGCGGCTGGTCGACCTCACCGTACGGCCCTCCAAGCTGGAGGCGCCGATCGACAAGATCCACCCGATGCCGTTCCCCGGCCTGAACATCGACAACGTCCCGTTCTTCGCGGCCATCGCGGCCGCCGCGCAGGGCAAGACGCTGATCCACGACTGGGTGTACGACAACCGGGCCATCTACCTCACCGACCTCAACCGGCTCGGCGGGCGGCTGCAACTCCTCGACCCGCACCGCGTCCTAGTGGAGGGCCCGACCCGCTGGCGCGCCGCCGAGATGATGTGCCCGCCGGCCCTGCGGCCCGCCGTGGTGGTCCTGCTGGCGATGATGGCGGCCGAGGGCACCTCGGTGCTGCGCAACGTGTACGTCATCAACCGCGGCTACGAGGACCTGGCCGAACGACTCAACTCGGTCGGCGCGCAGATCGAGACGTTCCGGAACATCTGAGCCCGACCCGGCACGGCGGAACACCCCGAGCCCCATCGCTCACCGCATCGAGCGATGGGGCTCCGTGCTGCGTGTGCCGCCGTCGTCACCGCCCTGAGCGCCTCTGCGAGACGGGACGGACGGCGGACCGGAACTTGACGGCAGACTGCTCCGGTGCCGTCACTTCGCGCGTCGGATGGGTCACGGTGCTTTTCAGCGGCCGAACCGCCGGCCCACGTTCGGAGGCGATCTCCGGCGCGAGCGCGCGTCGGACAAGGTGACTGATTACGCGGTGGCCGTGGATGCATCAGCGCAGATGCTCTCGGCTCACGAGCGCAAGCGTCTGCGAACGGCCGGCGAGGTGCCTGATCGGTTCCTGACCGACGTCGAGCGTCGGTATCGGGAACTCCGCAAGCAGCGCTGACACCCCGGTGTTCTCCGTGGCTCCCCCTGTCTCGCCAACTCGGCCTCGGTCGTGAGGAGGTGATGGCGAAGCCCGGGTCGCCGCCGGGCTTCCCTGGGCTACCGTGGCCGCCCATGTCAGTGCTGATCATCGGTGGCAGTGGTTTTATGGGGACCGAGTCGGTGCGCCAGGCCGTCGCGGCGGGGTACGAGACGGTCGCCACGTTCGCCTCCCGGCCCGGTGGGGCCTCGGGTGTCGGCTGGTGTCCGCTCGGTCTCCGGGACCCGCGCGAGTCGCCGGGGTGATGGCCGACGTGGCCCCCTCGGTCGTGGTCAACGCGTCCAGCGGCGGGGCTGACTGGGCGGTCACCGCCGACGGCGCGATCCGTGTGGCGCCGGCCGCCGCCGAGCAGGGCTGCCGCCTGGTTCATGTCTCCAGCGACGCGGTGTTCTCCGGCGCGCGCGTCCGCTACGACGAGAGGTGCCTGCCCGACCCGCTCACCCCGTACGGCGCGGCGCATGCCGCCGGTGAGACGGCGGTCCGGCTCCTGGTGCCGGGCGCCGTCGTTGCCCGTACCTCGCTGATCACCGGACACGGCCGATCCGTGCACGAGCGCATGGTGCACGCCCTGGCGGACGGCACCCGCGACGGCGTCCTGTTCACCGAGGACATCCGCTGCCCGGTGCATGCCGAGGACCTGGCCGCCGCCCTCTGGGAGCTCGCGCTGTCCGAGGCGGCCGGCGTGTTCCATCTCGCCGGCCGGACGCCCTGAGCCGTCACGACCTCGGAGTGCTCGTCGCCCGGCGGGAAGCGCTTGACAGCACGCGGCATCCTGCCGGGCGACGAGCCGACACCTCACTGCCGGGGGCCCTCGACGTGCGCCTCGACAGCCGCGCCACACAGGAGCGGCTGCGGACCAGGCTCCGCGGCGCACGCGAGTTCCTCCGTCAGGACGGCCGGCCGTCCTGGGTCGCCGTGTGTCAGGCGGACTGCAGCAACTCGCGGAGTCCGGTGGTGTCGATGAGGTGGGCCCGGCTCGGGAACACCTTGTCGACCAGCACCTGGTGGGTCTCCGGGTCGGAGTCGGCTATGCCGTCGGTCAGGACGTAGACGCGGTAGTCGCGGCCGGCGGCGTCGTGCGGGCGTACATCGAGTACCGCGCGTCGAAGGACGGCCGGGCGAGCAGGTCACGGGCCGTGACGGGAGGGGTGTTGTCCCTTCTGGGAGCAACGGCGGCCATCGCGCAGTTGATCTTTCTGGCCCTCCACCCGGATCTGCCCGTCCAGGAATAGAGGTTCAGCTCGAACGGGTTGTGGGCCTTGACCCGTCGCGCCTTCCCGGCCCCTCGGAGGCACCGGTCACGGAAGCACGGCGAAGCCGTCGAGTTCCACCAGGGCCTCCTCGTCCCAGAGGCGCACGGCGCCCACGACGGCCATCGCGGGATAGGCGCGGCCCGCCAGTCGCCGCCAGATACGGCCGAGTTCGGGGGCGCGGGCGCGGTAGTCGGCGACGTCGGTGGCGTAGACGGTGACACGGGCGAGGTCGTCGGGGGTGCCACCGGCGGCGCGCAGGGCGGCGAGCAGATTGGTGAGCGCCCGCTCGAACTGCTCGGGCAGGTCGGCGCCGACGACCTTGCCGTCCGTGTCCAGGGCGGTCTGCCCGGCCAGGAACACCACCCGGGACCCGGTGGCGACCACCGCGTGGGAGAAGCCTGCCGGAGGGGACAGTTCGGGCGGGTTGATACGCGAGAGGTCGGGCGGGTTGCCGACCGGCAGCTCGGACGGGTCGGTGTGCTCGACGGTCACGGGGCCTCCATGGTGGCGTACAACTCCTTGGCGACGATGCCGCGTTGGACCTCGCTCGCCCCCTCGTAGATCCGGGGCGCGCGCACCTCGCGGTACAGGTGCTCCAGGAGGTGGCCGCGGCGCAGGGCGCGGGCGCCGTGCAACTGGACGGCCGCGTCGACGACGTACTGCGCGGTCTCGGTGGCCAGCAGCTTCGCCATCGCGGCCCGCTTCGGGACGTCCGGGGCGCCTTCGTCGTACGCCGTCGCCGCCGCGTACACCATGAGACGGGCCGCCTCCGTGCGCAGGGCCATCTCGGCGACCTGGTGCGCGACGGTCTGGAGGTCCTTCAGCTTGCCGCCGAACGCGTCCCGCCGCGCCGTGTGCGCGAGGGTCGCGTCGAGGGCCGACTGCGCCATGCCCACCGCGAAGGCGCCGACGCTGGGCCGGAAGAGATTGAGGGTGCCCATGGCGACCCGGAAGCCCCGGCCGGGCTCCCCGAGGACGTCGGCGGCGGTCACGGGCACGGCGTCGAAGACCAGGGCGCCGATGGGGTGCGGCGAGAGCATCTCCAGCGGGGAGCCGGTCAGGCCGGGGCGGTCGGCGGGGACGAGGAAGGCGGTCACGCCGCGCGCGCCCGCGCCGGGGGTGGTGCGGGCGAAGACGGTGTAGAAGTCGGCCTCGGGGGCGTTGGAGATCCAGCACTTCTCGCCCGTGAGCCGCCAGCCCCGCTCACCGTCGCGCTGGGCGTGCACGGAACCGCTGCCGTCGGCCTCCGTGGCGCTGTCGCCGTTCCCGTTCGCGCCGTTCGCGGTGGAGTCCGGGTCCGCGCGCAGGGCCAGCGCCGCGGCGTCCGAGCCCGCGTCCGGCTCGGTCAGGGCGAAGGCCGCCACCGTCGTCCCCGCGCGGACACCGGGGAGCCAGCGGGCGCGCTGGTCCGGGGTGCCGTAGGCATGCACGGGGTGGGCGCCGAGCCCTTGAAGGGCGAGGGCCGTCTCCGCCTCCGTACAGGCATGGGCCAGCGACTCCCGCATCAGGCACAGCTCCAGCGCACCCGAGGTGAACAGCCGGTCCAGCAGCCCGAGTCGGCCGAGTTCCGCGACGAGGTCCCGGTTGACTCGGCCCGGCTCACCCTTCTCCGCGAGCGGGCGCAGCCGCTGCTCGGCCAGGGTGCGCAGTTCCGCACACCAGGCGGTTTGTGCCGGATCGAGCGAGAATGCGGTCATTGCCGGTCCCTCTCCCTGATGGCGCACCGGGGCGAGTGGGCTGCCCACACGAGCGTATCGCGGACCGTTGACTGTCGTCACCAAGACGATACGCTCGATGCGCGAGCCCACCACGACAAGGGGGCGAGACGCCATGGAAGCCAGGGAAGCCAGGGAAGCCACGGACCCGAGGGACCCCGACAGCGCCCCGGACGCCGTCGGCACCACGGACAGCTCCGGTATCGCGAAGACAACCGGCACGGCCCACGCGGCCGCCGGCACGATCAACCGGGTCGGTGCCCCCACCGCCCACCTGGACACCTTCTCCCGGGACCAGCTGCCGCCCCCCGAGCAGTGGCCCGAACTCCTTTTCGACCTGCCCGAGCTCCAGTACCCCGAACGGCTCAACGCCGCCGTCGAACTGCTGGCGGACACCGCCGCCGAGCGCCCCGCGTTCCGTACGGCGGACGGGGCCGTGTGGACGTACGGTCAGCTCCGGGCCCGCGTCGACCGGATCGCGCACACGCTCACCGGCAGCCTCGGCGTCGCCCCCGGCAACCGCGTCCTGCTGCGCGGCCCCACCACCCCCTGGCTCGCCGCCTGCTGGCTCGCGGTCCTGAAGGCGGGCGCGGTCGCCGTCACCGTGCTCGCCCAGCAGCGCGCGCACGAACTGCGCACCCTGTGCGAGATCGCGCGGGTCGGGCACGCCCTGTGCGACGCCCGCGTCGTCGACGACCTGGTCAAGGCCGAGGTCCCCGGGCTGCGCATCACGCCCTACGGCGGTGACTCCCCCGACGATCTGCTGCGGCTGCCGGCGCCCGGGGAGCCGTACTCACCGGTGGACACGGCGGCCGACGACGTGGCGCTGATCGCCTTCACCTCGGGCACCACGGGCCGCCCGAAGGGCTGTATCCACTTCCACCGCGATCTGCTCGCCATCGCGGACACCTTCTCCCGGCATGTGCTCCGGCCCCGCCCCGACGACGTCTTCGCGGGCAGTCCCCCGCTCGGCTTCACCTTCGGGCTCGGCGGGCTCGTCGTCTTCCCGCTGCGGGCCGGCGCGAGCGCCCTGCTGCTCGAACAGGCGGGCCCCCGGCAACTGTTGCCCGCGATCGAGGAACACCGGGTCTCCGTGCTGTTCACCGCCCCGACCGCGTACCGCGCGATGCTCGACGAGCTGAACAGCGAGGACGAGGCCGACAGGCACGACATCGCGTCGCTGCGGCGGTGCGTGTCGGCCGGGGAGAACCTTCCCGCCGCCACCTGGCGGGCCTGGCACGAGCGCACGGGGCTGCGCGTCATCAACGGCATCGGCGCGACCGAACTGCTGCACATCTTCATATCCGCCGCGGACGACGGGATCCGCCCCGGGACCACCGGAGTGCCCGTGCCGGGGTGGCAGGCCCGGGTGCAGGACGCGCACGGCACACCCCTGCCCGACGGCGAGCCCGGGCTGCTCGCCGTGCGCGGCCCGGTCGGCTGCCGCTATCTCGCCGACCCCCGGCAGCGGGAGTACGTGCGGGACGGCTGGAACATCACGGGCGACACCTATGTCCGCGACCCCGACGGCTACTTCCGTTATGTGGCGCGCGCCGACGACATGATCATCTCGGCCGGGTACAACATCGCCGGGCCCGAGGTCGA
Organism: Streptomyces sp. NPDC002573; assembly: GCF_042889625.1. Taxonomy (NCBI): domain Bacteria; kingdom Bacillati; phylum Actinomycetota; class Actinomycetes; order Kitasatosporales; family Streptomycetaceae; genus Streptomyces; species Streptomyces sp. NPDC002573. Next base: position 94,970 of record NZ_JBIARC010000005.1, on the reverse strand, counting down.
GGAGGCGCTGCTGCGGCATCCGGACGTGGTCGAGACGGCGGTCGTCGGCCGGCCGGACGAGACGCGCGGGCAGGTGGTGGTGGCGTACACGGTCCTTCGGCCGGGGGCACGCCGCGACCCGGAGGCGCTGCGCGCCTTCCTCAAGTCCGAGCTGGCGCCGTACAAGTGCCCACGCGAGTTCGTCTTCCTGGACGCGCTGCCCCGCACGGCGACGGGCAAGCTCCAGCGCTTCCGGCTGCGGACGGACAATCACCCGGTACCGCCACTTGGTGATCATGAGTGACGCGGACGTTCTAGAGTGATCATCGTGTCCGATCAGCACGCTCCCCGTTCCCTCATCGTGACGTTCTACGGTGCCTACGGCCGCTTCACGGCCGGACCGGTGCCGGTCGCCGAGCTGATCAGACTGCTCGCCGCGGTCGGGGTGGACGCGCCCTCCGTGCGCTCCTCGGTGTCCCGGCTGAAGCGGCGCGGGCTGCTGGTGCCCGCGCGCACGGCGGCGGGCGCGGCGGGGTACGCGCTGTCACCGGACGCCCTGCAACTGCTCGACGACGGCGACCGGCGCGTGTACGCGACGACGCCACCCGAGGACGAGGGCTGGGTGCTCGCGGTGTTCTCGGTACCGGAGTCGGAGCGGCAGAAGCGGCATCTGCTGCGCTCCCGGCTCGCCGGACTCGGCTTCGGCACCGCGGCCCCGGGGGTGTGGATCGCGCCGGCCCGGCTGTACGAGGAGACCAGGCACACCCTGGAGCGGCTGCGCCTGGACCCGTATGTGGACCTCTTCCGCGGTGAGCACCTCGGTTTCGCGCCGACCGCTCAGGCGGTGGCACGCTGGTGGGACCTGGCCGGGATCGCCAAGCAGCACGAGGCGTTCCTCGACCGGCACGCGCGGGTGCTGCACGACTGGGAGGCACGCGGGGAAACCCCGCCGGAGGACGCCTACCACGACTATCTGCTCGCCCTGGACTCCTGGCGTCATCTGCCGTACGTCGACCCGGGGTTGCCCACCGAACTGCTCCCCGGGGACTGGCCGGGCACCAGCTCCGCCGCGGTCTTCCGCGCGCTGCACGAGCGGCTGCGGGACGCGGGAGCGGTCTTCGCGGGAGCCCACTCGGAGGCATGACGCGGCGGTGCCGCGGGACGCGACGCTCGCCTCATCCGCCGGGCGGCCGCGTCCTCAACTGCCCAGTGCGAGACGGGGCTTGGGCGCATCCGTGCGTCCCGTCTGCGGTCGGCGGCTGCCGGCGCGATAGGGCGCGGGCCATACGGCGCCCGGTCCGCTGTACCCCTGTTCGGCCGCCGCGTGCAGCGTCCAGTGCGGGTCGTACAGATGCGGCCGGGCGAGGGCGCACAGGTCGGCGCGCCCGGCCAGGATCAGCGAGTTGACGTCGTCCCAGGACGAGATCGCGCCGACCGCGATCACCGGGATGCCCGTCTCCTGACGGATCCGGTCGGCGTACGGCGTCTGGTACGACCGTCCGAACTGCGGCTGTTCCTCGGCCACCACCTGGCCGGTCGACACATCGATCGCGTCGGCGCCGTGCGCGGCGAAGGCGCGGGCGATCTCGACGGCCTCCTCGGCGGTGGTGCCGCCCTCGGCCCAGTCGGTCGCAGAGATCCTTACGGTCATGGGCCGTTCCTCGGGCCACACCGCGCGTACGGCGTCGAGGACCTCCAGCGGGAAGCGCAGCCGCCCGGCGAGGCTGCCGCCGTAGGCGTCGGTGCGCCGGTTGGTGAGGGGCGAGAGGAAGCCGGACAGCAGATAGCCGTGGGCGCAGTGCAGTTCGAGCAGATCGAATCCGCTGCGGGCGGCCCGGCAGGCGGCGGACGCGAACTGTTCTCGGATGTCCGTCAGTTGGGCGCGAGTCAGCTCGCGGGGCGTCTGGCTGCCGGGCTTGTACGGGAGCGGGGAGGCCGCCACCAGAGGCCAGTTGCCCTCCTCCAGCGGTTCGTCCATGCCCTCCCACATCAGCTTGGTCGAGCCCTTGCGGCCGCTGTGTCCGAGCTGCACGCCGATCGCGGTGCCCGGTGCCTGGGCGTGCACGAAGTCGGTGATCCGCCGCCAGGCCTCGGCCTGCCGCCCGGTGTAGAGACCGGCGCAGCCCGGGGTGATGCGCCCCTCGGCGCTCACGCACACCATCTCGGTCATCACCAGGCCGGCCCCGCCGAGCGCCCGGGCGCCCAGGTGGACGAGGTGGAAGTCGCCGGGGACGCCGTCCACCGCCGAGTACATGTCCATCGGCGAGACGACGACCCGGTTGCGCAGGGTCAGACCGCGCAGCCGGAAGGGGGTGAACATGGGCGGGGTGCCGGGCGGGCAGCCGAACTCCTCCTCCACCGCCTCGGTGAAGCGCGCGTCACGCAGACGGAGATTGTCGTGGGTGACCCGGCGGCTGCGGGTGAGCAGGTTGAACGCGAACTGCCGGGCGGGCTGGTCGAGATGGAGCCGCAGGTCCTCGAACCACTCCAGGCTGGCCCGGGCCGCGCGCTGGGTGGAGGCGACGACCGGGCGCCGTTCCTCCTCGTAGGCGACGAGGGCGTCCCGCAGCGAGGCGTGCTCCTCCAGACACGCGGCCAGCGCCAGCGCGTCCTCCACCGCGAGTTTGGTGCCGGAGCCGATCGAGAAGTGGGCGGTGTGCGCGGCGTCGCCGAGGAGGACCAGGTTGTCGTGCGACCAGCAGGCGTTCACGACCGTGCGGAACGTCGTCCAGGTGGAGTTGTTGGAGCGCAGGGGCCGGCCGCCGAGCGCGTCCGTGAAGATCTTGGCGCAGCGCTCGATCGTCTCGGCGGTCTCCGACTCGTCGAACCCGGCGGCGCGCCACACCTCCTCCCGCATCTCGACGATGACGGTCGAGGCGTCGGCCGCGTACGGGTAGCCGTGCAGTTGCATCACGCCGTGTTCGGTCTCGGCGATCTCGAAGCGGAACGCGTCGAAGGCGAAGTCGGCGGCGAGCCAGATGTAGCGGCAGCGGTGCTCCTCGACGGTCGGCCGGAACACCTGCGCATAGGCCTCGCGGGCGGTGCTGCGCACCCCGTCGGCCGCGATCACCAGGTCGTACGCCTTCATCAGCCGGGCCGGGTGCGGGGCCTCGGTGCTGAAGCGCAGCTCGATGCCGAGCGAGCGGCAGCGCTCGTGCAGGATCTGGAGCAGCCGCCGCCGGCCCAGTGCGGCGAAGCCGTGGCCGCCGGAGGTCTGGCACACCCCCCGGTGCACGATGTCGATGTCGTCCCAGCGCACGAACTCGTCCTTCATGGCCGCGTGCACCACTGGGTCGGCGTGCTCGATGCCGCCGAGGGTCTCGTCGGACAGGACGACACCGAAGCCGAAGGTGTCGTCGGGGGCGTTGCGCTCCCAGACGGTGACCTCCCGCGCCGGGTCCAGACGCTTGAGCAGGGCGGCGGAGTACAGCCCGCCGGGCCCGCCGCCGATGACCGCGACGCGCAGAGGCCGGGGGGCCGCTGTCATGGCTACCTCCCCTGCCATTTCGGGGGCCGCTTCTCGGTGAAGGCCGCGTGGAACTCGGCGTAGTCCTCGCCGTTCATCAGCAGGGCCTGGGTCGAGGCGTCCAGTTCGACGGACGCGGCGAGCGGCATGTCCAGCTCGGCGGTGAGCAGCGCCTTCGTCTGCGCGTACGCCAGTGCCGGGCCCTCGGCGAGGCGGCGGGCCAGCGCCTGGGCGGCCTCGTCGGCGTGTCCCTCATCAGTCAGCTCGCTGATGAGTCCGATCCGCTCGGCCTCGGGGGCCCGCACCGGCTCGCCGAGCATGAGCAGCCGGGTGGCGTGGCCGAGTCCGACGACCCTGGGGAGCAGATAGGCGGCGCCCATGTCGCCGCCGGACAGCCCGACCCGGGTGAAGAGGAACGCGAAGCGGGCGGAGGGGTCCGCCACCCGGAAGTCGGCGGCCAGCGCGAGCACCGCGCCCGCGCCCGCGGCCACCCCGTGCACGGCGGCGATCACCGGGAAGGGGCACTCCCGCACGGCCCGGACAACCTGCCCGGTCATGCGGTTGAAGTCGAGCAGCTGGGCGGTGTCCAGGGAGAGGGTGGCGCCGATGATCTCGTCGACGTCGCCGCCCGAGCAGAAGCCGCGTCCCTCGCCGGCCAGCACCAGGGCCCGCACGGACCTCTCCCGGGACAGCTGGGCGAGCAGATCGCGCAGGTCGGCGTAGGCGCCGAAGGTGAGCGCGTTGAGTTTCTCGGGGCGGGCCAGGGTGACCGTGGCCACCCCGTCGGACTGGGTGTACCTGAGGTGACGCCACTCGGAGGTGTGGGCGGCGGAGCCGGTGAAGGGACTCATGACGTGCGGCCTCCTCGGTCGGGGGCGGCTGTCCGCACTGCTGCTCTGTGATGAAGTTATCACTGATCCGTGACTGTCGTCACGAGTGCGCGATACCCCGAACGGGGAGACATAGGTCGTACGGCGCGCTGCGACAGCCGCCCGCGGGTCGTCACGCCTCGTCGACAACCGGGTAACGACGACCGCCCGTGGGCGCGGCGGGACGTCATCCGGGGTACGCAGCCGGGTACCGGGGCGTAGGAGCTCCGGGCGAAGCCCGCCGACCGCCCCGTACGGGGCGCGCCGTACCATGCTGCCTCGTATCGAAAGCAGGACCGCCTGCGCCATGAACGGACCCGCCGTGTACGAACCCCCCGCCCCCGCCTCCTGGCGCGTCGCGCTGCCGCACACCGCCGCGGCGGTGCCGGTCGCCCGCGCCCTGGTCCGTACGGCCCTGGCGGAGCTGGAGCACCCGGCCGACAGCGACACCGCGGAACTGCTCACCGCGGAACTGGTGGCGAACGCCGTCGAGCACGCGGCGGGCGAGGGACCGATCGAGCTGGTCGTCGAGCTGATGCCGACCGGCTGCACGGTCGAGGTGCACGACCCGGACCCAGTGCCGCCCGGCGACCTGACCCGGCCCGCCCTGCCGCCCGCCGACCCCTGGCAGGAGCACGGTCGCGGGCTGCTGCTGATCCGCAGTCTCAGCTCGTCCTGCGGTCACCGCCCCACCGCGTCCGGCAAGGCGGTGTGGTTCAGACTGCCTGCGGTTCCGCGACAGCGTCGTCCTCGGTGACGGGGGCGGACACCAGCCGGGAGTGACGGCGGCCGTAGAACGCGTAGACCAGGCAGCCGGCGGCCAGGAAGGCCGCGAACTGCACCCAGGTCGTCCAGCCGGTCTCGTACATGAGGTAGAGGCAGAAGCCCACACCGAGCAGCGGCATCACGGGGTACAGCGGGACCCGGAAGGAGCGGGCGAGGCCGGGTTCGCGGCGGCGCAGCGCGATCACCGCGACATTGACCACGGCCATGGTGGCGAGGGTGCCGATGGTGCACAGGTTGACCACCGCGTCCAGCGAGGAGAAGGCCGCCGGGACGGCGAAGACCACCGCCACGATCAGGGTGCCGCTGACCGGGGTCGCGGTCTTCGGGGAGACCCGCTCGAACACGCGCGGGACGAGGCCGTCGCGGGACATCGACATCAGGATGCGGGTCTGGCCGTACATCACCGCGAGCACGACCGAGGCGATGGCGACGACCGCGCCGAAGGCGATGACTCCGCCGCCGACCGTGGAGCCGGTGACCTGGTTGACGACGTACGACAGCGCGGCGGGCCGGCCGCCGACCGCGGGGCCGCCGATGGCGCCGATCGCGGCGAACGCGACCGCGCAGTACAGCACGGTGACCAGGCCGATGCAGACGAGGATCGCGATGGGGATGTTCCGGCGGGGGTTCTTGGCCTCCTCGCCGGCGGTGGTGATCGCGTCGAAGCCGATGTACGAGAAGAACGCGGCCGTGGTGCCCGCGCCGATGCCGCCGAGCCCGGCGGGCGTGAACGGCGTCAGGTTGCCGTGCTTGAAGGCGGTGAAGCCGATGGCGCAGAAGACGACGAGGATCGCGAGCTTGAGGACCGCCATGGCGGCGGTGGCCCGGGCGCTCTCGCGCACGCCGCGCACCAGGAGGACGGAGGCCAGGGCGATGACGATCACGGCGGGGAGGTTGATCACCCCGCCGTCGCCCGGCCCGGCGGACAGCGCCGCGGGCAGCTGCCATCCGGTGAGGCTGGCCAGCAGCTCGTTCACGTACTGGCTCCAGCCGACCGCGACGGCGGACACGGAGACGCCGTACTCCAGCAGCAGGCACCAGCCGACGAGGAACGCCGTGCCCTCGCCGAGGCCGGCGTACGCGAAGGAGTACGAGGACCCGGAGACCGGGATGGCGCCGCCCAGCTCGGCGAACGCGAAGGCGGTGAAGACGCAGGTGAGGGCCGCGAGCAGGAAGGAGACCACGACCGCGGGCCCGGCCTGGGCGACCGAGTCGGACAGTCCGACGAAGATACCGGTGCCGACGATCGCTCCGACGCCGAAGCAGACGAGCTGGAACAGGCCCATATGGCGCTTGAGGCCATGACCCGCGAGATCGGCGCCGGCCTCGGCGACGAGCAGCTCGGGTGACTTGATGCGGAAGGGGTTGGCGGGGCTGCCGGGCATGAAGGTGGTGCTCTTTTCCGTGGTGCGGGGCGACCGGGGGGTGTCCCCTGCCCGGGCGAGGCCGAGAGGCTGCCGGGCGCTGTGGGGGGGAGGTCGCGCGACGAACCGCGGAAGGGGTGGTTCCGGGCTCGCCGAGGATCGTACGGGAAGGGTGCCGGGTTCCGCTGTGGCAGCGGGCACGCCGGTCAGGCGAGGGTGGCGACCAGGATGGCCTTGATCGTGTGCATCCGGTTCTCGGCCTCGTCGAAGACGACGGAGTGCGCGGACTCGAACACCTCGTCGGTGACCTCCAGCTCGGTCAGTCCGTGCCGCTTGTGGATCTCGCGCCCCACCTCGGTGCCGAGGTCGTGGAAGGCCGGCAGGCAGTGCAGGAACTTCACGTCGCCGTTGCCGGTGGCGCGGAGCACGTCCATGGTCACGGCGTACGGGCCGAGCAGCGCTATGCGCTCGTCCCAGACCTCCCTGGGCTCGCCCATCGACACCCATACGTCGGTGGCGACGAAGTCGGCGCCGCGCACGCCGTCCTTCACGTCCTCGGAGAGCGTGATCCGGGCGCCGGAGGCGGCGGCGAGCCGCTGGGCCTCCGCGACGACCCTCTCGTCCGGCCACAGCGCCCGGGGGGCGACGACACGGACGTCCATGCCGAGCAGGGCGCCGGTGACGAGGTAGGAGTTGCCCATGTTGGAGCGGGCGTCGCCGAGGTAGGCGAAGGCGATGCCGGTCAGCGGCTTGGCGCAGTGCTCGGTCATGGTGAGCACGTCGGCGAGCATCTGGGTGGGGTGCCACTCGTCGGTGAGGCCGTTGTAGACGGGGACCCCGGCGTGGGCCGCCAGCTCCTCGACCACGCGCTGCCCGTGCCCCCGGTACTCGATGGCGTCGAACATCCTCCCGAGCACCCGAGCGGTGTCCTTGACCGACTCCTTGTGCCCGATCTGTGAGCCGGACGGGTCCAGACAGGTGGTGTGGGCGCCCTGGTCGGCGGCGGCGACCTCGAAGGCGCACCGGGTGCGGGTCGAGGTCTTCTCGAAGATCAGGGCGATGTTCCTGCCGCTCAGACGGCGCGTCTCGGTCCCCGCCTTCTTGGCCGCCTTGAGCTCGGCCGCCAGCTCCACCAGGAAGCGGAACTCCTCGGCGGTGAAGTCCAGCTCCTTGAGGAAGTGGCGGCCGGCGAGGGCGGTCGGGACTGTCGCCATGGGGCGCTCCAGGGGTTGCGAGAGGCAGGACGAACAAGGGGACGAATGGAAGTCTATACGACGCCTCACATTTATATACGGCCCCCGACCCGCCCCGGCCGCTCCGGCTCCCTCAGACGCCGTCCCTCTCCACCGGGCAGCTCATGCAGCGGGGCCCACCCCGGCCCCTGCCCAGTTCGCTCCCCGGGATCTCGATCACTTCGATCCCCTGCTTGCGCAGATGGGTGTTGGTGGTCGAGTTCCGCTCATAGGCGATGACCACTCCCGGTTCGACCGCGAGGACATTACAGCCGTCGTCCCACTGCTCCCGCTCGGCCGCGTGCACGTCCTGCGTCGGGGTCAGCACCCGGATCTCACTCAGGCCCAGCGATGCGGCGATGGCCCGGTGCATGTGCTCCGGCGGATGGTCGGTGACCTTCAGCTCCTTGTCGCCGACGCCGGGCTCGATGGTGTACGAGCGGAGCATGCCGAGTCCCGCGTACTGGGTGAAGGTGTCCGCGTCCACCATGCTCATCACGGTGTCGAGGTGCATGAGGGCGCGTTTCTTGGGCAGGTCGAGCGCGACGATGGAGCGCGCCGACCCCGCGGCGAACAGCTTGGTCGCGAGCATCTCGACGGCCTGGGGCGTGGTCCGTTCGCTCATGCCGATGAGCACGGCGCCGTTGCCGATGACCAGCACGTCACCGCCCTCGATGGTGGAGGGGTAGTCGGCCTGCCCCTCCGACCAGAGATGGAAGGCCTCGTCGCGGAACAGCGGATGGTGCCGGTAGATCGCCTCGAAGTGGACGGTCTCACGCTGCCGGGCGGGCCAGCGCATCGCGTTGATGGAGACACCGTCGTAGATCCAGGCGGAGGTGTCGCGCGTGAAGAGGTGGTTGGGGAGCGGGCGCAGCAGGAAGTCGTCGAGATCCATCACATGGAACCGCACGGACATCGGCTCCGGGTGCACCTCCAGGAACTCCCGCTTGGTCATGCCTCCGACGAGGGCCTCGCCCAGCTCGGCGGCGGGCATGGCCTCGAAGGCGGCGCGCAGATGGTCGGTGGCGAGCGGCCCGTACTCCTTCTCGTCGAAGACACGGTCCAGCACGAGAGCCCGGGCCGCCGGGATCTCCAGGACCTCGGTGAGCAGATCACCGAAGAGATGGACCTCGACCCCACGGTCGCGCAGCACGTCGGCGAACCCGTCGTGCTCGGCGCGGGCCCGGCGCACCCACAGCACGTCGTCGAAGAGGAGCGCGTCCTTGTTGCTGGGCGTTAGCCGTTTCAGCTCGAGATCCGGCCGGTGGAGGATGACGCGGCGCAGACGCCCGGCCTCGGAGTCGACATGGAATCCCATGCCTCCATCCTGACCATTCGGGCGCGTGTTCATCCTTCGTTCCTTCAGAACCGGGCGGTTTGGTTCGCCCGGGCCGGACTCTTCGATGTCGTCTACTTGACGATAAACAGCTTCCTTGATTATCGTCTCCATGACGAGAATTGGTCGCGAACAAGGGGGCTGCGCACACATGGCCGACATCACCAGACGCTTCGGCTGGCGTCATCTCCGCGGGGCACCGACCGCGCACATCCGTCACCACCGGGCGGGCCGGCTGGTTCACGACGGGCCGGGGCTCAGCTTCTGGTACCGCTCGCTGACCGCCGCGCTCTCCGAGATACCGGTGGAGGACCGCGAACTGGCGATGACGTTCCGCGCCCGCACGTCCGACTTCCAGGACATCGCGGTGCAGGCCACCGTCACCTACCGGATCAGCGACCCGGGCGTCGCCGCCGAGCGGCTCGACTTCTCCGTCGATCCGGACACCGGAGTGTGGCGGGGCGCGCCGCTGGAACAGCTCTCCACGCTGCTGACGGAGGCGGCCCAGCAGCACGCCCTGGACGTCCTGGCCCGTACGCCGCTGTCGGCCGCCCTCGTCGACGGCGTCGCGGCGGTACGGGAGCGGGTCGCGGCCGGGCTCGCCGCCGAGCCCCGGCTGCCCGCGACGGGGATCGATGTGGTCGCGGTCCGGGTGGTGGCGCTGCGGCCGGAGCCCGAGGTGGAGCGGGCGCTGCGCACTCCGGCGCGCGAGCGGATCCAGCAGGACGCGGACCGGGCGACGTACGAGCGCCGGGCCGTGGCCGTCGAGCGGGAACGCACGATCGCCGAGAACGAGCTGGCCAGCCGGATCGAACTGGCCCGGCGCGAGGAGCAGTTGGTCGAGCAGCGGGGTACGAACGCACGGCGCGAGGCGGAGGAGCAGGCGGCGGCGGACGCGGTGCGCGCCGAGGCGGAGGCCGCGCGGACGGTACGGCTGGCGGACGCCGAGGCGCGGCGCACCGAGCGGCTCGCCGAGGCGGAGGCGGCGCGCTCCGTACGGCTCGCCCGTGCGGAGGCCGAGGGTGCGCGCGAGGTCGGCGAGGCGCGGGCCCAGGCGCAGGCGGCCTGGCTGCGGGTGCACGCGGAGGTGGATGTCGCGACGCTGCACGCGCTGACCGGGACCCGGCTGGCCGAGAACCTGCCGCGCATCGACAGCGTCACTGTCTCGCCGGATGTGCTCACCGGACTGCTGTCCCGGCTGGGCGGGTCCTCGGGAGAGCAGGCGTGAGTCTCGCCCCACGCGCCGTGCTGGTCCATCGCGCCACCGAGTACGAGGAGTTGGTGGCGCGGCACGGCACCCATGGGCAGGCCGCGTTCTTCCTGGCGTCCCGGGGGCGGTCGCTGGAGGAGGTGGCGGAGCGGCACCGCCGGGCGCATCAGGCGCTGGCCGAGGTGGCGGCCGCGGTGCCGCTGACCTGGCGGCAGGCCCGGGTGGAGCGGCGCGACCTGGACCGGTTCCTGTTCGCGCCCGAGGACGTGGTGGTCGTGGTCGGGCAGGACGGGCTGGTGGCGAACGTCGCCAAGTACCTCGCGGGCCAGCCGGTGGTGGGGATCGACACGGATCCCGGGCGCAACCCGGGCGTGCTGGTACGGCACCGGCCGCGGGACGCGGGCGCCCTGCTGCCCGCCGCTCTGGCCCGGGACGGCGGGATCGACGAACTCACCATGGTCGAGGCCGTCGCCGACGACACACAGCGGCTCGTCGCGCTCAACGAGATCTATCTGGGAGCCGCCGGTCACCAGACCGCCCGCTACCGCCTGGGCCTCGACGGCGACAGGGGTGCCGTCGAGGCCCAGGCCTCCTCCGGGGTGCTGGTGGGCACGGGCACCGGCGCGACCGGCTGGCTTCGCTCGGTGTGGCAGGAACGCGGCAGCGCTCTCACGCTCCCGGGCACCACGGAGCCACGCCTGCTGTGGTTCGTCCGCGAGGCCTGGCCGTCGCCGGCCACCGGGACGTCCCTGGTCGCCGGTGAACTCGCCCGCTCCGCCCGCCTCCGGGTCACCGTGGAGTCGGACCGGCTGATCGCCTTCGGGGACGGCATGGAGAGCGACGCGGTGGAACTGACGTGGGGGCAGACGGTGCGCGTGGGGGTGTGCGGGGAGCGGTTGCGGCTGGTGGGCTGATGACCGGTGGCCCTCACCGGTACGGCGACCGGTGGGCCGACGGCTGGCATGCGCCGGCAGCACAGGAGTCGGTGGGCCGACGGCACGCATTCGTCAGCGGCGCGGCCGCCGTCGTACTGCCGACAGGCACGCGTCAGCAGTACGGCGGCTGGTCGGTCAGGGAGGACGCGACGCGCATCCATACGCCGAAGAGCCGGTAGAGCGCCGCGAGTTCGCCCTCGGCGCGGACGGTCCGGCTGTCGGTGGCGGTGACACCCGGGATGCCGAGCAGCGTGGCGGGCACCGAGGCCGACTGCCAGCGGACGCTGAGGGTGGACGTTCCCGGTGACGCCGGGACCGGTTCGCGCGGGGCGGTGAGGGCGGCGATGACCGCCTCCTCGATCGCCCGCCGCGCCTCCGTCTCCGGGCGCAGTTCGGCCGCGAACCGGCCGCGCGCGTACTTCACCGCCACGGTGGCGATCGACCCGTCCCAGGCGACGGCCTCCTCGCACGCGGCGTCGTCCCCGGTGAGCGCCACGACGGGGACGCCCAGCGCCGCCGCCGTGGCCTGGGCGAGCCCGATCTCGCCGACCGGACGGCCGTCCAGCCACATGTCCTCGATCTCGTGCCCCATGAAACTGTGGCTGAGCACGCCGGGCTCGCCGGCCCGGGAGTGGTAACCGACGCAGACCATGGCGTCGTGCCCGGGGGTGAGCCCTTCGAGCATGCCCATCTGCTTGGGTCTGCCCCGGACCAGCCGGACCGCCGGATGCAGGTACTCGGACAGCAGATTGCGCATGGGGCCATGGGCGTCGTTGACCAGGACGCCGGTGGCGCCGGCCGCGAGCGCGCCCCGGACCGCCGCGTTGACGTCCTCCGCCATCATCCGCCGGCCGCGCTCGTAGTCCCGCCCACCGGGCTGGACGTCGTCACGGTCGACGAGCCCGGTGATGCCCTCCATGTCGGCGCTGATGTAGATCCGCACAGTGCGTACTCCTCAGGCTTGCTCGTCCGCAGGGACGCCAGGCCCGAGGAGTACGGTTCCGTCACAGCCGGGGGTCCACCGGTTCCGACTCCAGGGCCAGCACCCCGAAGACCGCCTCATGGACCCGCCACAGCGGCTCGCCCTCCGCGAGGCGGTCCAGGGCCTCCAGGCCGAGGGCGTACTCGCGCAGCGCGAGGGAGCGCTTGTGGTTCAGGAACCGGTTGCGCAGCCGGGCGAGGTTCTCCGGGCTGGTGTACTCGGGGCCGTAGATGATCCGGAGGTACTCACGGCCGCGGCACTTGATGCCCGGCTGGACCAGACGCCCGGCCGCACTCCTGACCACCGCCTCCACCGGCTTGACGACCATGCCCTCGCCGCCGCGCCCGGTCATCTCCAGCCACCAGTCGATCCCCGCGCGCACCGACTCCGGGTCGCCGGTGTCGACGTGGAGCCGGCGGGTCGTCTGCAGCAGCCCGCTTCCGTCGTGCTCGACCAGCCGGTCGATCAGCGCCAGTTGCTCGTCGTGCGGCACCGCCGCGAGACTGCGGCCCTGGACCGCCAGCAGCTGGAACGGGGCCAGGCGGACGCCGTCCAGTCCCTCGGTCGTCCAGCAGTAGCGGCGGTACGCCGCCGTGAACGCCTCCGCGTCCGCCGCCCGCGCACGCTGACGCGCCAGCAGCCCGGTCACGTCCACGCCCCGCTCCGCCGCGCCCTCCAGCGCGGCCAGCGCCCCGGGGAACACCGCCCCGGACGCCGCGCCCACCGCCGCGTACTGCGAGCGCAGCAGCCCGGAGGCCTTCAACGACCACGGCATCAGCTCGGCGTCGAGCAGCAGCCAGTCCGTCTCCAGTTCCTCCCACAGGCCCGCCTCGCCGATGGCCGAGCGCAGCAGGCCGAGGATCTCCTCGGTGACCGTGTCGTCGTCGAAGAAGGGGCGGCCGGTACGGGTGTACAGCGACCCGGTGGGGCCGTCCCCGCTGCCGTCCGCCTCCGGACCGAAGGCACTGCCGACGCCGAAGCGCTTGCGTGCCGCCTCGGCATCCCGGCACACCAGGGCCACCGCCCGCGAGCCCATGTGCTTCTCCTCGCACACGACCCGCGCGACCCCGTCCTCCTGGTACTGCGCGAAGGCCTCGGCCGGGTGCTCCAGATAGCCCTCTACGCGGCTGGTCGCGGTCGGTGCCATCGTCGGGGGCAGATAGGGCAGCAGCCGCGGGTCCACCGCGAAGCGGCTCATGACCTCCAGGGCCGCCGCGGCGTTCTCCTCGCGGACCGAGACCCGGCCGGCATGCCGGGTCTCGACCACCCTGCGGCCCTGGACGTCGGCGAGGTCCAGCGGACGGCCGTCGTGCCCGCCGGGCGCCTCGCTGCGCAGCGGCCGGGCCGGCTCGTACCAGACCCGCTCGGCCGGTACGTCGACCAGCTGCCGCTCCGGCCAGCGCAGCGCGGTGAGCTTGCCGCCGAAGACGGCACCGGTGTCCAGGCAGATGGTGTTGTTGAGCCAGGTTGCCTCCGGGACCGGTGTGTGTCCGTAGACCACGGCGGCCCGGCCCCGGTAGTCCTCCGCCCACGGGTAGCGCACCGGCAGGCCGAACTCGTCCGTCTCGCCCGTGGTGTCGCCGTAGAGCGCGTGCGAGCGGACCCGGCCCGAGGTGCGGCCGTGGTACTTCTCCGGCAGCCCGGCGTGGCACACCACCAGTCGGCCGCCGTCGAGGACGTAGTGGCTGACCAGTCCGTCGATGAACTCCCGTACCTGCTGCCGGAACTCCTCGCTCTCGCCCTCCATCTGCGCGACGGTCTCGGCGAGTCCGTGGGTGTGCTGGACGTTGCGGCCGCGCAGATGGCGCCCGAACTTGTTCTCGTGGTTGCCGGGTACGCACAGCGCGTCGCCGGACGCCACCATCGACATCACCCGGCGCAGCACGCCCGGACTGTCCGGGCCGCGGTCGACCAGGTCGCCGACGAAGACGGCGGTGCGGCCCTCCGGGTGCGTGCCGTCGACGTAGCCCAACTTGGCGAGCAGCGCCTCCAGTTCGGACGCGCAGCCGTGGACGTCGCCGATGATGTCGAAGGGGCCGGTGAGGTGGGTCAGGTCGTTGAAGCGCTTCTCGGTGACGACGGTCGCGTTCTCGACCTCCGCCACGCCCCGCAGGATGTGCACCTTGCGGAAGCCCTCGCGCTCCAAGTGCCGCAGTGAGCGGCGCAGTTCGCGGGTGTGGCGCTGGATGACCCGGCGCGGCATGTCCGCCCGGTCGACGCGGGCCGCGTTGCGCTCGGCGCACACCTCCTCCGGCACGTCGAGCACGATCGCGATCGGCAGCACGTCGTACTGCCTGGCCAGCTCGATCAACTGGCGGCGGCTGTCCTGCTGCACGCTGGTGGCGTCGACCACCGTGCGGCGGCCCGCCGCGAGGCGCTTGCCCGCGATGTAGTGCAGCACGTCGAAGGCGTCCCGGCTCGCGCTCTGGTCGTTCTCGTCGTCGGCGACCAGCCCTCGGCAGAAGTCCGACGAGATGACCTCGGTCGGCCGGAAGTGCCGGCGGGCGAAGGTGGACTTGCCCGAACCGGACGCGCCGATCAGCACCACCAGGGAGAGGTCGGTCACGGGCAGGGCGCGCCCCTGGGCGTCGGTCTCGGTCATGCGGCCTTCTCCTCCTTCGTGGTCAGCGTGAACACGGCCATCTGGGTGGGCGGCCCCACCTCGGGGTCGTCGGGTCCGACGGGGACGAACCGCACGTCGTAGCCATGCCGTCCGGCCACCGTGTCCGCCCATGCGCGGAACTCCGCGCGGGTCCATTCGAAGCGGTGGTCGCCGTGGCGGGCGTGCCCGGCCGGCAGGCTCTCCCAACGGACGTTGTACTCGACGTTCGGGGTCGTCACGAGCACCGTCCGGGGGCGGGCCGCGCCGAACACCGCGTACTCCACGGCGGACAGCCGCGGCGGGTCGACGTGCTCGACGACCTCGCTGAGCACGGCGGCGTCATAGCCCTTGAGCCGGCGGTCGGTGTACGCCAGCGAACCTTGGACGAGCCGTACGCGCGACGCCTGCCGCTCCCCCATACGGTCCAGCTTCAGGCGCCGGGACGCGATGGTGAGTGCCCGCACCGAGACGTCCATGCCCACGATCTCCGTGAACCGGGGGTCCTTCAGCAGTGCCTGCACCAACTGGCCCTGTCCGCAGCCGAGATCGAGGACGCGGGCGGCACCGGACTCCTGGAGCGCGGCGATGATCGCCTCCCGGCGCAGCACCGCGAGCGGGGTCGGCCTCTCGTCGGCCTCGGCCGCGGCCTCGGTACCGGTCTCGGTCTTGGTCTCGGTCTCGCCCCTCCCCTCGGTCCCGGTCCCGGTCCCGGTCTCGTTGTCGTTGTCGTAGTTGTCGTAGTTGTTGTTGTCGATGTCGTCGTCGCGGATCTCCTCGACCGCGTTGTCGATCTCCTCGACCTCGCTGTCGTCGGTCTCCGCGAGCCGCACCAGCTCCAGCCGCTCGATCGCCTGCCGGGTCAGCGACCAGCGGCGCGACAGATAACGGCTGGTGATCAGCTTCTGCTCCGGATGTCCGGGCAGCCAACCCTCGCCCGCCCGCAGCAGCTTGTCGACCTCGTCGGCGGAGACCCAGTAGTGCTTGGCGTCGTCGAGGACTGGGAGCAGGACATACAGATGGCGCAGGGCCTCGGCCAGGGTCAGCGCCTCCGACTCCAGCACCAGGCGCACATACCGCGAGTCACCCCACTGAGGGAACTCGACGTCCAGCGCCACCGGTTCGACGGTGACCGCCCAGCCGAGCGGCGCGAAGAGCTGCTGTACGAGATCGGGGCCGCCACGGGCGGGCAGGGCGGGTATCTCGATGCGCAGGGGCAGCGGTTCTCCGGCGCGCTCGGGCAGGGTCGTGCACACGCCCCGCATCGCGGTCGAGAACACACCGCTCAGCGCCACGGCGAGCAGGGAGGACGCCGCGTACGGGCGGTCGTTGACGTACTGCGCGAGGGCCGCGTCGGGAGCGCCGCCCCGGCCCTTGGTCTTGCCCCGCCGGACGAGTGCCACCGAGTCGACCTCCAGCAGCAGCGCCGCCGTGCAGCGCTCGGCGTCCGCCTCGGGGTAGAGGACGTGCGCGGTGCCGTAGGAAGTCGAGAACGCCTGCGCCTTGCCGGGGTGCTTGTGCAGCAGGAAACCCAGGTCGGTCGCGGGGCGTTCGGCCGTGCCGGTGGTACTGATCGTCAGGAACATGCATCGAGTCTTCCGGCTCCGGTCCACCGCGACCACCGGATTTCGAACAGCGCCGCTGGACGGGACCCGTAGAACTTCCTCCGCGATGGGATCTTGACCTTGCCGTCGGCGTCAGGGTCGCACGATGACCGGCATGGAGCTCACCGCACCGCAGAGCCCCGGCTTGCCGCACCGGCGGCGCCGCTCGTCACGGGAGTCGTGCTTCCGGTCGACGGTGGAGCGGTCGTCGCGTGATAGGAGTGGCCCAGGAGATGGAGCGGGTGCGGATCGGTGAGCTGGCCGGGGCAACCGGTACGACCCCTCGTGCACTGCGGCACTACGAGCAGGCCGGGCTGATCTCCTCCGAGCGCGCGTCCAACGGCTACCGCATCTACGACGAGCGGTCGGTGGTCCGGGTCCGCAACATCCGCTATCCGCTCTCCGCCGGGCTCACCCTGGACGACGTGCGCGCGTTCCTGCCGTGTCTGGACGGCGACGTGGCTGCCGCGGCGCCCTCGGACAAGGGCCTGCGGGTGCGTTGCAACGGCTGGCGGTCGTCGACGAACGCATCGCCGCCCGGACAGAGGCCCGCGATCGGCTCGCAGCCGCGCTCCGGGAGCGGACCGGCGGTCGGATCCGCACGGTGGCCTGACCGGTTGTCTCACCACGGCTCCTTCGGTCCGGGGCAGGGCCCCGGACCGGGCAGGGGCTCGCTTCGACTACCGCAGCTGGGACTGGACCTGCGCGGAGATCAGATCCAGGTGGTCCAGGTCGGCGAGGTCGAGGATCTGGAGGTAGATGCGGCGGGAGCCGATCTCCTGGTAGCGGCCGATCTTGTCGACGACCTCGGCCGGGGTGCCCGCCAGGCCGTTGGTCTTCAGCTCGTCCACCTCACGGCCGATCACGGCGGCGCGGCGGGCCACCTCCTGGTCGTCCTTGCCGACGCAGACCACCAGCGCGTTCGAGTACGTCAGCGCGTCCGCGGCACGTCCGGCCTGCTCGGCGGCCGCACGGACCCGGCCGAACTGGCGCTCGCTGTCCTCGATCGACGCGAACGGCATGTTGAACTCGTCGGCGTACTGCGCCGCCAGCCGCGGGGTGCGGGTCGCTCCGTGGCCGCCGATGAGCACCGGGACCCTGGACTGGGCGGGCTTGGGCAGGGCGGGCGAGTCGGTCAGGTCGTAGTACTTCCCGTGGAAGCTGAAGGTCTTGCCGGCCTCGGTCGCCCACAGCCCGGTGACGATCTCGAGCTGCTCCTCGAGGCGGGCGAACTTGTCCTTCGGGAACGGAATGCCGTAGGCCTTGTGCTCCTCCTCGAACCAGCCCGCGCCGATGCCCAGTTCGACACGGCCCCCGGACATCTGGTCGACCTGCGCGACCTGGATGGCGAGGACACCGGGGAGGCGGAAGGTGGCGGCGGTCATCAGCGTGCCGAGGCGGATGCGCTTGGTCTCGCGGGCGAGTCCCGCGAGGGTGATCCAGGCGTCGGTGGGACCGGGAAGGCCGTCCACGTCGCCCATCTTCAGATAGTGGTCCGAGCGGAAGAACGCGTCGAAGCCCAGTTCCTCGGTGGCCTTGGCGACGGAGAGGAGGGTTTCATAGCTCGCCCCCTGCTGGGGCTCGGTGAAGATGCGAAGATCCATGCCTCCATCCTGCACGCTCGAACGCCCTGCGGCCTCCGTGCTCCCGCCGGGGCCCCATGGAACCGGTGGGGTGAAAAATCCGCGAGACCCTCAGCCTGCGCGCCCGGCCGGGGCCACGGAGGGTGTGCTCAGCCCGCCGTTCTGTACTGCTCCCGTATCTCCCCGTCCTTGGCCGCCAGTCTGCGCAGCATCTCTCTGACCCGGTCCCTCGACTCGTCGGCCGCGTCTATGGCCTCCATGCACTGCCAGTACGTGCCCTCGTCACCCGCCGCGCTCGCGACCGCGACCAGGGCCATGCCGAGCTCCGTGAGGAGCGTGCCGAGGTCGAGAAGGGACTTGCGGGCGTCGCCCAGCTCCGTGAGCTGAGCGGCTCGCAGATCGGCCACGTCGATGGAGGGTGTGTCCAGCACGCCACAGCCTCTGCCCGCCAGCTCCGTCAACCCCAGCGCCTCGCCGCGCAGTTCGGGCGGGCCCGAGACCGCCAGGCGACTGCCGATCGCCTGCGCCAGGGCGTAGGCCTGCCACGCCTCCGTCATGATCCTCGACCCGTCCTCGCTCCCCGACAGGGCGCGCCTGCTCATCACGATGAGCCGCACCGCGTCCATGCGCTGCCCCCGCTCTGTTCCGACGCGCTTGCGCACGTCTGGCCCGAACTCCGTTGTCCACTACCCAGAGTGAATGCTCGCGGGACGAAAAGCCAGAGCTGGACCGAAATCTGTGGACAACCTGCGGGATGGGGACAACTTAATGACTCCGGAGAGTGACGGACGGGGTCCCGTCTCCTCGGGGACGGAGGCCCGGGCGTCGCCCATCCGGACGGGGGCGGGGGTGGTCTCGTCTCAATGAGTCCCCGGCGCCGGGAACCTCTCCTCATTGCGGTCGATCTTCGCGTCGAGCGCCGCCAGCGCGTCGATGCCGAGCACCTCGCACAGTTGGAGCAGATACGCGAACACATCCGCCACCTCGTCCGTCACCCGATGAGCCGTCGCCGGGTCGTCCATCACCCGCGCCGACTCCTCCGGCGTCAACCACTGGAAGATCTCGACCAGTTCGGAGGCCTCGACACTCAGCGCGGACGCCAGGTTCTTGGGCGTGTGGTACGGCTGCCAGTCGCGCGCCGCGGCGAAGTCGGCGAGGCGGCGCTGCAGCCCGGCCACATCGAGCCCCTCGCCCGGCCCGGCGCCGGGTGCCGCGGGCTCGGGCCGCGATGTCGGATGCTGCGGTCGCGATGTCGGGTGCTCGGGTCGCGGTGTGAGGTGCTCGGGTCGCGGTGTGAGGTGCTCGGGTTCTCGTCTCACGGGCTCGGGTTCCGGTGTCACGGGCTCGGACTCTGATGTCACGGGCTCAGGTCTACCACCGTCACCCCGTCCGCCTCCGTCGCCCAGCGCGCCTCGCTCACCGCGCCCACCAGGCGGACATGGCCGCGTTCGGTCATCCGCGCGGCCAGCCGCAGCAGTGCCCGCGTCTGCGCGGGGTCCATGCACCGGTCGAGGCCGTCCGCCAGCACGGTGAGGGTCTGCATCGCCGCCGGGACCTCCCCCACCGGGTCCACGTCGAGCACGCCCGGACCGGTGAGGAGCACCAGAGCCAGGGCCACATAGCGCAGTTCGCCGTCGCCCAGGAGCTCCAGCGGCGTCCGCAGCCCGTCACCCCGGTCGAGCAGGGCACGCACCCTGCCGTCGCCGAGCGGCTCGGCCAGCAGATCGACGACCCGACCCGCACAGCCGGCCGCGACCGCCGAGGCCAGCAGGGCATGGCGCCGGGCGCACTCGGCGCGGGTGCGCCACAGGACATCGGCGAGGTTGTCGCACCCCGGCAGCAGCCGGCCTTCACCCGACGGGACGGGGGCGCGCATCCGGCCGGGGCGCGGGTCACATGCGAAGACCGAGCGCAGGGCGACCACCATCTGCTCGGCCGCGGCGAGCACCCGGCGCTGCCCCTCGGTCTTGCCCGCCACGCGCAGCGGCAGCAGGGCGGTGCCTAGGCGGTCGTCCGGGAGCGGACCCCGGGTGACCGGTGCGGAGCCGGCGGTGTGCCAGGCCGCCTGCACCGCCGCCCGGCCCGGATCGCGCAGGGCCGTCTCCAGCAGGACCAGTCGGCCGGAGGTCAGCCGTTCCCCGACGATGCGCAGTTCGGGCTCGGCCTGCACGGCGAGGTCGAGCCGCAGGGGTCCCTCGGGGCCGTCGGCCGTGCAGCCGATACGGAAGCCGCGCCGCCGCTGGGCGTCGGGCCGCGCCCGCTCGGGCACACAGCCCGCCGGGTACGGGAACGCCTCCCCCAGCTCCGCTCCGCCGCCGAGCCGCGCCAGCGCCTCGTAGGCCTGCAACACCCGGGACTTGCCCGAGCCGCTCGGCCCCGTGAAGAGCGTCAACGGCCCCAGCGTGAACGCGGCCCGCCGGTGCCCGGCGAACGCGGACAACCGCAGCTCGGTGACGCGGGGCCGCTGCGGACCCGAGTTCGCGACCCCGGGGCGGTCCACACCCGGATCGGTGACCCCGGGCCGGTCCGTACCCGGATCGGTGGCCGCGGACCGGTCCTCATCCGGATCGATGGCCTCGGGCCGGCCCGGCCCCGGATCGGCGGAGCCGGACCCGTCCGGCAGATACAGCGGGGGTAAGACGGTCATGTCCGGGACCGTAGGGGCCCGTGGCCCGGGCGAACCGTTCCGCCTCCGCAGCCTTCCTACGATCGGGCGACCGAAGCGCCCGCACGTCGACAACCGACATCACGCCGACGACCTGTCAGCGTCCCTTAAACGCCCTTCCACGCCCGATCGGCACCTCGCCGGCACCTCGTCGACGCCCCATCGACAACTCGTCGCCCCTAGGCGCCCCGCCCTCAACCGCCAGGACCCCGGCCTCAGACGCCGGGAACCCCCGCCCCCTCGATCAGCCCTCGCACCTCGGTCCCGGGCGGGGTCAGCAGGAAGACGTTGCGGTCGACCCGGTGCATCCCGCTGGCCAGGCCGAAGACGACACCCGTGCTGAAGTCCAGCACCCGCTTGGCCACCTCGGTCTCGGCGCCCGTGAGGTCGAGCAGCACGGGCACGCCCGCCATCAGCGTCTCGGCGACCTCACGGGCGTCCGCGAACACATTGACCCGCAGGACCACGAAGCGGCGGCGCGCCTCGGTCGGTGCTTCGGGTATGGACCGGTGGCCGACCGAGGACGGCCAGGCGTCCCGGCCACGCAACGGAACGACCTGAGCGAGCCCTTCCCACTGTTCGTCGGTGACATCGTGGCTGTTCACCGGCCCTCCCCGCTGGCTCGCACTCATCGTCTGCACCGGCCAATTCTTACGCATGGTCACTCGTTCGGCCCAACAGCGACACGGGCCGCGACCCGGACCACGGCGCCCAGGGCGGCCACTCGGGCCCTTCCGCCACTCCGCCCACCGAGGCCGAAGTGGCCGTTTGCGCCGTTCCGGCCGCCGCCCGCGGCGAAGCGGCCGCTTCCACCGCACCGTCCACTCCGGCCCCACGGGCCACTCCGCCCGAACTGGCCGCTTCCGCCGCACCGCACTCCCCGGGCACCGTCCGCGCGCCCCCTCACAGCGTCCGGGCGCCCCCTGTGCAGTGCCCGTAACCCCTCAAGATCGAGGCGCATAACATCCGCGTAACCACCGGTTCCTACGGTCGTCGTCATGACCACCAGTCCCGGAACGCGGCAGATACGGACCGTCTGCTCGTACTGCGGCGTCGGCTGCGGGATCGTGCTCGACGTCGCGACCGGCGCCGACGGCCGTCGTCGCGTCGTCAAGGCGTCCGGTGACAAGGAACACCCCGCCAACCGCGGCCGGCTGTGCACGAAGGGCGCGACCACCGCGGACCTGCTGGCCGCCCCCGGGCGGCTGACCACGGCGCTCGTCCGTGCGGACCGCGGCGCTGAGCCGGTTCCCGCGTCCGTCGACGCGGCGGTCCGGGCGACCGCGCACCGGCTGCGGGAGATCGTGGACCGGCACGGTCCGGACGCGGTCGCGTTCTATGTCTCGGGGCAGCTCAGCCTGGAGGCGCAGTATCTGGCGAACAAACTCGCCAAGGGCTTCATACGGACGAACCGGATCGAGTCCAACTCGCGGCTGTGCATGGCGAGTGCGGGGGCGGGCTACAAGCTGTCGCTGGGGGCCGACGGGCCCCCGGGGTCGTACGACGACCTGGACAAGGCGGACGTCTTCCTCGTCATCGGCTCCAACATGGCCGACTGCCACCCGATCCTCTTCCTGCGGATGATGGACCGGGTCAAGGCGGGCGCCAAACTGATCGTGGTCGATCCCCGGCGCACCGCGACCGCGGCGAAGGCCGATCTGTTCCTGCAGATCCGGCCCGGGACCGATCTCGCCCTGCTCAACGGGCTGTTGCAGCTCCTGCACGAGTCCGGTCGCACGGACGACGCCTTCATCGCCCGGCACACCGAGGGCTGGGAGGCGATGCCCGGCTTCCTCGCCGGCTATCCGCCCGCGACCGTAGCGGAGATCACCGGTCTCGCCGAGTCGGACATCAGGGAGGCGGCTCGGCTCATCGGCGAGGCGAAGGAGTGGACCAGCTGCTGGACGATGGGGCTCAACCAGTCCACGCACGGGACCTGGAACACCAACGCGCTCGTCAATCTGCATCTGGCGACCGGTGCGATCTGCCGGCCGGGCAGCGGTCCGTTCTCGCTCACCGGGCAGCCCAATGCCATGGGCGGGCGCGAGATGGGTTACATGGGGCCCGGGCTCCCGGGGCAGCGGTCCGTGCTGGTGCCCGAGGAGCGGGCGTTCGTCGAGGAGTTGTGGGGGCTGCCCGTCGGCACGCTCCGCGCGGACGGGACCGGGCGCGGGACCGTCGAGATGTTCCGGAAGATGGCGGAGGGAGAGATCAAGGCCTGCTGGATCATGTGCACCAACCCCGTGGCGTCGGTGGCCAACCGGAAGACCGTCATCGAGGGGCTGGAGGCCGCGGAGTTCGTCGTCGTGCAGGACGCGTTCGCCGAGACCGAGACCAACGCGTACGCCGATGTCGTCCTGCCGGGCGCGCTGTGGAGCGAGGCGGAGGGCGTCATGGTCAACAGCGAGCGCGGACTGACGCTCGCCCGGCCCGCGCTGGATCCGCCGGGTGAGGCGACGGCCGACTGGCGGCTGATCGCGGCCGTCGCGCGCGAGATGGGGTACGGGGACGGGTTCTCGTACGACAGCGCGGAGGAGGTCTTCGAGGAGATCAGGCGGGCGTGGAACCCGAAGACCGGCTGGGATCTGCGCGGGGTGACGTACGGGCGGCTGCGCTCCGGGCCCGTGCAGTGGCCGGCCGCGCGAGAGGACGGCCCGGCGCGCAACCCCGTCCGGTACGTGGAGGACGGGCTGTCCTTTCCGACGCCGAGCGGGCGGGCGGTGTTCCATGCGCGGCCGCATCTGCCGCCCGCCGAACTGCCGGACGACGACTTCCCGTTCCTGCTCAACACCGGACGGGTGCAGCACCAGTGGCACACGCTCACGAAGACGGGGAAGGTCGCCCGGCTCAACAAGCTCAACCCCGGGCCGTTCGTGGAGGTGCACCCCGAGGACGCCGCGGCGCTCGGGGTCGCGGACGGCGATCCGGTCGAGGTCGCCTCGCGGCGCGGGCGGGCCGTCCTCCCGGCGGTGGTGACGGACCGGGTGCGGCCGGGGTGCTGTTTCGCGCCGTTCCACTGGAACGACCTGTTCGGCGAGTATCTGAGCGTCAACGCGGTGACCAGCGACGCCGTGGACGCGGTGTCGTTCCAGCCGGAGTTCAAGGTGTGCGCGGTGGCGCTGACGAAGGTGGCGGAACCGGCCGCTGCGGCAGGCGGCCCGCAGTCGGCGGCGGCCGGGGCGTCCCCGGCGGACCCGACCGCCCCCCATGGCCAGGTTCCGGCCCCTGCCGTCGCACCGCTCTCCCCCACACCGGGCGCGGCCCTGTTCCCCACCGCCCCGACCGGCGTGCCCTTCGGGTTCGTCCCCTCCCCGCCCCCGGTTCTGAGCAGCCCGGAACGCCGGTATCTGACCGGGTTCCTCACGGGCCTCGTCTCCGGCGCGCCGGGCGTGCCCGTACTGCCGCCGGACGCGCCCTTCAGCCCCGAGCACGCCCTGTGGGTCAACGGCCTCCTGGCCGGCATGTACTCCAGGTCCGGGTCCGGGAGCACGCCCCGGGAGCAGGCCGACCGTGAGGTCGTCGTGCTGTGGGCCTCGCAGACGGGGAACGCGGAGGAGTTCGCGGCGGCCACCCTGCGGCGGCTCACGGAGACCGGCCACCGGGTCACCCTGGTCGGCATGGACGAGACCGACGTACGTCAACTTCCGGACGAAGCCGATCTGTTGCTCATCACGAGCACGTTCGGCGACGGGGATCCGCCGGACAACGGCTCGGGGTTCTGGAGCGAGCTGTCCGGCCACGAGGCCCCCCGGCTCGACGGCGTGCGGTACGCCGTGCTCGCCCTCGGGGATTCCTCGTACGACGACTTCTGCGGGCACGGGCGCCGACTGGACGCGCGTCTGCACGAGTTGGGCGGAACACGTCTCGCGCCGCGCACGGACTGCGAACCCGACTACGAGCCGTCGGCGGGGGCCTGGCTGGAAGAGGTACTCGGCGCCCTGGGCGCCACGACACCCGCCCAGGCCGCCCCGGGAGCAGCGGCCCCGTCCGCACCGGGAACGCAGCCCCCGCTCCCGACGGCACCCGGTGTGAGCGAACCGGCCCCGACGGCCTTCCGGACCGGTAAGCCCGTCCCGGCCAGCGCCCGCCTCGTCGGCAACCAGCCGCTCAGCCGGCCCGGCGCGGTCAAGGAGGTGCGGCGGTTCACCTTCGACACGAGCGGGACGGACCTCTCGTACGAGACCGGGGACGCGCTCGGGGTGCACCCGGTCAACTCCCGTGCTCTGGTGGAGGAATGGCTGGAGGCGACGGGGATCGACGGCTCCACGGCGGTCGAGGCTCCGGACGGCGGCGAGATCCCCTTCGCCGACCTTCTGCAGCGGCATCTCGACATCACCCGGATCACCCCGGACCTGCTGCGTTTCGTCGCCGACCGCACCCGTGACGACCGGGAGCTGCGGCAGCTGCTGCGGCCCGACAACAAGGACGGACTGGCCCGCTGGTCCTGGGGACGGCAGGCGGTCGACGTGGTGGCGGAGCACACGGTGAAGGCGTCGGCCGAGGAGTGGACCGGGGTGCTCAAGCGGCTGCGGCCCCGGCTGTACTCGATCTCGTCGAGCCCGCTCGTCGATCCGCGCCGCGTCTCGCTGACGGTGTCCGTCGTACGTTACGAAGGCCTGCACGGACGCCGCCGGTCCGGGGTCTGCGGTGGCTTTCTCGCGGACACCGAGCCGGACACGGCGGTCCCGGTCTTCGTACAGCGCGCCCCGCACTTCCGGCCGCCCATCGACGGCTCGACACCGATGGTGATGGTGGGCCCCGGAACAGGAATCGCACCTTTCATCGGTTTTCTCCAGGAGCGCCGCGAATTGGGGCACATGGCACCGAACTGGCTGTTCTTCGGCGAACAGCACCGCGCCACGGACTTCTACTACGAGGACGAGCTGACCTCACTCCACCGGGAAGGCGTTCTCACCCGGCTCGACACCGCCTTCTCCCGCGACCAGCGCGCCAAGGTCTACGTCCAGGACCGGATGCGCGAGCACGGCCCGGAGCTGTGGCACTGGCTGCGCGACGGCGCCCGCCTCTACGTCTGCGGAGACGCCTCCCGCATGGCCAAGGACGTCGACCAGGCACTACGGGACATCGCGGCCGTGCACGGCGGCCTGAGCGAACCGGAGGCAGCCGCGTATGTGAAGCAGTTGACCGCCGAGAAGCGCTATGTGCGGGACGTCTACTAGGAGGACGGGACGGCTGCAATGACGGCAGAACCGGTCGGGGTGCGTATCCGACCAGTCGGCACACCTCTGCACATGCACTTCTTACTGCTCTCACACCGGACTCTTCACCTCCAGGCGGCCCTCGTTCATCCTGCCCCCTTACGTTCCGTGGCGTGCAGTTGGCAGAAGTGAGGCCTCCGACAAGCGGACGATGGATACGTCTGCGCCCCCTCGTGGCGTCGGACGAGCCGGACAGAACTCCCGCGCAGTGGCATCGGATCCTGACGCTGCTCGCGGACATCAGCCTGTTCATCGGTACCCGCGAGGTGTGGACCTCCGCCGCGAGCCATCAGCTGGCGATCGCCGCGGTGATCTCCCTCTGCTACGCGTCGATCCTGGTCACCGGCGTACTGACGCTGGTGGTGCGGAGCAGCCGGTCGCTGGCACGGCTCGACCTCGTCGTCCTGGTGACGGCGGTCGCCCTCGCCTACTGCGCGCTGTCCGTGAAGCACGGCTTCAGCGACGAGTCGATCCTCACCACACAGGCCGCCCGTGAGATCCTGCACGGTCACCCGGTGTACGGGCAGCCGTGGCCCTGGCTGTTCGGTCACGGCATCGCGTACACCGCGACGGTCACAGGCGGTTACGACTACACCTACGGCTACCCGCCGCTGACGGCCCTGCTGACCACTCCCCTGCTCTGGCTCGGCCACGGCGCCCTGCCGGAGACCCTGGTCACCACGACCGCGATGGTCCTCGGGGCCATCGTCATGTGGAAGATGCTGCCGACGCCGTGGCGCTCCGCGGCCACCATGGTGTGCCTCGGCTTCGGCATGGTCCCGACGTATGCCCGCCTCGGCTATCCCGCGGTCGTCGCGCTCGCCCTCCTGATCCCGGTCGTGGTCCGCTGGACGCGGATGGGCGCGGGCGGCCCGGCCGACTGGGCACGGGCCGCGTGTCTGGGCGCGGCCTGTGCCACCCAGCAACTTCCCTGGTTCCTCGCGCCGTTCCTGCTCGCCGGGGTCTTCGCGCTGCGCCGCGGTGAGCTGGGCGCGCGCGGGGCCGCCGCGGCGGTAGGACGCATCGTCGGCACAGCCGCCGGGACGTGGCTGCTGATCAACGCGTACTTCATCGTGAGCGAGCCGCGCACCTGGCTGTCGGGCATCGCGCTGCCGATCACCCAGGGCGCGGTGATCCACGGCCAGGGACTGGTCGGCATCTCCCTGTACTACACCGACGGCAGCGACCGGCTGAGCTGGTACTCGCACGCGAGCATGCTCCTGGCGGCGGGCCTGCTGGCGCTGTTCGTGCTGTTCGTGCGTCGGCTGGGGCCCGCCGCGACCGTGCTGCCGTGGTGCGCGTTCTTCCTCGCGACCCGCTCGCAGGACGGCTACTACCTGCTGATGACGCCGCTGTGGCTGGCGGCCGCCGTCACCGTGCCGCCCTCGGCCTTCACCACCGCCTGGCAGCCCCGGGTGCTGTCCGGGCGGCGGGCGGCCCGGATGGTGCTGGCCGGTGCCGTGGTGACTCCTTCGCTGGTGGCCGTGATCCTTGGGGCGACCGGCCGGCCACCGCTGCACATGCAGGCCGCCGCCGTCTCCCGGACGCCCCTGACGGTCAAGACGCTCGGGATCAGGGTGCACAACAGCGGTGACGCGGCCCTGGAGCCCCACTTCATGGTGACCACCGGGCAGGGCATGAGCCGCTACTGGAAGGTGCTCGCCGGCCCCTCGTCCGTCGCCGCCCATACGACGGTCACGTACCGGATCCAGGCGCCGGACGGCGGCTTCGCGATCCCCAAGGACGGCACCCGCATCCGGCTGCGCGCGTTCTCCGCGTCCCCGATGACCCTGTCGAGCCAGGACATCCACCTGAAGCGTGAGCAGGTGCCGTCGAAGGACACGAAGGCGTCGAAGACTTCGAAGAAGGCGAAGGGACCGAAGAAGTCGAAGAAGTCGAAGACTTCTGAGTCCTCAAAGACCTCGACGGGCTGACGGGCTCGAACCGTCCGCCCGTCGCAGTAGGCAGCCTCCTCTCCGGGTTGGTGGCCCTGCATACCGGGCGCCGCCGTCCACTGATCCAGGCGGATGCGGACTCGTCGTCAGAGCATGGCTCGGCCGGCGCCGCGGGCGTCTCCGGCTCGCCCGGTGTGACCGGTGGTCTTGCATGACAACTGGGCCGACGGGAACCGGCGCCGGCGGAAACCGGCGCCGGCGGGACGGGATCCCGTCACTCGGAGGTGGTGGTGCGGCCGCGGCCGCGGACGAGTGCGAAGGCCGCGGCGGCCAGGCCCAGGACACCGACGACCAGGCCCGCGATGCCGAGCCCGCGGGCGGTGGAGTCGCTGCTGGAGGCGGCCTTCGTGGTGGCGCCGCCCGACTTCCCGGTGTCGGTGGTGGTGCCACCGGCGGACGTGGCCGCCGGCGTGGACGCGCTGCCCTCGGCCGTGCCCTTGGCCGTCAGCGCGAGGACCGGCGCGGGGTTCTCCGGCTCGTCCCCGCCCTTCGGGGTCTCCTCGATCCAGCGGACGACGTTTCCGTCGGAGTAGGTCTGCAGCGTCTTGAAGGCCAACTGGTCGGTGTCGTCGGGGAGCTGGCCGAAGGCGACGTGGAAGTCCTGGTACTGGCCGTGCCGGATGCGCCCGCCGGTCCAGGTGATCTGGGAGACCGCGTCGGTGATGTTGCCGTCGTCCGTCTTGACCGGCGTCCTGAGCTTGGTGGTGGTCACCTGCGCGGTCCAGCCGTCCTCGGGGGTGACCAGCACGCCCAGCACCGGGTGGTCGGTGGGCAGGAAGACCTGCACCTTGGTGGTCGCGGCGGTGTCCTCCTCGTTGGGGACACGGAAGGTCAGAACGCCGTCGGTGGCGCCCTTGGCGTAGCTCTCGGGGTGGACGGTGACATGCGCGAAGGCCGCGCCCGCCGCGGCGAGGACACCGCCGGCGGTGAGAGCGGCGACGGTGCCGGCGCGGCGCAGGGTGGTACGCAGAGAGGCCATGGTTGGTGGTGCTCCGTACTCGTGCTCGAATTTTGGGGGGTTCAGATCGTGTACGGGGCAGCCATGGGCGGTCCGCGCCGGGACAGGGCGTGGCGGAGCAGCGCCTGCCGCGGGGGGCGGCGCCGGTCGGCGTACGGACGCGGGAGTCTGGCGTACGCGGGCAGAGGCGCCGTGCGCCACCAGGCGACGAGGCGCGGAACGAAGGCTACGGCCTTGCGCAGCAGGGACCACAGAGCGACCTCACCGCGTCGCAGACACCAGGCGGCCAGGAGTGCGGCGACCAGGTGCGCGGCGACGGCGTGCGAGGTCATGGCGTGCGGCTGGGCGGCCATGTGCATGCCGTGCGGCATGCCCGGCATGGGCATCGTGGTGTCCGGCGGCCCGGCCGCGTCGAAGGCGAGGTGCAGACCACCCTGCACGAGGAGCATCGCCAGGCCGATGCCGAGGAGCGAACGCTCTCGTCCGGCGAGGAGCACACCGCCCGCGAACACGGGCAGCAACCCGGCCGCGTCGACCCACAGTGCGGGCACCATGCCGGTGGCCAGGGTGTGCCCCCCGGCGGCGAGCAGGACGCAGACGACGGCGAACACCGCCGCGCGCACGCTCCGCACCGCCCAGGACACACCCATGGGGTGGGATCTTGCCATGCGGACGGCGGCGGCCACGCCGAATCTCGCAGATCCGCCGCGCCCGGGGCCGTCCGGGGCGTGTTGCGGCCGGGGCGACCGGGGCGCCTATCGTGGCGCCCATGCAGTCCTACACAATCGGGCAGGCCGCCCGTCTGCTGGGGGTGAGCCCGGACACCGCACGCCGATGGGCGGACGCGGGCAGGGTGGCGACCCGTCGCGACGAGGGCGGGCGCCGGGTCATAGACGGCAAGGATCTGGCCGCGTTCTCGGTGGAGCTGGCGCGCGGCGGCACGGGCGAGGACGACGCCCCCTCGTACACCTCCGTCCGCAACGCCTTCCCCGGCATCGTCACCGCCGTGAAGCTCGGTGACGTGGCCGCCCAGGTGGAGATCCAGGCGGGGCCGCACCGCCTGGTCTCGCTGCTGACCCGGGAGGCCGTGGAGGAACTCGGCCTGGAGGTCGGGATGGAGGCCACCGCGCGTGTGAAGTCGACGAACGTGCACATCGACCGCGCATGACACGTGGCATCCCGGCGGGGACAAGACTCCGTAGAAACGCATATGCGGGGTTCCAGAGGACGATCACCCAGTTCATGCGATGCCACAGCAGACTTACGGATGGCATCTGCGTCAGTATGATCGCCGTATCGGAGGGGTCCGGGGGATCTCTCCTGCGACGAAATAAGGGAGTGCATCCGTGATGACCCGTTCCGTGCGCCTCAACCGCCGGATGCTGCACGTGACCGGCGCGACGGTCGCCGCACTGCTGGCCCTGAGCGCCTGCTCCTCCTCGTCCGACTCGGGCTCGGGCTCCGACTCCACCAGGAAGTCGGACTCCTCCGGCTCCTCGGCGTCCTCGTCGACGAAGCTGTCCGGCACGGTCACCGTCTTCGCCGCCGCCTCCCTCAAGGAGAGCTTCACCACCCTGGGGAAGCAGTTCGAGAAGGAGCACCCCGGCACCCACGTCACCTTCAACTTCGGCGGCAGTGACACCCTCGCCGCGAGCATCACCGGCGGTGCCCCCGCCGACGTCTTCGCCGCGGCCAGCCCCAAGACCATGGCCGTCGTGACGGACAAGAAGGACGCGGCCGGCACCCCGGTCACCTTCGTGCGCAACCAGCTGGAGATCGCCACCCTGCCCGGCAACCCGGACAAGGTCGCCTCCCTCAAGGACCTCACCAAGTCCGGTCTGAAGGTCGTGCTGTGCGACAAGACCGTCCCCTGCGGTGCCGCCGCGCAGAAGGCGCTGGACGCGAGCAAGCTGAAGCTCACGCCGGTGTCGTACGAGCAGGACGTCAAAAGCGCGTTGACGAAGGTGGAGCTGAAGGAGGCCGACGCCGCGGTCGTCTACAAGACCGACGTGAAGGCGGCGGGTGACAAGGTGGAGGGCGTGGAGTTCCCCGAGTCCGCCAAGGCGGTCAACGACTACCCGATCGCCCTGCTCAAGAACGCGCCCAACGCCGAGGCGGCCAAAGCGTTCATCGCCCTCGTGCAGTCCGCCGAGGCCCGCAATGTGCTGACCGAGGCCGGGTTCCTCCAGCCGTGACGCCCACCGACACCTCCGACGCTGCGGCCCGCCCCCTTGCGGTTGGGCCGCGGCGCGGGCCTGCCTGTGGGCCGGGGGTGCCGCTGCCGTTGCTGCTGCCCGCGCTGGCCGGCCTGGCGTTTCTGCTGCTGCCGCTGGTGGCCCTGCTGATGCGGGCCCCGTGGCGCACCCTGCCCGCCCAGCTGACCGGCACGGAGGTGTGGCAGGCGCTCCAGCTGTCCCTGGTGAGCGCGACCGCCGCCACCGCGCTGAGTCTGGTGCTGGGGGTTCCGCTGGCGTGGCTGCTGGCGCGTACGGACTTCCCGGGGCGCCGTCTGGTGCGGGCCCTGGTGACCCTGCCGCTCGTGCTGCCCCCGGTGGTGGGCGGTGTCGCACTGCTGCTGGCGCTCGGGCGCAACGGGGTGGTGGGGCGGTGGCTGGACGCATGGTTCGGGATCACACTGCCGTTCACCACGGCGGGCGTGGTGGTGGCGGAGGCGTTCGTGGCGATGCCGTTCCTCGTCATCAGTGTCGAGGGCACCCTGCGGGCGGCCGATCCGCGCTACGAGGAGGCCGCCGCGACGCTCGGCGCCTCCCGCTTCACAGCCTTCCGCCGGGTCACGTTGCCGCTGGTCGCGCCCGGCATCGCGGCGGGTGCGGTGCTCGCGTGGGCCCGGGCGCTGGGCGAGTTCGGGGCGACGATCACCTTCGCGGGCAACTTCCCCGGCCGTACCCAGACGATGCCGCTGGCCGTCTATCTGGCGCTGCAGGACGACCCGGACGCGGCTATGGCCCTGAGCCTGGTGCTGCTGGCGGTGTCGATCGCGGTCCTGGCGGGGCTGCGGGACCGTTGGACGACGGCGTCATGACCGGCCGCCGCACGCCGTACGAGGAACCGTCCTACGGGCGTACGACAGCAGGGGCGGGCCCGGGATGACCGACATCGACGACACCACGGCCGCCCGGGAGGCCGGTGTCCGGGCGGAGGGCCTCGACGCCCGGCTCGTGGTCGACCGCGGCTCCTTCCGGCTGGACGTCTCGCTGTCCGCCGCGCCCGGCGACGTCATCGCCGTACTCGGCCCGAACGGCGCGGGCAAGACCACCGCGCTGCGCGCCCTCGCCGGTCTCGTCCCGCTCATCGACGGCCATCTGCGCCTGGACGGCAGGGCCCTGGACCGTACGCCGCCGGAGTCCCGCCCGGTCGGTGTGGTCTTCCAGGACTACCTGCTCTTCCCGCATCTGTCCGCGCTGGACAACGTGGCCTTCGGGCCGCGCTGCCGAGGCGCCTCCAGGGCGGAGGCGCGCAGGCAGGCCGCCGCGTGGCTGGAGCGCATGGACCTCGCCGAGCACGCGGGCGCCAAACCCCGGCGGCTCTCCGGCGGCCAGGCCCAGCGTGTCGCCCTGGCCCGGGCCCTGGCCATCCGTCCCCGGCTGCTGCTCCTCGACGAGCCGCTGGCCGCGCTCGACGCCCGTACCCGGCTCGATGTACGCGCCCAGCTGCGGCGTCATCTCGCCGAGTTCGAGGCGGTCGCGGTGCTGGTCACCCATGACCCGCTGGACGCGATGGTGCTCGCCGACCGGCTGGTCGTGGTCGAGCACGGCCGCGTCGTCCAGGAGGGCGCCCCCGGCGACATCGCCCGCCGTCCCCGCACCGACTACATCGCGCAGCTGGTCGGCCTGAACCTCTACCGGGGGCACGCCGACGGCCACATCGTGCGGCTCGACTCCGGGCCCGCGATCACCACCACGGAGGACCTCGCCGGGCCCGTCTTCGTGGCGTTCCCGCCGGGTTCCGTGACCCTGTACCGGGAGCGGCCCGGCGGCTCCAGCGCGAGGAACCTGTGGCGCTGCGAGGTCGCGGGGCTCGAGACCCATGGCGACCAGATCCGCGCCGACCTCATCGGTGAACTCCCGCTCGCCGCGGATCTGACCACCGTCGCCGCGGCCGAACTCGGTCTGCGACCGGGCGCCACGGTCTGGGCGACGGTGAAGGCGGCGCAGACACACGCATATCCGGCCTGACGCTCGCCGCACGCGCGTCCCGCCTGACGCGCCGCGCGAGCGCCGTCCGAGTGCCGCCCTGGACTCCGGCTACGGTGGGTCCGTCGGAACGGAATCCGACCTTTCGCCGCATGTCGCCGCGTTCCCCACTCCCCACGTCTCGCGAGGCGCGCCCATGAACCTGAGCATCCGCAACCAGATGCCCGGCATCGTCACATCCGTCACCCCGGGCGAGGTCATGGCGACCGTCAAGGTGAGACTGGCGGGCGGCCAGGACCTCACGGCGGCCATCACCGCGGAGGCCGTCGACGAGCTGGACCTCGCCCCCGGAGCCTCCGTGTCCGCGCTGGTCAAGTCCACGGAGGTCGCGCTCGCCAGGGCCGTGGTGGACGGCGTGTCCATCCGCAACCAGCTCCCCGGTGCCGTCGACGACGTCACCACCGGCGCGGCGATGGCGTCGGTGAAGCTCACGATCGCGGGCGGCGCCCTGACGGCCGTGATCACGAAGGACGCCGCGGAGGATCTGGGCCTGGTGGCCGGCTCCTCGGCCGTCGCCCTGATCAAGTCGACGGAGATCTCGCTCGCCACCTCCTGAGCGCGCCCGACGGCAGGCGAAGTCCACGAGCCGCGTGCCGTGCCGTTCACTCGTGACGGTGATCGAGGGAACGCCTGCCGCCCGGTTCTCGTCTACAGTTCAGTAGACGGTCTACATGATTGTAGTCAGCTCCGGGCGGGCGCCCCGTCGCGCCCGGCCTCCCGTACGGAAAGGCTCGCGACGATGACATCCCTGTCCCTGGGCTCACAGCTCGCGGTGAACGTGCTGGACGCCCAGTCACTGCTGGCGGCCTTCGGAGTCCTGGGCGTGGGCGTGGTGATGTTCGCCGAGACGGGCCTGCTGATCGGCTTCTTCCTGCCCGGCGACTCCCTGCTGTTCACGGCGGGCCTGCTGTGCACCGGCTCCGGGCAGCACGGCGTGAAGCTGTCGCTGCCCGCGCTGCTCGTCGCGGCGGCCGTGGGCGCGGTCGCCGGGTCCCAGTGCGGCTATCTGCTCGGGCGCAAGGCCGGCGGCGCGCTGCTCGCCCGCAGCCGCTCGGCCCGGCTGCACGAGGGCGCACAGCGCGCCGAGGAGCTCCTGGAGCGGTACGGACACGCGAAGGCGATCGTCCTGGCCCGCTTCGTCCCCGTGGTGCGCACGGTGCTGAACCCGATGGCCGGCGCCCTTCAGGTGCCCGTGCGGACCTTCACCGTCTGGCAGGTGGCCGGCGGCCTGGTGTGGAGCCTCGGCCTCACCCTCGCCGGGTACGCGCTGGGTTCGTCGGTGCCGAACGTCGACAGGTATCTGCTGCCGATGATCGCGGTGATCGTCGCGATCTCGCTGATCCCGCTCGCCCTGGAGCTGCTGCGCTCCCGCCGTGCCGCGAAGGAGGGGGTCCGCGGATGATGTACGCCTTCGACGGCTCGTCCATGGACGGCGACGCCTACACCGACGTGGTGGACCTGGCCCACCGCGCCCCCTCCTGGCTGGACTCCCTGGTCTCCGCCTGGTCGACGTACGGGCTCGGAGTGTTCGCCGTGCTGATGCTGGCCGCCTGGTGGCGGGCGCGCCGGGCCGGCCCGGGTCCGGCCGTGGTCGCCCTGGCGGTCCCGCTGGTGGTCGTCCTCGGGTACGCGGCGAACTCGGTGGTGAAGCTGCTGGTCCGTGAGGACCGCCCCTGCCAGAGCCTGCACGTGGTCACGCTGGAGGCTTGCCCGGCGCCGGGCGACTGGTCGTTCCCCAGCAACCACACGGCGATAGCCGCGGCGGCCGCGGTCGCCCTCATATGCGTCTCACGCCGGATCGGCTACGTCGCGCTGGTGGCGGCGGGTGCGATGGCGGCGTCCCGGGTGTGGATCGGCGCCCACTACCCGCACGACGTGATCGCCGGGTTCGTCGTCGGAGCCCTCGTCGCCTCCGTCACGATGATCCCGCTGAGCAGCCGCCCGGACACCCTGGCCCGCCGCCTGGAGACCACCCGGCTGCGCCCCCTTCTCACGGCGTCCGCGTCGGCGCCCCAAGCCGTCCCGGAGCGGGTGGGCACCCCCACGTAGTCCACGGGTAGCGAGCCACGGAGAACCATGCGCCACAAGATCCTGGTCGTCGAGGACGACCACGCGCTGCGGGACGTGCTGCTGCGCGGTCTGCGGGACGAGGAGTACGACACCGTGGCCGCCCCGGACGGCGCGACCGCGCTGCGGCTGGCCGGCGACGGCGTCTCCGCGGCCGTCCTGGACATCGGGCTGCCCGACGCCGACGGGCGGGACGTGTGCCAGGCGATCCGGGCCAACGGGTTCGCCGGGCCCGTCATCTTCCTCACGGCCCACCACCGGCTGACGGACCGGCTCTCCGGGTTCTCCGCGGGCGGCGACGACTATCTGCCCAAGCCCTTCCACCTCGCCGAACTCGCGGCCCGGCTGCGGGCGGCACTCAAGCGTGCCGGACCCCGTCCGGCCCCCGTCGGGGACCTTGTCCTGGACGCCGTCCGGTACGGTTTCACCGTGCGCGGCAGACATGTCGGGCTGACGCCGACGGAGTTCCGTCTCCTCGCGGTCCTGACGGCGGCCTCCGGGGACATCGTGCGCCGGCGCGAGCTGATACGGGCGGGCTGGTCCGAGGGCGCCCACGTCAGCGACAACACCCTGGACCAGTATCTGACCCGGCTGCGCCGCAAGCTGCGGGAGTCGGGCAGCGGGCTGACGATCGGCACCGCGCGCGGCATCGGCCACCGGCTGTCATGACGACCCGGTCCGCCCCGCCGAGGCCGCCCATGGCCCGGCCGGCGTCGCTTCTGGCCCGGCTGGGGCCGCATACCCTGCGGGGCCGGCTCTCCCTGGTGGCGCTCACCACGGCCGCGCTCATCATGGTGATCCTCACAGTCGTCTTCAACGCCGTCGTACGGCAGCATCTCCAGCGCCAGGCGGACGACGAGCTGCGCACCCGGGCGGCGGCGGTCGCCACGACGATCGACACCAGGGGCCCGCAGGTGCGGGTCCTGGAGACCGCCAACGACGCGCTCCTCGACGCCAATGTGTGGATCTACGCCGGTGCCCGTCTGCTGGAACAGCCCTCCTCGACCACGGCGCACGGACCGCTGACCCGTGTCGCGGACGCCCTGGTGGCCCGTGGCGGCCCGGACTGCGTCACCGCCGACGCCCACGGCCGCGGACCCGTCCGGCTGTGCGCCCGGCCCGTGTCGCCTCGTGCGGGAGAGCGCGCGGCCACGGTCGTCACCGCCCTGGACCTGTCGCCGTACCGGAGTTCGGCGGACACCCTGCTGCTGGGGTCCCTCGTCCTGGACACCGTGATGCTCGCGTGCACCTACGCGCTCACGCGCCTGGCGGTCGGGCGGGCCCTGCGGCCCGTGCGCACGATGACGGACCAGGCCACCCAGTGGGGTGCCGTGGCCTCCGAGGAGCGGTTCGGGGCGATCCGGCAGCCGATCGAACTCGCCCGCCTGGGTGGCTCGTTGGACGCGCTCCTCGACCGCATCCGGGCGGTGCTGCGCCATGAGCGCCAGCTGACCGCGGAGCTGTCGCACGAACTGCGCACACCGCTCAGCCGGATCGTCGCCGAGCTGGACTGGTGGCAGGCCCGGCCGCGTACGGGCGCCGAGACCAGGGCCACGCACGCGGTGATCGCCGACGCCGCCCAGTCGATGCGCACCATCTGCGACACCCTGCTCGACGACGCCCGGGAGGGCGCGCCCACGGCTCCCGGCACGGCCCGAGTGCTGCCGGTGCTGCGGCAGCTCGCCGCGGGCCTCGACCGCCCGGCCCGGGTGACGGCCGAGGTCCGCGTGAAGGACGAGCTGCTGGAGGCGGGCGTCCAGGCCGCGCTGCTCGAACGGATCGTCAGCCCGCTGCTCGGCAACGCCCTGCGCTACGCCCGCGCGCACATCACCGTGGAGGCCCGGCGCACGCGGGACGGCGTACGCATCGACGTCACGGACGACGGCCCCGGGGTGCCGAAGTCGTTCGCCGGGCGGCTCTTCCAGCCTGGGCAGCGGGCCGACCCGGACGACGGGCACGGCGGGGCGGGTCTGGGGCTGCCGCTGGCGCGACGGCTGGCCCGCTCCGTCGGCGGGGAGGTGCACCACGATCCGGGGCACGGCCCGGGCGCACGGTTCGTGGTCAGCCTGCCCGCTGGGTGACCGGCTCCCTCCCGCCGGCATCCGGCGCGAGCGCGGCGCCCCGCCTGCGTTCCTGAAGGTGGGCGTAGGCCATCAGGCCGAACAGGACCGCGAGGAGCACGGCGGACGAGCCCGCGGTGCCGAGGTCCAGGCCGCCCTTGGCGACCGGCTTGGTGAGGAAGTCACCGGCGGTGGCACCGAGCGGGCGGGTGAGGACGAAGGCGATCCAGAACAGCAGCACATTGGGCACCGAGGGGACCCGCATCAGGACCACGAGCACCGCGAGCAGACCGGTCACGAGCAGCGCCCCGCCCGCGTAGCCGAGGCCGGAGCTGTCGGAGAGGAAGTCGCCCATCGAGGTGCCGAGCGTGTTGGAGACGAGGATCGCCGACCAGAACAGGGCCTCGCCCTGGAAGCTGACAATGTCGCGGATCCGGAAGGTCATCCCGGTCAGCTTCCAGATCGCGAAGATGACGAGCAGGACCGAGACGAGAAGGGCGGCTCCGGCGGGGTAGCCGAGTCCCAGGCCCTGGGGGCCCCAGCCGAGCGAGGTGGCGCCGTTCGAGAGGTACGCGGCACTGGCGTCGCGGTTCATGAAGTCGGACATGGTGGTGCCGGCCATGCTGGTCGACAGGATCACGGTCCAGTAGAAGAAGGGGTTGTAGCGGGCGGAGCGCAGTTGGACGACCAGGGTCACCACGAAGACCAGGAACAGCGCGACGGTGGTGAGGAAGTAGCCCAGCCCGAGGGTCTGGGAGAACAGGTCGCCCGCGGTCTCGCCCAGGGTGGTCGCCGCGATCTTCATGATCCAGAAGGCCAGGGTGACCTCCGGGAGCTTCTTCACCACGCTCTTCAGTGCCTCTTGCCGCAGCTCCGCGCCGTCGGGGCCGGTGCGGGTCGCGGACTTCTCCGTCTTCTCCATGTGCGGACACTCCTGTTCGTGCCACGACGCGGGGCGCTCGTCATGGCGAGCGCCCCGCGCGGACGGTGGGGACGACCGCGCACGGCGGCCGCGTCGGTGTCCGACCCTGTCAATGGTGACCTGAATCGATCCTGAATGTGTGATGAGTCGTCACACCGCGTGTTCGGCGGCGCGTTCGGGTTCGATGACGTCCTTGCGGGTCACCGAGAGGCGGATGACCAGGCCGAGGATGACCAGGAGGAACAGTGCGCTGGTCACCACGGTGCCCAGGCCGAGGCCGCCGTCGCCGGTCGGCTGGGAGAGGTAATCACCCATCGAGGCGCCCAGCGGACGGGTGAGGATGTACGCGATCCAGAAGCTCCCCACGGCGCCCAGGCCGAGAGCGAAGCGGGCCATCGCCACGGCGGCGATCGCCGCGGCGAACAGAACGGCGGAGACCCAGTAGCCCAGGTCCATCCGCTCGGCGACGAGGTCGCCCGCCGAGGTGCCCAGGGCGAAGGTGAACAGGACCGCCAGCCAGTAGAAGGTCTCGCGGCGGGTGGAGTCGATGTGGTGGATGGACAGGGTCCGCTCGGCGCGGTACCAGGCGGCGAACACGATCGCGAGGACGATCGCGAACACCGTGGTGGTGGTCGTCAGCGGCACGCCCATGTTGTCGGTGAGGTTGTCGCTGACCAGGGTGCCGACGACGCTGATCAGGGCCACGGCGAGCCAGTACACGCCGGGGCGGTAGGCCCGGGTGCGGAACTGGACGACGAGCACGACCGCGAGCAGCGCGCTCATCAGCAGCGACACACCGGTGAGCCCGAGCCCCGCCTTCTCGTTGAGCAGATCCGCCGCGGTCTCGCCGACGGTCGTGCACAGGACCTTGATGATCCAGAAGTAGGCGGTGACTTCGGGGACCTTGTTCCAGCGTGTGCGGGGAGCGGGCGCGGCTGCGGCGGGGTCCCGCGGCCCCGCTGTGTCGGGTATCTCATGGCTCATGGGGCCCGACGCTGCCACCGGGAACCTGAACTCATCCTGACTGCCGCCCGGCAGCCGCCGGATCACAGGGCCTTGCGGCGTACGAGCAGGCCGAGCACCACCAGGCCGGGGACGAGCGGCAGCCACACCGTCAGCAGCCGGTAGCCGAGGACCACGGAGGCCGCCGCGCTGCCGGGCACTCCGGCGAGCGTGAGCGCGAGCGCCAGCGCGGCGTCGAGGGACCCGATGCCGCCCGGCGTGGGCAGCAGGACCGCCGCGCTGCTGGCCGCGAGGTAGGCCAGCGCCACCCGCTCCGGGGGCACGGGCAGGCCGAGGGAGCAGGTGACCGCGATGACCACCAGAGCGTGCAGCGAGGGGAAGGCCAGGGATCCGCCCCACAGGGCGGCCGCCCGGGCGGGCAGCCGGTGCACGGCCCGTACGTCCGCCGACACGGTTCGCACCGCGCGCCGCAGCGGTCCGGACAGCAGCAGCAACGGGAGCGCGGAGGTCGCGAGCAGTGCCGCCGTCACCACGGTCGGGGAGACGCGCGGCAGCCGCAGCAGTCCGGGTCCGGCGAGGGCGAGGGCGGCGATCAGTGCGCCGCGGGCCACGGTCCCGGCGGTGGCCTTGACCGCGAGCGCGGTCGCCGAGCGGGGCACGGACAGTCCGCAGCGGGTCAGAAAGCGCACATTGACGGCGCCCGCGCCGAGGCCCGCGGGCAGCACATGGTTGGCGGCGGAGGCGGCGAACTGTGCCGCCACCAGCCGTCCGCCGGGCAGCGCCTCGGTCACCGCGCCCTGCTGGGCGAGGGCCGAGCAGGCCCAGGTCGAGGCCGCGGCCGTCGCGCCGAGCAGCAGCCAGCCCGGGTCGGCGCCCGCGAGCCGGGCGGCGCCCGCCTCGATCACGGGCCAGTGGCGCCGGGCGAGCAGCGCGGTGCCCACGAGCACCACGAGGGTGACGGCGGCGTGCCAGGAGGCGCGTGCCGGCCGGACCCGGGGCCGGGCGCGCGCCGCCGCCGGAGTCTCGTAAACCTCGGGGACCTCGGAGACCTCGGAGACCTCGGGGACCTCGGGGACCTCGGGAGTCTCCTTCGTGGTCGTCGGCGGCGTCATCGGTGTCCGCCCGGGGCTGTCGAGCGGCTGGTCCTGGGGGCGATGTACAAGCGGATGCCGTCGAAGGAGTGGGCGCGCCAGCCATGGGTGTACGCCGGTGGACGGCCCGTGGAGGTGCCCAGATACGCGACGGGCATGCGCTGTGCGGTGCGTGTGATGCCGGCGGGGGTGCTGTTGGCGTTGCTGCCGCTGGTCGCCGCCGAGGAGCAGCCGGCGTAGAAGGCGATCGGGACGGAGTCGTTCCCGGTGAGCAGACAGGGCGGGCGGAGGCCCAGCCGGTGCAGTTCGGCGACGGTGCGGGACCAGCCGTGGCGATCGGCGTCGGTGCGGGCCACGGTGCGGTGCAGGACCGTGAACTGCACCACCAGATGGCCCGCCAGCCCGAGCGCCACGAGCGTCCCGACCAGGGGCCGCCACCGGCCGTCCGGCACGGTGACCAGATCGAGGAGGCCGTCGGCGACCGGAATCGCGAGGAGGGCATAGGAGGGGAGCAGGAAGCGGGGCGCCGCGTACCCGATCAGGAAGAGGTAGGGGAAGGCCGCGGTCGCCGCGCAGGCCAGTGGCACCACGGTGCGGGCCGGGCGCCGGTCCCCGACCGCGACGAACGCCGCGAGCACGGCGAGCAGGGGCAGCGCGAACCACCAGGCGGTCACCGCGGGGTTGGGCAGCGGGCCGGTGCACGGGCGGCACAGCGCGCGTCCGGCGAGGCTGCGCAGCTGGTCGGCGACGGCGATGTCCCAGCCCAGGCCGCCCTGGATCCGGGAGCCCTCGGACAGGCGGCGCAGCAGTCCCCCGTAGTCGGCGACATACGCCTCGGTGATCCACTCGGCCGCCCCGAGGACCAGCCCGGCCAGCAGTGCGTACAGCAGTGCGCGGCGCCGCCATCGGCGCAGGAACACCACGACGACCAGCAGGGGCGTGGCGATCCACAGGGCGTCCGTGGGCCGCATCCACGCCATGAGCGCGGCGCTCGCGGCGACCCCCCACACGGCCGCCCGGTCGGTCGGGTCGGCGTGGGCGCGCAGGAAGCAGCCGGTGCCGGCGAGGGCGCCGATCGCGACCCAGTAGTTGGGCATGGCCTGCGGGCCGTAGAACAGGGTGATCCACAGGCTCCCGAACAGGGCGCCGCCGAACACCAGCACCCGGACCGGGAAGAGCCCGCGCCAGGCGCGCAGGGCGAGGTACAGGGCGGCCCCGGCCAGCACCGCCACATAGACCCGGAGCAGCGCGGTGGACGAGGACCACAGGGTGACGGGCGCGACCAGCAGGGATATGCCCCGGGCGCGCGGTGCGCTGAAGTACGCGGCGGGGGCGTGGGCGCTGACCTGGCTGACGTACACCGTCTCGTCCCAGCCGAGCCCCATGCCCGGCCCTACGAGGACGAGCTGGGCCAGGGTGAAGGCGCCCGCCACCACGGCGATCAGGCCCGGGCCGCGGTCGCGCCACGAGGTGCCGGCGACCGACGGTCCGGCGTACCGGCGGACTCCTGCGAGCGCGATGTTCGAGCTGTTGGCCACGGCCCACCCCTCACTTCCCTACAGACCGTAGGGGCCTCACACCCTACAAGCCGTAGGGTGACGGCGTGAGTCGGGAATGAAGTCGGCAAAACACGGACAAGCTATCCCGTATGGAAGGGCGTTGCAGGACCAAGCGGCTCGCCACACCGGTCACAGCGCATCGCATTGCGCCGAACGGGTGATCCGGGCCGCACCCGTTGGCCTCCACCGCTGGTACAGGCGGCTTCCCTACGCGCTGTAAGGTTGCGGGCATGGCTGGCAGAGGCCCCCAGGGCAGGGCGGAACGGCGCAGCGCCGGCGAGTTGGAGAGCGAGGTGCTCGCCACGCTGTGGGCCACCGAGCAGGCACTCACCCCCGCCGAGATCCAGGCCGACATCGGCGGCGGCCTCGCCTACAACACCGTGCACACCATCCTGAAGCGTCTCTACGACAAGGGCCTCGTGCTGCGCGACGTGGACGGGCGGCGCGGCGCCTACCGGCCCGCCAAGAACGCGGCCCAGCTCACCGCCGAGGCCATGCACGAGGCCCTCGACCGCGGGCCCGACCCGATCGCCACGCTCCAGCAGTTCGTGACCGGACTGAGCCCCGAGGAGGAGCAGGCCCTGCGCGAACTCCTGGGCGGGGGTGCACACCGGCAACCGAACGGGGGCGCCGCATGAAGATCGACGTCTACCTGCCGATCCTGCTCTCACTACTGCTGGCCGTGGTCGGTCCCGTGGTCGGCCGGCGGGTGGCGCCCGCGCTCGCGGCCCGGGTGCTGACCGCGTCCGCCCTGTTCACCGCGGCCGCCACCACCTGGTCGCTGCTCCTGCTCGCCGTCACCCTGATCGACCGGGCCCAGCCCGTCGCGGCGGACGCCCGCGCCGACGGCCACCGGTTGCCCGACCCGGTCCCGGAGACGGTCGCCGTGGCCGCCGCACTGGCCCTCGTCCTGGTCGCCGTGCGGGTGTACCGCACCGCCCGTGCCGAGCGCCTCACCCGGCGCGCGCTGCGCGGCCTGTGCGCCGGGCATCCGCCGGACACCGAGCTGATCGTCGCCGCCTCACCCGTACCGCAGGCGTTCGCCATCCCCGGCAGCGGTGGCGCACCGGGCCGGATCCTGGTCACCTCGGCCATGCTCAGCGCCCTCGAACCCGCCGAGCGCCGTGTGCTGCTGGCCCATGAGCGCACCCATCTGCGCCACCGGCACGCCCTGCTGGTGACCGCCATGACGCTCGCCACCGCGGCCGACCCGCTGCTCGCTCCCGTCCGCACCACGGTCGCGTTCCTGGTCGAGCGCTGGGCGGACGAAGAGGCGGCCGACGCCGTCGGCGACCGCTCCACCACGGCCCGGGCCCTCGCGCGCGCCGCGCTGAGCGCGGGCCGCCGGGCCCCGGTGTGCGCACTGCACTTCACCGACCGCGCGGTCAGCCGCCGCATCGCCGCCCTCCAGGTCGCTCCGCTCCCGCATCTGTGGCCGCTCGCCGCGACGACACTGGCGCTCGGGGCGCTGCCGGCACTGGGGGCCGCGGACGCCACCAGCGATCTCCTGCAACTGCTCACACACCTGTTCATGTGACCCGGCCGACATCTCCGGCGTGCGGATGTGCGCCGTCTGTTCCGCCGTCATGCGCCGGGCGTAGATTCGATGATCCACTCGAACGGAGGGATCCCATGAGCGACATCATCGAATCCGGCGACGGGTTCCGGGACGTCCCGACGACCACGCTCGCCGATCTGCTCGGCCGCGGGCAGGTCATGGACATCGGCATCCGCCCGCTGTGGTCCGGTGCCCCGCGTGTGGCCGGTCCCGCGTTCACGGTGCGCTGCCCTCCCGGCGACAACCTGATGCTGCACGCGGCCATCCACCGTGCCGAGCCCGGCCAGGTCATCGTCGTCGAGTCCGGGGACGTGGACCACGCCCTGGCCGGTGGCAACGTCTGCGCGGTCGCCCAGCGCCGGGGCGTCACCGCGTTCGTGGCCGACGGGGTCATCCGAGATCTCGCGGAGGTGCGCGAGAGGGGCTTCCCCGTCTTCGCCCGGGGCGTCATCCCCATCCCGGGCGCCAAGAACGCCGTGGAACCCCTCAACACCGAGGTGCGGTGCGGCGGTGTGCAGGTGCGTCCCGGGGACATCGTGGTGGCCGACGAGGAGGGCGTCGTGGTGGTTCCGGCGGACCGCCGCGAGGAGATACTCGCCGCCGCCCGGAAGAAGCTGGCGAAGGAGGCGGACGAAACCCTGGACGCCTGGGAGAAGGCGCACCGGGCGAAGATCGACGCCCTGCTGGCCGAGCGGGGCTTCGCGGACCACGCCGCAGCTGACACTCCGTCCACCGGCGTCTGAGCAATCGCCCGGCAGGGTCACTCGCCACCACACGGGGGAATCGAACAACCTCACGCACACCATTCCCCCTAGGGCGGCTTGCGGCGAAGCGTGTCACTCGAACCTTTG
This sequence comes from Streptomyces sp. NPDC002573, assembly GCF_042889625.1. Lineage (NCBI taxonomy): Bacteria > Bacillati > Actinomycetota > Actinomycetes > Kitasatosporales > Streptomycetaceae > Streptomyces > Streptomyces sp. NPDC002573. The sequence goes on along the minus strand of NZ_JBIARC010000005.1, from coordinate 50,943 downwards.
TCCGAGAATTCGCTCCCGGGTACCCGTTACGAGTTCATGATCGGGGCGGTTGTTCGGGCGACTGTTCGGCAGTCCCGCCCGCATCGCCCGAGCCCTGGAGGAATCATGAACCCCGTCCCCGCCCCTGCCGCCGCTCACCCGGTGTTCGAGAATCGGCCCGCGCGCCCCGTCGCCGCCGGGCGCGGAGTTGACGTCCGCGCCCGGGCCGGTGCCGCCGCACGGCCCGCAGATGTCCGCGCCCTGACCCGTGACGCCGTCCGTTCCTCCTCATCACGTCCGGCACCGAGGAGGGAGGCATGACCGTCCGCACCCCGCTGCCGCCCACCCTGACAGCCTGGGCCGAGGGTGTCGTCGGTCCCGTCCGGTCCGTGCGGGACGTCTCCCGGCCCCGTACCCCCTCCCGGGTCTGGGAGCTGACGTCCGACGACGGCCGCGCGTACCTCAAGGTCGCACCGACACCGGCGTGCTACGCCCGCGAGACCCGCGCCTACCGTGAGGCGGCCCCCGCACTGGAGCGGGACAGCGTGCCCCAGTTGCTGGAGACCGACGCTCACCACCAGGCCCTGCTGCTGACCGCGGTCCCCGGCCGCCCCGTGGGTGCCGTCGCCCTCACCTCCGGGCAGCACCGCGCCCTGCACCGCCGCGCGGGCGCATGGCTGCGCCGGTTCCACGGCGACGCCCGGGACCTCACCGCCCGGGACCGCGCCGAGGCACGGGCCGAGGTCGAACGCGCCGTCCCCGACGCCGAGGCGTACCTGGAACGCGCCGGTGACCTCATCACGGCACCGGAGCGGGACGTCGTCCGCCGCTATGCCGTCGGGCTGGCGCTGCTCGGCCCGCTGCCCGTCGGATACACCCACGGCGACTTCGGGGAGCACAACTGGCTGTACGACTCCGCGACCGGCGCGCTCGCGGTGGTCGGCCTGGAGCGGGCCCGCCCGCACGCGGCGGTCGCCGACCTCGTCCGGCTCGCCCGCGGCCCCTGGGCACGGTGGCCCGAGCTGCGGACGGCGTTCCTCGAGGGCTTCGGACGCCCGCTGACCGGCGAGGAGGAGGCCGCGCTGCGCTGCTTCTCCGCCCTCGACGCGGCGAGCGCCATCGCCCGGGGTGCGCTCCACGACGACCCGGGGGCGACCACCCGCGGCCGCACCACCCTGGCCCGTCTGCTCACCCTGCCCGGACAGCGCTGAACCAGGCCGGAGCCGGGGCCCGACCGACGCCCCGGCTCCGCCCCGCGCCCCACCCGCTCCTGCGTGGGCCCCGCCTACGACATCGCACGCTCGCCGCCCCGCCGAGGAGACCGCCGATGCCTAGCACCTCGTATCTGACAGCCGTCCTGGTGATCGTCTTCACGATCACCCTGGCCCTGCGCGCCCTGCCCTTCGCGGTGCTGCGCACCCTGCGCGGCTCGGCGATGGCGCGACAGCTGTCGGTGTGGATGCCGGTGGGCATCCTCGCGATCCTCGCCGTGTCGGCACTGCACGGCACGATCACTCAGGACCCTAACGCCCTGCTCTACGCCCTGGTCTCCGTGGCCGTCACCATCGGCTTGCACCTGGCCTTCGGCCGCCGCACCATCCTGAGCGTGGGCCTGGGAACCACGGTCTACGTGATCCTCCTCAACGCCCTGTGACCGGTCCGCCCGATCCGTGACAGCCGGCCCTCCCGCCGTCAGGCCGGCTTCAGCTCGGTGCGGGGGTCGATGGCCCAGTGGTTGCTTCGCAGCACCCGGTCCGCGAACGTGACGTCCTGCTCGGCGACGAAGCGAAAGCCGAGGGACCGGCAGATGCCGTTCGAGGCCCCGTTGCTCGTGGCCGGGAACGCGTGCACGACGCCCCAGCGGTCTTCGACCCGCGCCTGTTCGAGCAGGGTCCAGGCCGCGCGCTTGCCCAGGCCACGGCCCTGGAACTGCGGCAGGATCATCCACCCGATCTCCGAGACGGGCCCTTCCCCGGTGTTGTGGGACCAGATCGTCACCGACCCGGCCACCACGTCGGGCGTGTCCGGATCGGGCACGATCATCTTGATCCAGGAGACATCGGCCGCCGCCTCTACGGCGTCTCGACGCACCTTGTCCGGCATGGGTTCCCGCGGCAGCGGCCCACCGAGCTCGGCCATCATCACCGGGTCGCATCGCATCCGGACGTAGGCGTCGACATCGTCCGGTGTGACGTTGCGCAACTGCACGGAGACCTCCTCGCTGCTTCGGAACACTCACATGATCCGGGGCGCCACCCGCCGACGTCCCTGATCCCACCGGCCGGCCACGGAGGACCGCCACGTTTCGGCCAACCCCACTTTCTCCGGGCGCCCTTGTGGGGCAAAGCCCCGTGCATCCCGCACCTTTCGCGAACCGCCTGAGGACGGGATCCGCAGACCGACCGAAAAACACGCGTTCGAAACCGGGGGTCGCCTCGTTGAGCCCGGCAACACCGCCACGACCTCGAAGGAGCCACGTTGACGACGACCGACTCGGGCCGCGACACGCTGCCGGGCACGAAAGCCGAAGACACCAGGATCTCGAACGCGGAACGCGAGCTGTACGGCGGCCGGCTCCGCTACGACCACTCCTTCGTACGCCACGAAGGCCCGCTGACCCGGCTGTCGTTCGGGCACATGGCCACCGCCCTGCCCCGCATGATGGGCATGGTCCTGCGCACCGGATGGCAGACGGACCCGCGGGCACTGGCCGGAGTCGTGGCGGCCCAGCTCGGCCAGGGGGTGACGTCGGCATGGGGGCTCGTCGCGGTCAACAGCGTCCTCACGGAGCTGTTCGCGGACGGCCCGACCGCGAACAAGCTGCGTGACGCCCTGCCGTCGCTGGTCCTGCTGGGCGCGACCGCGGTGACGGCGGCGCTGCTGGCGGCGTGGTCGACGGCGATGTCGGGCCGGCTGGAGCCGCAGGTGGAGCGGGCGGTGTCCGGCCGGTACTACGCGGCCGTCACCCGCGTCGAGGTGGAGGCGACCGAGCGGCCCGAGGTCCAACGCATCCTGGAGGCAGGGAAGTTCGGCACCGATTCCGCGCGGAACATGCTGCGGCTCTCGGTGGGTGTGGGCAACGTGCTCATCGGGATGGCCGCGGCCGCGGTCGTGCTGGCCTCGCTGCACTGGGCGCTGCTGCCGATGCTGCTGGCGATCGCACTTCCCAAGGGATGGGGTGCCGTCCGCTCCGCGCGCCGCGACTACATCTCGCGGCTGAACTGGGTCGATCACCGGCGGGCGATCGCTTCGCTGCTGGCCTATCTGACCCGTCCGCACGCAGCCGGGGAGATCCGCGTGCACGCGGCCGGCACCAAACTGCTGGCCGGCTATGAGGAGATGTCGCGGCTGACCGAGGCCGAGCAGCGCCGGCTCGCCCGCGCCCAGGCCTCCACCGATCTGGTCGCCGGCGTCTTCGCCGGTCTGGCGTCGCTCGCCTGCTACGGGCTGCTGTGGTGGCTGCTGTCGAACGGGGGGCTGCCGCTCGCCGTGGGCGGGACCGCGGTCATCGCCATCCGCACCTCGACCGCGCGCCTGACCTCCCTCGTCCAGCAGGTCAACAGGCTCTACGAGGAACTGCTGTTCCTCACCGACACCGAGACCGCCGTCGAGGTGGCGGGCGAACACGCCATCCCGGCGGCGGGCACCGCGCTGCCCGCCGCCGTGGACCGGGTGCGCGTACAGGACGTGTCGTTCACCTATCCCGGGTCCGATGTCCCGGCGCTCAAGCAGGTCAGCCTGACGGTCCGCCGGGGCGAGGTGACCGCACTGGTGGGCGCGAACGGCTCCGGCAAGACGACCCTGACCAAGGTGCTCGCCGGGCTGCTGCTGCCCGCCGAGGGAGACGTGTGGTGGGAGGACGGGAACGGCGCCCGGGTCGAACTGCGCGAGGCGGACCGTGCCGGTGTCTTCGCTGCGGTAGGCCTGCTCGCCCAGGACTTCCCGCGCTGGGAGATGACCGCCGCCGCGAACGTGGCCATCGGCGCCGGTGACCGCCCCCGGGACATGGACCGGGTCCGAACGGCCGCGCAGGACGCGAACGTGCTCACCCTCGTCGAGGGCCTGCCCCACGGCTGGGACTCGATCGTGTTCAAGGGCTACGAGCGGGGTGTCCAGCTCTCCGGCGGGCAGTGGCAGAAGCTGGGCACCGCGCGCAGCCTGTACCGCGGCGCGCCGTTCCTGTTCGTGGACGAGCCGACCTCCGCGCTCGATCCGCACGCGGAGATCGCCGCGTTGGATTGACGCGCACATGCCCGATCCTTACTTTCTGAACGGTTGACCGAACCATGTTCGACATGCCGAGCACCGCCGTTGTCCTCAAGGGCCCCACACACCCCCTGGAGCACGCATGGCCACCTCCCGCCGTCAGTTCCTCGGCCTCGCGGCCGCCACCCCCCTGGCCGTGACCGGCGCGCTCAGCCTCGGTGCCGGGACCGCAGAGGCAGCTGACTCGGCCTACGTGATGTGCTACTTCACCGAGTCGACCAGTCTCGGCGACGGCACGGACTACGGCCTCCATCTGGCCGTCAGCCAGGACGGGCTGGAATGGACACCGCTGAACCAGAACAACCCCGTCGTCACCCCCACGGAGGGCGACCTCGGGCTGCGCGACCCCTTCGTCCTGCGCAAGCAGGACGGCACGTTCGTCGTCCTCGCCACCGACCTCAAGGGCACCGCCTGGACGTACGTCAGCCAGTACATCCACGTCTGGTTCTCGACCGACCTGTGCACCTTCACCGGCTACCACCGGCTGAAGCTGCACGACATGAACACCCACGCCTGGGCGCCGGAGGCGTTCTGGGACGCGAGCCGGGGCACATACGCGGTGATCTACTCGGCCGTCGACGACACCGGCCACAACGTCATCATGGTGAACCACACCACCGACTTCCTGACCGCCTCCGAGCCGCAGGTCTTCTTCGACCCGGGCTACGACGTGATCGACGGCGACATGGCGGTGAGCGTCTCTGGCGTCAACTACCTCTACTTCAAGAAGAACCAGACACTGGTGGGCGCGCGCTCCACGTCGCTCGACCCGGGAAGTTTCACGGAGTTCAGCACGGCCGTCGCGCACGGCGGCACCGAGGCCCCAGAGCTGGTCAAGTCCCTGGGCTCCAACACCTGGTACCTCTACGGAGACACCTACACGCCCAACGGCGTCTTCTACGTCTGGCAGTCCGGTGATCTGTCGACGGGCACCTGGACCGCGCTCGACCAGAAGACCTACACCCAGCCGGTCAACTCCAAGCACTGCGGCATCCGCGCGATCACATCGGCCGAGTACACCGAACTGCTGGCGTTCTGGGGAACTCCGAGCAGCAACCGCCTCAAGTCGTACAACTACCCAGCCCGTTACATCCGCCATGCCGACTTCGTCGGCCGCATCGACGAGTACCCGATCGACCCGTATCTCGACTCGCAGTGGAAACTGGTCCCCGGCCTCGCGGACTCGGCGGGCGTCTCCTTCCAGTCGGTCAACTACCCGACGCGCCACCTGCGCCACCACGACTACCGGCTCCGGCTGGATGCCGACGACGGCACGTCCACGTTCGCCGGGGACGCGACCTTCTATCGCACCCCGGGCCTGGCGGACTCGGGCTGGGCATCGTTCCGGTCGTACAACTACCCGGCCCGGTACATCCGCCATTCCGACTACGTACTGCGCATCGACCCGGTCTCCACGGCCGCGGACCGGCAGGACGCGACCTTCCGAGTCGGGTACTGACCTCCGAGAGCAAGACCCCTACAGCCTGACCGCGCCCGGGCCCAGGGCCGGTTCCACCTCCGAGCCGGCGACCTCGTGCCCGCAGGAACAGCGCAGCTCGACGTGAACGGGGCCGCCGCAGCCGGAATGCCGCAGCACCACGGGCGCGCCGCCCGCACCGTCGGCGAGATGGGCGTCGCCGTACTGGAGGAGGGCGGCCAGCACCCACTGCAGGTCGTGCGCCTGGGGCGTCAGGTGGTACTCGTGGCGGGAGCGCTGCCCGGCCTCCTGGTAGCTGCGGCGTTCCAGCAGGCCGGCGTCGACCAGTTGCCGAAGGCGTTCGGTCAGGACCCGACGGGAGATCGCGAGATGGTCGGCGATCTCGTCGAAGCGGTGCAGCCCGGCGAAGACCTCGCGCAGGATGAGCAGAGTCCATCGCTCGCCGACCAGGGCCAGGGTCGCAGCGATGCTGCAGTTGCCCAGATCAAGTTCTCCCCACTCCATGACCTCAGAATACGCCAGGGTTGCCATCTGGAACTCAGCCTTGACGCCACCTGGGTTCCAGATGAAGACTTAGCCTCGACGGATTCGCTCGATTCGCTCCCCCACCTCCCACTCCCGGCCCCGCCCCAAGCAGGAGGAAACATGTCGCACAACCAGGCGGTCGTGGACGCCTGCCGACGCGCCTATTCCGGATTCGAGAAGAACGATTCATCCGATCTGGTGGCCCTGATGTCACCGGATGTGGTTTTCCATTTCCCCACCTCCCTGCCCTATGGCGGCACATTCCACGGCCGCGAAGGATTTCTCGCCTTTTATCGGGACCTCTTCGATCATTACTACGAGTATTTCAATTACGACGCACACGCGGTGCTCGACGCCGGGTCACACGTCGTGGTTCCCGTAACGGCCAGGGCGAAGGCGAGTAACGGGCGCACCATGGAAAACGAACATTGCCTGCTCTTCACCTGCTCCGACGGGCTGATCACGGAGGCGCGACTGTACGCGGACACCGCCAAGGGCCGTGACGTGATCGAGGGCCTCCGGACTTTCCCGTCGGCGGCCTCCTGACCGCACTATCGCAGGAGAACCTCATGCCCGTTTTCAACGCTCACATTCCCGCCAACCGCTTCTCGCCGGACCAGAAGCGCGCCCTCGCCGATGCGCTCAACCAGTCCCTGATAGAGGCACTCGGTATCCCCGAGGGCGACCGCTTCATCGTGATCAGCGAACACGGTGACAGCGAAATTTTCCTGGACCCGACGTTCATGGGTATGCAGCGCAGCAGCGACGCGATGATCATCACGGTGCTCCTCGGGGCTCATCGTCCTCTGGAGGACAAGAAGGCCGTGAGCGCTGCCATCAACAAGCTGGTGGTCGAGGCGCTCGGCATCTCGCCCGACGACGTCTTCATCGCACTGGTTCCGGTCCCGATCGAGAACTTCTCCTTCGGCAGGGGCGAACTCCAGCTCGCCGAAGGCGCCCCCCGCTGGTGAACGGCACAGCGGTCAGCCTCCTTTGCGCGCCCTTCGGCGAGCGCCCAGCAGTACCCGCAGCGCCGGCACCGGCGACGGCCTCGCCGAGCCGCGCAGCAGCTCGGCACCACGCGCCAGCGCGGCATCAGCGGTCAGCAGCTCGACCTCGATCAGCGCGCCCATCAGCGGACGGTAGGGCGCCGGAGCCAGAGCGGGCAGTTCCCTCGCCGCCTGCAAGGTCGTACGCGCCTGTCCGACCTCATGGGCCACCAGCTCCCGCACGCCCGGTGCTTCGCGCCCCGCGGCCATGTCCTCCAGCTTGACGGAGAAGAGTTCCAGCGTCTTCGCCGGGATGCCCAGCCGTCCCTCCCGCAGGTCCTCCGCGATGTCGTTGACGAAGTCCAGCCGCTGGCTGCCGTCCATGAACGTCCGGCAGGCCGCCCGATACGACCCGTCGTCCTTCTCCGGCCCCACCAGCGCGCCGACCAGCATGAACGCGGGCAGTGAATAGGCATCGACATAGGCCTGGTAGTCCGCCTCGTCGTGGAATCCGGCGAACTCCAACTCGGCTGTAGCGGTGGACAGATACTCCTCCACTGTCCTGCGAAGCCGCGGGTGCGCCGCGATGGTGTGAGCCAGCGTGCGGAGCAGCGGATCACCGCTCACACCGGTGTCCAGCACCTGACGCACCTGCTGTTCCCAAGACGCCCACCTCGCGGCTCGCTGCGTCTTCGTACCGGTGTCCAGAAGGTTGTCCCCGTGGTGCATCACGGCCGTCGCCGCGACCACATGGGGCAGCATCGGCCGCGGGAGCAGCAGCTGAACCGCCAGATATGAGGTACGGCGGAAGCGCGACACCAGGCGGCGCTGGGCGTCGTAGTCCCTGCGTAGCGCCGGTTCCCGGATCCCCGCCGCGTCCAGGCTCTCATTCCATGCGTTCATGACTTGATCGTATGTGTGGCGACTTGAACGCCGTGGCCGTCTCCGGCTCTGCGTGGTGGATCGCGAAAGGGGGGCCCGACATGTGCCGGGCCCCTTCTTCCGGCAGCGGGACGAGATACGACCCTGCGATCTCAGGGACGGAGTCCTGGCATCACGCCGGGTCGAGCGCCCCCGGCTGCCGCGGGTCCGCCGGCCGGCCCATGACGCGCGGATCGGCGGGGCGGCCGACGAAGACCGGGGAGTCCGACTGGTAGAAGATGTCGATGTCGGCCTCCTCGCCGCCGACGATCAGCGTGTCCCAGGCACCGCTCTCCTGGAGGGTCCGCAGGGTAGACGGAGCCAGGGCGGACAGGTGGCTGCGCAGTTCCTCGTCGCCGGGCATTCCGGGGAGGCGGGGAGCGAGGCGCTCGCGGATCGCGCCCATGCGGTCCAGCAGGATGTCCAGATCGGACCGCTCGGCGCCGGGTTCGGCGACGACCCGGTCCCCCTCCATGCTGTCCGCGATGATGTCCTTGATGGCGCGGGTCGTGCCTCGTTCGTCGGTGGTGACCATGGCGTTCCAGGCCCGGCTCTTGTGCCTGTACTGAAGCATGGACATCGCCGCCTCGTGCCGGATGAAGTCGGCGTCGCGCAGCGGACGGCCCTGCCAGACCCGGCTGAGGGAACGGGCGAGGGAAACGGCCGACGCGAGGCCGCTGTTGAGGCCACGGCCGGGCCAGAAGTGGATGGCGTTGGCCGCGTCGCCCAGCAGGAAGCCGTAGGTTCCGGGGGTCGTGGCGGTGGGGCGGGTGAGCTGGGCCGTGAACCGGGGCCGCTGCACCATGTCCAGCCGGAACGAGGTGATGGCGGTGAGATCGTCCTCGGCGACGCCGAACAGCCGCAGGCCCTCCCGGATCCGCTTCCACAGCGGCGAGCTGCGCAGCAGGGCGGGCAGGAACAGGGTGCCATGGGTCGGGCAGACGAACTCGTTGTCCTCCTGGCGGCTCATCAGGCAGGGCCGGGCCGCGACGCACTCCTCGAAGACCTGCCGGACCGGGTCGATGCCGATCACGTTGCCGGCCTCCTCCCGGGTCAGCCTCATGTTGAGGAACCCCTCGCCACGCAGCGAGTTGAGCAGGAACCGGTTCTGCGCCACGGTGAGCAGGACGCTCATGGGGTCCGAGAGCTGGGACTTGACCCGCAGTCCCAGCACCAGGTCCTGAAGGTGCTCCCCGTCGAGGGAGTAGATCGAGGAGTCGGCCGCGCCGAAACGGTCCGCGAAGTGCTCTCGGGTGCGCGACCGGCCGCCCTCACCGATCACCAGGACGTGTTCCTGGGAGAGCCGGTTCTGCTGCTCCGACGGATCGAACCGCTTCGGCACCAGGCGGATCGCGGGCTTGGCGTTGGCCAGCTCCAGCAGCTTGTCCTCGATGTAGGCGATCCGGATGTTGCGCGGCGGGCGGCCGTCCACGGAGTCCGGTCCCAGGGGCCACATCTCGGAGAATCCGCCCGCGTCGAACAGCGCCGACCGCATCTCGTCGGTGAGTGCGAGGTACTGCCGGCTCTGGACGGTGACGACCTGCTGGCGGCGCACGTTGCCCTGGGTCTCGTCCTTCCAGACCACGGTGGAGCCGTTCCTGATCCACCGGCCGTCGTAGACGGTGATGGCGACCCGCCCCGACAGAGCGTTCTCCAGCAGCAGGGCGAAGGCAAGGCCGACCGGGCCGCCTCCGGTCACCGTGACCCGCAGCTCGCCCGGGTTCGCCGCCGCATTCGAGCGGGGCAGGTCGAGCTGGGAGAGGTCCATGACCGTCTCCAGGGCCTCCTGCGTCTCGAACAGGAAGGTCTCGTCGCCGATGCGTATGGAGTCGCCGGGCGCGAGCACATGACGGGTGACGCGCTCCTCGTTGACGAAGGTGCCGTTCTTGCTGCGGTCGTAGAGGACGTACGCGCCCTCCTCCGCCACGATCTCGGTGTGCAGGCGGGAGGCGCTCACGCTGACGATGATGACGTCGTTGTCACTCTTGCGTCCGAACCGCAACGGGGCGCTGCCCAGAACCACGCTCTGACCGGCGAAGGGACCCGTGCGTCCCACGATGACCGACGACACAGAAACTCCTTGCGAAAGTCTCGGGTGCGGGCAGAGAAACCGCACCCTGCGGTTGATCCGCTACGAGGAGGGGAGCGGTACCTCACTCCCACAGAACTCCGGTCCAGCAGCTCTCACTTGACCGGTGATGTCCGAGCCGGCCCGGAAGCGATCCGACTCGTACTGGTTGAAGTATGGCGGATGCGCGGGAATGACTCGGTTGCGCAGCACCGGCCTTGATGCCCGGTCACCAGTGCTGTGGCCGACAAGGTTTGCCGGGCGTCGCGAGCCGGCGAACCTTTCCGGTCGCAGCACTAACCGCCCGTCGTCGAGTCGCATGTCACCGAGAACGGCACCGCGTTGGACACCGCCTCGAACGGCGAGCGGATCTCGACGGCCATCTTGCTGCGGAGCGTTCCGGTCTGCGCGTACGTCGACAGGCGCACCGTCTCCTGATGGGTGCGGGGGCCGCCTTCCGGGAAGGCCAGCGTCCGCCACTGCCGGTCGATCACGGACCCGTTCGCCGAGACCCAACGGTACGAGAACTGGAAGGGCAACTGGGAGACCTTGAAGGTCGCGGTGAACCAGGGAGCCTGTGAGTCCGCCGGGGGACAGTCGCCGACATACGTGGTCGCGCCCCCCTGCACGGTGACCGAGACGGGCTGTTCGGCGGTCTGGTCCGACCCGCTGCCCGCCCCGCCGGAGGCGGCGCTCTGCGCCTGCTTCGTGGGCGAGCCGCTGCCCTTGCGGCCCCCACCGTCGCCGCCGGCGAGCGCATAGCCCAGACCGCCGACGAGCAGCGCGAGCACGGCCGCTCCCGCCGCGGTCAGATACCCGACGCGCCGGCTCCGCCGCTCGGGGCCCTGGCCGGACGTTTCGGCGCCCCCGGGCGCGAGCGGCGCGGAGACGGCTGTGGGCACGGGTTCTGCCGCCGGCCCGGCCGCTACGGTGGCCGACTCGTCGTTGCCCGAAGCCGAGGCGGCCTCCGGGGCCCGGGAGTCGGGGGCGTCGGGGTGTGCCGGGGCCGTGGGGGTGGCGACCGTGGCGGTGGGTGTGTCGACCGGGGCCGCGGACATGTCCGCCGCCGGTACGTCGACCGTGGCCGTCGCCCCCGTTTCCGGCGCGGCGGGGGCGGCGGCGGTGACGTCCGTGACTTCTTCCGGGCCAGACGGTGACGCCGGAACAGTCGCTGTCCGGGCCGCGGTTGTGGTCGTGGCTGTGACCGGGGACGTGGCCGTGGACGTGGGTGCGGTCTCCCCGAGCGGGGACTCGGCGGTGGGCAGCTCTCCGGTGGCCGATGCGGGCAGCGGGGCGGCGGACGGCGTTGCCGTGTCGGCCCCGGAGACGGCTTCGGCACCGGCGAGGTGCAGTTCCTGCTCGGCCTGTTCGACCGGCATCCGGTCGTCAGGGTCCTTGCGCATCAGGCCTTCGATGACGGACACGAGGGGCCCGGCCCGGTGCGGCGGGGGCAACTCGTCGTCGACGACAGCGCGCAGAGTGGCCAGCGGGGTGGTCCGGCGGAAGGGCGAACGGCCCTGGACGGCCGTGTAGAGCAGCGCCCCGAGGGACCACAGGTCCGACGCGGGGCCGGGGTTCCGGCCCAGTGCCCGCTCCGGCGCCAAATACTCGGGAGAGCCGACGACCTCACCGGTCAGCGTCAGCGCGGAGTCCCCCTCCACGGTGGCGATGCCGAAGTCGGTGAGCACCACCCTGCCGTCGTCCGCGAGCAGGACGTTGGCGGGCTTCACATCCCGGTGCAGCACTCCGGCACCGTGCGCGGCGCGCAGCGCGGCCAGCACCTCGGCACCGATGCGCGCGGCCTCCCGCGGTGCGAGGGCGCCCTCGGAGCCGATCACGTCGGCCAGCGACCGGCCGCGGACCAACTCCATGACGATCCAGGGTCGGCCGTCGTCGGTGGCGACGTCGTGGACGGTCACGACGCCGGAAGCGCTGATACGCGCCGCCGCCCAGGCCTCCCGCTCCAAGCGGGTGTACATCCGCTCGATCTGCGCCGCGGCCAGTCCGGCGGGAGGCCGTACCTCCTTGACGGCGACCTCGCGGTGCAGCACCTCGTCGAGGGCGCGCCACACGGTGCCCATACCGCCCTCGCCGAGAACGGCCAGCAAGCGGTACCGACCGGCGACCAGCCGTTCGGCACCCGCGTCCGGCGACGCCGTGTTCTGTTGTGGCATGAGGGCCGTACTCCCTGTCCTGATGCGAACGGCCGAGGAGTGGCGACGCCCCCGTCCGATCCGTGGCCTGCCGGGGCGGGATCCCTTCGGTTCGGCCACGGCCGGACGTGTTCCGCCGACGTTCCGCCGCCGCGGAACGACCGCCGACCACCACGCCGATGACCGCAAGGACACAGCCCCTGGACAGTATGATCAAACACCCGAAGTTCGTGAAGTGCGGACCAGGGCAGGGGCTCGTCCTACGGCTCAATGTGGGGAAGTTGTGACGAGACGACCACGGATACGTGGCAAGCCGTGCGGCAGCCCATGGCTCTCAGCCGCGGCGGATCGCGCCGACTCGCGTATGGCCCTCGTCCGGCGCGTCCTAAGACGTTCCACCACCCGGAGGTCGGCGACCTCACCCTCGGCCACCAGTCCATGGAACTCGAGGGCACCCCGGACCACCGCCTGGTCGTCCATCCCGCCGAGCCGGACACACCCGAGTACGACGCCCGGGTCCCCTCGACATACTCGGCTCCCAGCCGTCACCGGCGGGACGGGCACGGCCCGAACCCTCCTCCTGACCCCACCCGGTGATCCACATCGTCAGTTGAAGTGAGCGACCCGCCGTGGCGCCGGGGCCGCGCGCAGGCGGTCGGGCAGTGTGCCGTCGTCGGGCATTCCGGCCTCCAGCCACGCGGCGACCGTCTCTGCGTCGGCCTCGGTCACGAGCGGCCCCAGGCGTACGACGGCGCCGCTGGGCCGGCGGTCGATCCCGCACGGCTGCACTGCGGCATGGACGTCGCGACCCCAGCGGCAGTGCAGCACCTGCTCCAGGCAGCCAGTGACGACCATGACCCCGTGCGGGCCGGCCCGTACCGCGCGGCGCAGCGCGTCCATCACCCGGCCGGTCGCGTCGGCGCCACAGGAGCCGCAGACGACAAGGGTGAAAGGTCGGCCCCGAGGGCCGTATGCCGCATGGCTCATCTGCCTGTTTCCTCCGCAAGGCTCAAAGGGACCCCCACTCCTCCCACGTACGGCCCAACTTGCCTGCGGATCAGGTGAGTTGAGACGCGACTGATTTGACACCGCCCCGTCGCACCACCAGCCTATGCGCATGACATCCATTTTCAATAGGAGCCGTTAACCATGCGTGTCGCATTCGCGGGCAAGGGCGGCAGCGGCAAGACGACCTTGTCGGCCCTCTTCGCCCGTCACCTGGCGCGTTCGGGCGCGCCGGTCGTCGCCATCGACGGCGACATCAACCAGCACCTGGCGTACGCCCTCGGTCTCGAGGAGGAAGAGTTCTTCGCCGCGCCGCCGCTCAGCGCGCGGGCCGGGGAGATCAAGGACTATCTACGGGGCACCAACCCGCGGATCCCGTCCCGCGACGCCATGGTCAAGACGACCCCGCCCGGCCGCGGCTCCCGCCTGCTGCGGCTGCTGGAGGAGGACGAGGTCCACTCCCACCACGTCCAGGCGGTCGGTGGCGTACCGCTCATGGTCACCGGCGCCTTCGACGAGACCGACCTCGGCGTGGCCTGCTACCACTCCAAGCTCGGCGCGGTCGAGCTGTACCTGAACCACCTCGTGGACGGCCCCGGAGAGTACGTCGTCGTCGACATGACCGCCGGCGCCGACGCCTTCGCTTCCGGCCTGTTCACCCGCTTCGACATGACGTTCCTGGTGGTCGAGCCGACCCGCAAGAGCGTCTCGGTGTACCGCCAGTACCGCGACCACGCGGCCGAGTTCGGCATCCCGATCGCCATCGTCGGCAACAAGGTCACCGGCAAGGACGACCTCGCCTTTCTCCGCGCCCAGGTCGGCGACGACCTGCTCGCCCACTGCGTGCAGTCGTCGTACGTCCGCGCCCAGGAGCAGGGCCACGGCCACGGGGAACTGGAGCCGCACAACACCCGCACCCTGGACCGGTTGCGCTCGGCCGTCGACGCCCGCCCCAAGAACTGGGCGGCCTTCCAGCGGCAAGCCGTCGAGTTCCATCTACGCAACGCCACCGCCTGGGCCGACGACGCCACCGGACAGGACCTCACCGCCCAGGTCGACCCCGACTTCCGGCACGGCCCCGAGGCCCTGGCCGCCGTCGCCTGACCCCGGCCCACCTCGAGCCCCGCAGAACCTCAGCACAGAACCTCAGCACAGAACAGGACAGATCCCATGTCGCTCGACGTCTCCCCGCATCTGCTCGCCGAAGCCGAGAACGGCGAGGTACGGGACCAGGACTTCGTGGAAACGGTCCGCAGCTCCCTGCCGTACGCCTACGACCTCATCGCCCGCCTCGCGGACGAACTGCGGTCCGGCACCGCCGAGTTCACCGACAACCAGACCCCGCCGCCCTCCGAGAAGGAGCGCGGGCAGCTGCTGCGCGCGCTGTCCAGCGACGCGATCCGAGGCAGCCTCGAGCGTCACTTCGGCGTGGCTCTCGCCTTCCAGAACTGCCACCGCGTCGCCGCCTTCCGCCCCGAGGCGCGCGGCGGCGCGACCCACACGCGCTTCACCTCGCTGCGCGCGCAGATCCTCAACCAGTCGCCAGAGCTCCGCGACTGCTGAGCCGCTCGCGGGGACAGTGACCTCCGCCGATCCAGAGCTGTCGCCGCCGATGCCGGCGACAGCCCCGCCCCGTCGCACGCCCGGGGCAAGAGATGGCAACGGTTTTCATTTGCAATTGATGTGAAAATCATTTCCATCTAGCGTGACGATGTCACCGCACCGCCGGCACGTGTCCGCCCACCATCCGGCACCGCCCGAAGGAGCCCCGCATGTCCCCCGTCCCCGCCTCCCGTTCCGCCCGCCCGGCCGCGAGGCTCGCCCTCGTCACCGCGACAGCCGGCCTCACGGCCCTGACGGCGACCGCCTGCTCGACCTCCTCCTCGCACACCGGCGACACCGCCGCGACCGGCAGCGGCAGCAGCTCGGGCAAGACGATCCAGGTGGTGGCGGCGGAGAACTTCTGGGGCAGCATCGCCTCCCAGCTCGGCGGCAGCCATGTGAAGGTGACCAGCGTCATCACCAACCCCAGCACCGACCCGCACGACTACGAGCCGACCGCCGCCGACGCCCGCACCGTGGCCGGCGCCCGGTACGCCATCGTCAACGGCATCGGCTACGACAGCTGGGCGGACAAGCTCCTGGCCGCCAACCCCAACAGCGGGCGCACCCAGTTGAAGGTCGGCGACCTGGTCGGCATCGAGCCGGGCGGCAACCCGCACCGCTGGTACTCCCCCGACGACGTCCACCACGTCATCGAGAAGATCACCGCCGACTACAAGAAGATCGACCCGGCCGACGCCGCCTACTTCGACCAGCAGAAGACGGCCTTCGAGACCACGACCCTCGCCGGCTACGACAAGCTCATCGCCGACATCAAGGCGAAGTACGCGGGCACGCCGATCGGCGCCTCGGAGTCCATCGTCACACCGCTCACCGAGGGTCTGGGGCTGAAGATGCTCACCCCGGAGACGTTCCTGGACGCGATGAGCGAGGGCTCCGACCCGACGGCCAAGGACAAGGCCACCATCGACCAGCAGATCAAGAACAAGAAGATCAAGGTCTACGTCTACAACTCCCAGAACTCCACGCCGGACGTCCAAGCGCAGGTCAAGGAGGCCAAGGCGGAAGGCATCCCCGTCGCCACCGTCACCGAGACGCTCACCCCGGCGGGCGCCTCCTTCCAGCAGTGGCAGACCGCCCAGCTCCAGGGCATCGAGCAGGCCCTGCACAAAGCGACCGGAAAGTGAGCTGACGTCATGAACCCGATCGCGAAGGCCCGCGAGGCCGTCACCCACAGCGCCCACACCCTCCCCACCCGCCGGACCGGTGGTCACGACACCGCACCGGACGGCGGAGGCGCCCCGGTGGCCGCTCTGCGCGGGGCGGCCGTTCAGGTCGGCGGCCGTACGCTCTGGTCGGGCGTGGACCTTCGCATCGGGGCCGGCGAGTTCACCGCCGTGCTCGGCCCCAACGGCGTCGGCAAGTCCACCATGATCAAGGTGCTGCTCGGCGCCCTGCCGACGGCCGCCGGTGAGGTGCGGGTGCTCGGCGCTCGGCCCGGTCAGGCCAACGACCGCGTCGGCTATCTGCCGCAGCGCCGCAGTTTCGACGCCTCCCTGCGGATCCGTGGCGTGGATGTGGTGCGCCTGGGCCTGGACGGCGACCGGTGGGGGGTGCCGCTGCCGCTCCCGAGCGCGCGCCGGCGGGCCGCCCGCGCACGTGTGGACGAGGTGATCGAGCTGGTCGGGGCGTCGGCGTACGCGTACCGGCCGATCGGTCACTGCTCCGGCGGTGAGCAGCAGCGGCTGCTGATCGCCCAGGCCCTGGTGCGCAGGCCCGAACTGCTGCTGTTGGACGAGCCGTTGGACAGCCTCGACCTGACCAACCAAAGTGCGGTCGCCGCGCTGATCGGGCGCATCTGCCATCAGAAGGGGGTGTCGGTGGTGATGGTCGCCCATGACGTGAACCCGATACTTCACCGTCTGGACCGGGTGGTGTACCTGGCCGAGGGCGGGGCCGCCTCCGGCACACCGGCCGAGGTCATCACCTCCGAGACACTGACCCGGCTGTACGGCACACCGATCGAGGTGCTGCGGACCGCGGGCGGACGGCTGGTCGTGGTGGGCCGGCCGGCGCCCGCGGTGCACACCGATCGGCACGACACCCCGGGAAGCGGTCATGATGCTCGCTGAGACGGGGGCGCCGGCCTGGTCGTGGAACCTCCTCGCCGACGTCCATGAGATGTGGTCGTACCCCTTCATGCTCAACGCGTTCCGCGCGGGCGCGGTCGTGGCCGTGGTCTCCGCGGTGGTGGGATGGTTCGTGGTGCTGCGGCGGCAGACGTTCGCCGCGCACACCGTCTCCGTGGTCGCTTTTCCGGGCGCGGCCGGAGCGCTCCTGCTCGGAGTGAGCGCGGTTTACGGCTACTTCACGCTGTGCGTGGCCGCCGCGCTGGTCCTCGCGGCCCTGCGCGCCGGCGGTGACCACGAGGAGTCCGCGCTCGCCGGGACCGTGCAGGCGTTCCTGCTCGCCTCCGGGTTCCTGTTCACCGCCCTGTACCGGGGGCTGCTGGAGGGGCCGCAGACCATCCTCTTCGGCACCTTCCTCGGGATCACCTCGGCGCAGGTGACCCTGTTGACCGTGGTCGGCGCGCTGGTGCTGGCCGTGCTGGCGGTGATCGGACGGCCGCTGCTGTTCGCCTCCGTCGACCCGACGGTGGCCGCCGGACGCGGGGTGCCGGACCGCGCGCTGTCCGTCGGCTTTCTCGTCCTGCTCGGCGCGGCCACGGCGGAGGCGAGCCAGATCACCGGGACCCTCCTGGTCTTCGCGCTCATGGTGATCCCGGCCGCCACCGCCCAGGTCCTCACCACCCGCCCGGCCCTGAGTCTGGCCCTGGCCGTCCTGCTGGCGTTCGCCGCGACCTGGCTCGGGCTGACCGCCGCCTACTACTCGCCCTACCCGCTGGGCTTCTTCGTGACGACCATCGCCTTCGCCGGGTACCTGCTCGCCCTGGGCCGGCGCTCGCTGCGCGAGGTGCTCGGCCGCCGAGGCGCCGTACCGGCCGCGGTCCGGGAGGTGACGGCATGACCTGCCTGCTCGCCGCCTCACCGCTGACCCAGCCGTTCTTCCAGCACGCCTTCCTCGCCGGGACCGCCATCGCTGCGGCCTGCGGACTGGTCGGCTACTTCCTGGTGCTACGCGCCCAGGTCTTCACCGGCGACGCGCTCAGCCACGTCGCCTTCACCGGCGCGATGGCCACCCTCGCCTTCGGCGTCGACCTGCGCCTGGGCCTGTTCGCCGCCACCATCGGCATGGCCGTGCTCTTCGGCGCCCTCGGCCGCCGGGCGCGCCCCGACGACGTGGTCATCGGCAGCGTCTTCTCCTGGATCCTGGGCCTGGGCGCCTTCTTCATCACCCTCTACACGACCTCCCGCAGCACCAGCAAGGGCACCGCCGGCATCAGCGTGCTGTTCGGCTCCGTCTTCGGCATCTCCGCCAGCAGCGCGATCGTCGCCGCCCTGGTGGCCGCCGGGGTCGCCCTGCTGGTGGTGCTGATCGCCCGGCCGCTGCTGTTCGCCACGCTCGACGAGGCCGTGGCCGGCGCCCGCGGGGTGCCGGTGCGCCTGCTCGGTCACGGCTTCCTCGCCCTCGCCGGCATCAGCGCCGCCGAGGCCACCCAGGCCGTAGGCTCCCTGCTTCTGCTCGGCCTGCTCGCCGCCCCCGCAGGAGCCGCCGTCCGGCTCACCGACCGGCCCTACCAGGCACTCGCCCTGTCCGCCGGGCTGGCGGTACTGGAGATGTGGGCGGGACTGTTCGCTTCCTACGCGGTGCCGAAGATGCCGCCGAGCTTCGCCGTCATGGCCGTCGCCACGGCCGTCCACGCCGCCACGTTCCTGATACGACGCCCCGCGCGTCCCGCGCACACCACCCGCTGTCCCCACCGGCCCATGAGCACCTGAGCGAGGCACGCCGATGGCACGCACCCGGCAACGCACCCCCACCGAAGTCACGCTGATCGGGCGCCGCACCCAGCAACGCTCCGTCGTCCTCAAGGCGTTCATCCGGGCCGACGGCTTCATCGGCGCCCAGGCCCTCCACGCCCGGCTCGCCGCCGACGGCACACCGGTCGGCCTGTCCACGGTCTACCGCACCCTGACCCGGCTGGCCGGCGCGGGCCGGGCCGACCTGGTCCGCGACGCGAGCGGCGAACGCCTCTTCCGCTACCGCCCCGGCCCGGGCCACCGCCACTACCTCATCTGCACGGAATGCGGTCTGAGCCGCCCCGTCGACTCCGGCCCGGTCGAGGACTGGGCCGAAGCCGTCGCACAGGACTCCGGCTTCGCGAACGTCCGGCACACGGTCGAACTCTGCGGAGTGTGCCCCGACTGCCGCCGGGCGCCCGCGGCGGCGGACGGATCTGTGCGCGGCGGCAGTCGGTGACCCATGGCTGTTGCTCAGTCAGTGTTCGGTGGCTTCGTTCCAGTGAGCCGCGGGGTCATCGAAATGGGCCTGGTAGTCGGCGTTCGCGATGGGCCGGGACGCGAGGACCTCTTCCGGCAGGTAGAAGGCGCCGACGAGCGTCAGAGCGTGGTCCTGGAGGCTGTGGAGGGCTTCTTCGATCGCTTCGGGCAGGTGGTGGACATGCGTGCTCTCCAGGTGGCCGTCGGACAGCAGGGCGCCGGTGCGCGGCTGCAGGTGATCCAGGGCGAACAGGATGTGCAGCGTGTGCAGCAGCGTTCGGGCCGGTGGGTCGTGGGCGCGGCGCGCGGTGTCGAGCAGCGCCTGCCCGGCCAGTCGTTCGGCGCGCGCGGTGACGGCGGCAAGGGCGGCCGGGGCGGCGGCGTTCCAGCGGCTTTGGCTGTCCGTCCGGGGTGCGCTGCGCATCCGGGCGCGGGCCCGGGCCAGGTGCTGCCGCTCAGCGGTGTGCAGCAGGTGTTGCAGAAACGCCGGCTCGTCCAGTCGGCGACCGGCCGGTGCGGGTGCCGGGCTGTCGTCGGTGTCGGCGGCCAGGAGGAGTTCGGCGCCGGTCTTCGCCCACTGGGCCAGGTTGTCGCCCTCCGCGGTGATCGTTCCCTCGGCGTCGACGGCCCAAGGGATGATGCCGTTGACGGGGAGCAGCCCCTGAGCGCCGCACCGTTCACGGCATTCGATCAGGATCATGCGGGCCTTCCACGTCGTCCATCCCTTGGTGACGGCAGCCAGTTGCTCGGCGTGGGCGGCGTCCGGGTCGGTTCCGTCGTGGTCGGCACAGTGGTCCACCGCCGTGCGGCGCAGAGCGTTCATGGCGTAGGTGGTGGCCAGGGCGTGCAGCAAAGGGCCGTGATGGCTGCGGTGGGCCCACAAGGAGACGCGCCGGCCCTTGCGGGGGCCGCTGATGTGCCGGTGGTGGCTGTACCGTACGGCCGTCGCGACGCCGGCGCGGCTCGCGCCGAGCGCGGCGGCACTCATGCACAGTTTGCCGAGCGTGACGCGGCGGATGGCGGTGAGGAAGCGTTTACGGGGGCTGCCCAGGCTGCTGCTGAAGGTCCCGTCGTCGGCCAGACAGCCGTGCTCGCCGGTCAGCATGGCCTCATGTGGCAGGACGACCTGGTTGAAGGAGGTCAGACAGTGGTCGACCGGACTGCCCGGCCGCGGCGGCAACGGGCGGACGCTGACGCCGGGAAGAGGACCCTCGTCGTCCGACAGCGGGGCGAGAAAGAGAAAGATGCCGTGGTCCTGGCCTCGACTCAGGAGCCGCGCGGCCACCACGGCGTCCTTGGGGCCGCCCGCCTTGTGAGGTGTTCGGCATGAACTTCTGTGCCGCAGCCGTCGGAGTGTGCAGCGTGAAGGTGCGGTCGTCGGGGTCGTAGGTGGCCGTCGTCCGCAGTGCGGCCGCGTCGTTGCCGTGCCCGAGTTCCGTGCACAGGAAGGTGCCGATGCGGCCCATCGCCGCGTACTCCGCCAACGGCCGCTTGTCGAGCCCGTCGTGATCGAGCAGGCTCCCGAGAAAGAGGTTGTAGTGGATACCGCTCACCACCGTCAGGGCACCGTCCAGGCATGCGGTCCACTCCTGCAACACGGCCACACCACGAGGGTCCCGAGCGAGCTCCAGGGCGTCCACGCACTCGTTGACCAGACGCAGGCGCTCGTACGAATCCGAGATCTGCTGTGCGGCAGAGGCTCCATGGTCCGGGCGGAACCGGTCGTCCCGGCACATCTGCCGGAACCGTCCGTGCACACTCTCACGGTCGTCACCGAACAGGAGTCGCGTCAGTTCGGCGACCGTGCCCATGCTGCTCTCCTCGACCGCGGGACGGTCGGTCCGGGAGAGCGGTGACGGGAAACTCAAGACGTTGATCACGGAAGCTGTAAAGATCTCCGGCCGCATCGGTCACACGCGATCAGGCGACGCCCGCGACTGCGGGCGGCGGCACAGGTGAGGTCCTCCAGCACGGCGTAGAGGCGCTGCGGATGGAAGGGCCGTTCACGCCGCCAGACGAGGGTGCTCACGCCGTGCTCGTCGCACTCCTGCGGCAGCAGCGCGCACGCGGGATGCAGACGGGCGGCCGCCGCTGCCACGTCGAAGCCCGCCAGCAGAGCGGCCCCCAGGCCACCGTCCTGTACGTGTAGCGCCCGTACGCCCGGTGTGAGCTGGGCGAGCAGCGCGTCGTCGGTGTAGTCGGCGACCTCGCCACCGTGCCCCACGAGCTGTCCTCGACGACGGCGATCACCGTGGGGTACTCCAACTGCCGGGCGAAGGTGTCGGCGACCGTGCGCCGGTCGGTCGGGGCGGCCGCGAGGCCGACGTCGGCCAGGTCGTCGCCGTTGGACAGATAGGGCAGGAGGAGCGCGGGGTCGATCGCGGTGGCGACGCCGGTCAGCACCAGCGGCGCGCCCGCGGCGGCGATGACCTCGGCCATGGCCTCGGGCTCGACGGAGTCCCACAGTTCCAGGACGGCCAGCCGATGCCTGCCCTCCTCGGCGAGCCGCCGCAGTTCGGGCACCATGTCCTCGCGCAGCGCGCAGCATGCACAGTCGTTCACCAGGGGCGCGTCGCCGCTGCACAGCGGACCGCCGGCGTCCCGTACCGGCCGGTGCACCGCGCCGTCGACGGCGGACGTCAGATCGTGGTGCAGCGCCACCGAGCCGGGAACCGTGCGCAGGATCTCCTCCACGGCGGCCCGGCGGGCGTCGGCGTGCAGCCCGGCGACGACGGCGACCGGCAGCCGCGTCCCGTCCACGCTCACCCCTGCCTCCGTCCGCGTCCGTAGCGCCGCGCGAAGCGCTCGACCCGGCCCGCGGTGTCCAGGACCCGCTGGGTGCCGGTGTAGAAGGGGTGGCTCGCCGAGGAGATCTCGACGTCGATGACTGGGTAGGTGTTGCCGTCCTCCCACTCGACGGTCTTGTCGCTGGTGGCCGTCGACCGGGTGAGGAAGGCGTAGTCGGCGGCCCGGTCACGGAAGACGACCGGGCGGTACTCGGGGTGGATTCCGGGCTTCATCGCTCTCAGCGCTCCTCACGGAAGTCGACGTGCCGGCCGACGACGGGGTCGTACTTGCGCAGCGCCAGCCGGTCGGGGTCGTTCCGGCGGTTCTTGCGGGTCACGTAGGTGTAGCCGGTGCCGGCGGTGAACCTCAGCTTGATGATCGGACGCAGTTCGTTGCGGGGCATGGGCAGCACCATACAGGAGATTGGTTTTCATTTTCATTTAAGGCTAGTGTGCTGCCACGCTGCCACCACAACAAGGAGGAACCGTGTCAGCCCACTGCCAACTCACCGGCCGACAGCCCGGATTCGGCCACCACATCTCCCACTCGCACCGGCGCAGCAAGCGCCGCTTCGACCCCAACATCCAGCACAAGCGCTACTGGCTGCCGAGCGAAGGCCGCCACGTCCGGCTCACCCTCTCCGCCAAGGCCATCAGGACGGTCGACACGATCGGCATCGAGGCCGCCGTGGCCCGCGTCCGCGCCCGCGGAGGGAAGGTCTGATGGCGAAGAAGAGCAAGATCGCGAAAAATGAACAGCGGCGCCTCGTCGTGGCCCGCCACGCCGCGCGCCGCGCCGAGCTGAAGGCGATCATCTCGTCGCCCCGTACGTCCGACGACGAACGCGCCGCCGCCCAGCGCGAACTACGCCGGCAGCCCCGCGACGCCAGCGCCACCCGCCTGCGCAACCGCGACTCCGTGGACGGCCGCCCCCGCGGCCATCTGCGCGCCTTCGGCCTGTCGCGCATCCGCGTACGTGAGATGGCCCACGCGGGCGAGCTCCCCGGCGTGACCAAGAGCAGCTGGTGACCTGGGCCGGATCCCCGCACCCTTCGAGGCCGCGCCCTCTCCGGCCCCCTGCGTGCCCGCACCGGGAGTCGCGAGGGCGGTGATCGTGGCTGAGACCACGGCACAGCCGCTCCCGTACTCTTCCTCGAAGCCGCCCCATGCAGGACGGCTCGGGAGGGGGCATGGACAACCGCGAGGGAGACGGTATGGGAGCGGCGGACCGGCACGGTGCCGGAGACTGGAACGGCGTCGGCAACCCGCCTCCGGCCGGGGGTGGTCGCGCGAGCGGGTACGGACACGGCTACGACTACGAGTACGGGGCTCCTCCCCAGCCCGGACCCCGTCCCGGCTACGGCCCCGACACCGGCACGGGCCCCATCCCCTCCCCTCCGTCCATGCGCCACGGGCATGCCCCCGTGCGGGACGACGCGTACGCCCCGGCCCAAGGCTCCGGCCCCGGCCCCGGCCCCGACGACGACCCGGAGGCGGGCTCCGGCGGTCACGGACACACCCACGGCCACAGTCACAACCACGGCCCGGCGGCGCCCGTCTCCCGGCATCTGCGCAAGGTCATCGCGGCGATCCTGATCCCCTTCACCGCCGCCGTCGTGGTGGCCATCGTGATGCTGTGGCCGGGCAGCGCGCCGCCGCACAAGCGCACCGGCGTCGGCTTCGACCAGCAGACACAGCAGGCCACGGTCAGCAGAGTCGTCGAAGTGAGCTGCAAGTCGGTGAACGCCTCCGGTGAGACCCCGACCGGCGACACCTCCACCGCCGAGGGCACATCGGCCGAGCAGGAGGCCAACGGCACCTGCAAGAAGGCGACGGTGCGGGTCGACACCGGCAAGGACAAGGGCCGTACGTTCACCGAGATCGTGCAGCCCGACCAGTCACGGCAACTGCACCAGGGCGAGAAGGTCGTGGTCGCCTACGAGC
This sequence comes from Streptomyces sp. NPDC002573, assembly GCF_042889625.1. Taxonomy (NCBI): domain Bacteria; kingdom Bacillati; phylum Actinomycetota; class Actinomycetes; order Kitasatosporales; family Streptomycetaceae; genus Streptomyces; species Streptomyces sp. NPDC002573. The sequence continues at coordinate 26,906 of NZ_JBIARC010000005.1, read as the reverse complement.
CCTCGGCACCGGCGGGCCTGCAGTACTCGGTCTCCGACGTGAACCGCCGGTTCCCCATGGGACTGCTGGCCGCGGGCTTCGCGCTCGCCGTCGTGCTGGTGGGCCGACTGCGCGGTGTGATGGCGCTGGTCGCCCTGACCATCAGCTTCCTGGTACTGAACTTCTTCATCCTGCCCGCGGTCCTGCAAGGCTCCAACCCGCTGCTCGTGGCCGTGGTCGGATCGAGTGCGATCATGCTGATCGCCCTGTACATGTGCCACGGTCTGTCGGCCCGTACCTCGGTGGCGGTGCTCGGCACGCTGGTCTCGCTGTCGTTGATCGGCGTCCTCGGCTCGCTGTTCATCGGCTGGGCGGCCCTGACCGGCAACACGGACGACAGCACCGGCCTGATCCACGGCCTGTACCCGCACATCGACATGAGCGGCCTGCTGCTCGCCGGCGTCATCATCGGATCCCTCGGCGTGCTCGACGACGTCACGGTGACCCAGACGTCGGCGGTCTGGGAGCTGCACGAGGCCAACCCGACGATGGGCTGGCGAGGGCTCTACCGCGCGGGCATCCGCATTGGCCGCGACCACATCGCCTCGGTCGTCAACACGCTCGTCCTGGCGTACGCGGGAGCCGCCCTGCCCCTGCTCCTCCTGTTCTCCATAGCGCAGAGCAGCGTGGGCACGGTCGCCAACAGCGAGCTGGTCGCCGAGGAGATCGTGCGCACCCTGGTCGGCTCGATCGGCCTGGTCGCCTCTGTACCGGTCACCACGGCCCTGGCCGCCCTGGTGGTCTCGGCGGACCGGCCCGGACCGCGGACAGAGACGGCGACCGCGAGCACGGCGGCGACCGGCGGACCGGCCACGGGCCGAGGCGGACGCCGACGCAAGCGTTGAGAGCGCTCGCGGAGGGGAGCCCATCGCGACCGATCCGTCCCGGGCCAGTTCACACTGGACGTCCGGGTGGTGGCCCGGGTCACCACCCGGGTGCGCACGAGCCGCAGCGGTACGGCCGTATGCGAGACGACCCTGCCGCTACCGATGGTGATCCGCGTATCGGAGCCGATGGTCCGCCACATGCTGACGACGGCGGGCACACAACTCCAGGACCCCGACAACCACTTGGGCCTCACATCGACGGCAGCACCGGCACCGCCCGCCGACCGGTAGGCCTCCGTCGGGCCTACGGGCCGGGGCTTTCCGTCCCCGACTGACGTGACCCGGGGGTCAGGAACCCTTTGCAGCAGGCTCCAAAATCGCCACGCACTCCACATGCGACGTCATCGGAAACAGATCGAACGCCCGCAGCGTCCGCACCCGGTACCCCCCGTCCCGGAAGTACCCCAGGTCCCGGGCGAGGGCTGCCGGGTCGCAGGCAACGTAGGCGATGCGGCGGGCGCCCAGTGATGAGAGGTGGGCGACCGTTTCCCGGCCCGCGCCGGCGCGGGGCGGGTCCAGGACGATCAGGTCGACCTCCGTGATGCCGGTGCGCGGCAGGACCGACTCGACCTTGCCCTGTTCGACGCGCACCCGGGGGAAGTCGGCGAGGTTGTGCCGGGCGTCCTCCACCGCGCGCTTGCCGGACTCGATGCCGAGCACCGCGCCCTTCTCGCCGAGCCGGTCGGCGAGCGCGCCGGCGAAGAGACCGACACCGCAGTACAGGTCGAGCGCGGTCTCCCCCTTGCGCGGCAGCAGGCCCTGCATCACCGCCGTCACAAGGGTGTCTGCCGCCTTCGGGTGGACCTGCCAGAAGCCGCCGTTGCCCACGCGGTGCGTACGGCCGTCGGCGCGTTCGCGGACGAAGGGGCGGCCGTGGACGCGGTGCACGCCCCCCGTCCTCTCGTCGATCCGCAGGACCGAGACCGGCTTGTCCAGTTCGACCAGCGGCAGTCGCGCGCCCGGCTTCGGCGTCAGGATGACCTGGCGGTCCTGCGAACCCGTCGCCGCGATGGCCTCGACGGAGTCCATGCCCGTCCAGTCCCGCTTCTCGATGCCCAGCTCGCTGACGCCCTCGGCGGCGATCATGCAGTGATCGACCGGCTCGACCTCGTGCGAGCGGTGCCGGCGCAGACCCGCCCGGCCGGCGGGGTCCACCGCGTACTGGACCCGGGTGCGCCACTGCGGCACCTCGCCGAGCGGCAGCTTGTCGCCCTCGGCCGGCATCACCGTGCCGTCCCAGCCCGCCTCCTCGGGGGTCAGGCCCGCGAGCCGCCGCAGTTGCTCGGCGATGACCTCGCCCTTCAGCCTGCGCTGCGCGCCCGGCTTGGCGTGCTGCCAGTCGCAGCCGCCGCAGCGGCCGGGACCCGCGTACGGGCAGGGCGCGTCGACCCGGTCCTTCGACGCCTCCAGCACCCGCACCGCGTCCGCGCGCAGGAACCGGGCGCCCTCCTCGCCCTCCGTCACCCGGGCCACCACCCGCTCCCCGGGCAGGGCGTGCCGGACGAAGAGGACCTGACCGCTCTCGGTACGGGCGATGCAGTGGCCACCGTGGGCGACCGGGCCGATCTCGACCTCGTACTCCTCGCCCACCAGCGACTTCTTCGGTTCTGCCTGCATGGTGGGACGACTCCAGATCAGAGATGGGGGGACGGGCCGCAATCGATGCGGCCGGACGACAGCCCACCAGTCTACGTGGCTGTCGCCCGGCCGTTCACCATGAATGCCGTGCGGGGGGCCTCAGCTCTGTGAGGCCGAGGACTCCTTGGGGCGCTGCTCCGCCGGGCCGCGCCGGACCGCGCCGGGCGCGTTCCAGTCCTGCCGTCTGCGGGCCCGCTGCTTCGCCAGCTCGGACGACTGCAGCTGGTACGGCACCGACGTGACCATGACGCCCGGCGTGAACAGCAGCCGGCCCTTGAGTCGCAGTGCGCTCTGGTTGTGCAGCAGATGCTCGTACCAGCGACCGACGACGTACTCGGGGATGATCACGGAGACGGCGTCGCGCGGGGACTCACGGCGCAGGCTCTTCACGTACTCGATCACCGGTCGCGTGATCTCGCGGTACGGCGAGTCGAGGATCTTCAGCGGTACGTCGATGCCGCGCCGCTCCCACTCCTCCTTGAGCGCCTTCGTCTCCGCCGGGTCGACGTTGACGCTCAGCGCCTCCAGGGTGTCCGTGCGCAGCAGCTTGGCGTAGGCCAGGGCGCGCAGGGTCGGACGGTGGATCTTGGAGATGAGCACCACCGAGTGGACCCGCGAGGGGCGGACGCTGTCGTCGGTGGGGCCCTCGGGGGCGGCCAGTTCCTCGGACACCCGGTCGTAGTGGCGGCGGATCGCGGTCATCGTCGCGTAGAAGATGCACATGCCGAGCAGGGCGACCCAGGCCCCGTGCGTGAACTTCGTGACCAGGACGACGACCAGGACCAGGCCGGTGAAGAAGGCACCGAAGGCGTTGATGCCGCGCGAGCGGAGCATGTGGCGGCGCTTGGCCTGGTCCTGCTCGGTGGCGAGGTGCCGGTTCCAGTGGCGGACCATGCCGGTCTGGCTCAGCGTGAACGACACGAACACACCGACGATGTACAGCTGGATCAGCCGGGTCGAGTCGGCGCCGTAGATCCCGATCAGTGCGGCGGCCGCGCCCGCGAGCAGCACGATGCCGTTGGAGAAGGCGAGGCGGTCACCGCGGGTGTGCAGCTGGCGCGGCAGATAGCGGTCCTGGGCGAGGATCGAGCCGAGCAGCGGGAAGCCGTTGTAGGCGGTGTTCGCGGCGAGGAACAGCACCAGCGCGGTGGCCGAGGCCAGCACGACGAACAGGAAGCTGCCCTTGCCGAAGACGGCCACGGCGACCTGGGAGATCACCGGGTTCTGGACATAGCCGGTGCCCAGCCCGACGCCGTTGCGGAGGAGGTCCGTGGCCGGGTTCTCGGCCATGCGGACCTTGGTCGTCACGGCCAGGGCGATGATGCCGCAGAACATGGTGACGGCGAGCAGGCCCATCATCGCGAGCGTCGTCGCCGCGTTCTTCGACTTGGGCTTGCGGAAGGCCGGGACGCCGTTGGAGATCGCCTCGACTCCGGTGAGCGCGGCACAGCCGGAGGAGAACGCGCGCAGCAGCAGGAACACGAGTGCGAAGCCCGCCAGGCCCTGGTGCTCCGCCTTGATCGTGTACGCGGCCGTGGGCGCGCGCATGGTGTCCCCTAGGACCAGCCCGCGGAACGCGCCCCACGCGATCATGATGAAGACGCCCGCGACGAAGACGTACGTCGGGATCGCGAAGAGCGTGCCGGACTCCTTGACCCCGCGCAGGTTCATCAGCGTGAGCAGCACGACCACCGCGACCGCGCAGAGGACCTTGTGCTCGACGACGAACGGGATCGCGGAGCCGAGGTTCTCGATGCCCGAGGAGATCGACACCGCGACCGTGAGGACGTAGTCGACGAGCAGGGCGCTGGCGACGGTGAGGCCCGCCTTGGGGCCGAGGTTGGTGGTCGCCACCTCGTAGTCGCCGCCGCCGCTGGGGTAGGCGTGGACGTTCTGCCGGTACGAAGCGACCACCGTGAACATCAGTACGACGACGGCGACCGCGATCCAGGGGCTGAAGTGGTACGCCGACACGCCCGCGATGGAGAGGACCAGCAGGACCTCGCCGGGGGCGTAGGCCACGGAGGAGAGCGGGTCGGAGGCGAAGACGGGGAGTGCGATGCGCTTGGGCAGGAGGGTCTCCCCCAGCCGGTCACTGCGCAGGGCGCGCCCGATCAGGATGCGTTTGGGCACGTCGGTCAGTTTGGACACAAGAGAGGATCGTAAAGGGTCGGTCCGGGGGCCGCCCACCCGCTGACGGAGATCTGCCTCACGAGTGAATTCGAGGAGGGGCCACGCTGCGGATTTCGCAGGAGAGGAGTTCTGCGTGCCTCTGTGGCAAAACCCGTTCCGTTGCCGCTTCCGGAGGATCCGTGCATACGTCCGCGATGCCCGTCGGCGCCCGCACCCGGCTCGTCGGCCTCGGAATCATGACAGTTCTCGGCGGCCGCGGCATCGGCCGTCGCTGAGCGCGGAAGGTGTCCAGCACGTGTGCCCGAAGGGTGCCCTACCCGGACCGCGCGTGTGTAGCTTGGGCGGCGGTCTGAGACCCTGTTGTTGGTTTTCGACCGAGCTATGACCCTTGACATCGGAAGGACGGTCGTGCACATCGTCATCATGGGCTGCGGACGAGTGGGCTCCGCTCTCGCCCAGACCCTGGAGCAACAGGGGCACACGGTCGCGGTGATCGACCAGGACCCCACCGCCTTCCGACGGCTGGGCTCCGGGTTCGGCGGCCGCCGTGTCACCGGAGTGGGCTTCGACCAGGACACCCTGCGCGAGGCCGGCATCGAGGAGGCCGGCGCCTTCGCCGCGGTCTCCAGCGGGGACAACTCGAACATCATCGCCGCGCGCGTCGCCCGCGAGATGTTCGGCATCGAGAACGTGGCTGCCCGTATCTACGACCCCCGACGCGCGGAGGTCTACCAGCGCCTGGGCATCCCCACCGTGGCGACCGTCCGGTGGACGGCCGACCAGATGCTGCGCCGTCTGCTCCCCTCGGGCGCCGAGCCGCTGTGGCGGGACCCCACCGGCGGTGTCCAGCTCGCCGAGGTGCACGCCTCGCCGGCCTGGGTCGGGCACAAGATCAGCCGGCTCCAGGAGGAGACCGGGGTCCGCGTCGCGTTCCTCACCCGGCTGGGCGAGGCCATGGTGCCCACCTCGCAGACGGTCTTGCAGGAGGGCGATCTGGTGCACGTGATGATGCGGACGCACGACGTCGAGAAGGTCGAGGCGGCGTTCGCCGAGGGGCCTGAAGGAGAGGGCGGGCACTGATGAGGGTCGCCATTGCCGGTGCCGGTGCCGTGGGTCGCTCGATCGCGGGCGAACTGCTGGAGAACGGGCACGAGGTCCTGCTGATCGACAAGGCGCCCACCGCGATCTCGGTCGAGCGCGTGCCGCAGGCGGAGTGGCTGCTGGCCGACGCCTGCGAGATCACGTCCCTGGACGAGGCGGCGCTGCAGCGCTGCAACGTGGTGATCGCCGCGACGGGCGACGACAAGGTGAACCTGGTCGTGTCCCTGCTGGCGAAGACGGAGTACGGCGTTCCGCGCGTCGTCGCCCGGGTGAACAACCCGAAGAACGAGTGGCTGTTCAACGAGGCGTGGGGCGTGGACGTGGCCGTGTCCACCCCGCGTCTGATGTCGGCGCTGGTGGAGGAGGCGGTGAGCGTCGGCGACCTGGTCCGCCTGCTCCGCTTCAGCCACGGCGACGCGAACCTCGTGGAGCTGACCCTGCCTCCGGAGTCGGCTCTGGCCGGCACGCAGGTCGGTGACGTGGAGTGGCCGCAGGACACCTCGCTGGTGACCATCATCCGCGGCACCCGGGTACTGACCCCGTCCCAGGAGGACTCCCTGGAGGCGGGCGACGAGCTGCTGTTCGTGGCGGCGCAGGCCCGCGAGGGACAGCTGGAGGATCTGCTCTCGGTACGCCGGGAGGACTCGGCCGACTAGTGCTGTCAGTCACCGGCCGTGGGGCGCTCCGATGATCGTGTCGGGGCGCCCCGGCGCTTCTCGAGGGAGCCCCCTGGACTCGCGGTAGTCCTCAGGAGTCCCGGCGGTGGCGGCCGCCCTGGGCCTCCCGGTCGACGGCCGGCACCGCCGCTGCCGCCGCCTTCCGCTCCTCCTCGGCCTTCTCCTCCGCCTCCATCTCCGCGAACACGTCGATCGGCGCGGGGGCCTTCGCCAGGAACACCCAGGTGAGCCAGACGGCGAGCAGGAACGGCGGGATCTTGAGCGCGATCAGCACCCAGCCGAGCTGGGCGGTGTTGGCCCACCAGTACAGTGGGAACAGGATCGCGCACTTGGCGAGCAGGATCAGACCCCAGGCCCAACTGGCCTTGGTGTACGCCTTCTTGCGACCCGGGTTACGGGTGCGCCAGGAGAGGTTCTCCTTGAAGACCGGACCGAGGATCAGCCCGATCAGGGGCACTCCGGCCAGCGTGGTGATGACGTACGCCAGGGCCAGGCCCAGCGTGTAGAGCATGCCCGGCAGATAGAAGTCCTTGGCGTTGCCGGTCATCATCGCGAAGACCACGCCGAAGGCGACACCGAACACACCGCTGAAGGCGTGCTTCACGGTGTCCCGCATGACAAGGCGGACGACCACGAGCAACAGCGACACCGCGAGCGCGGTGATCGCCGACCAGTGCAGGTTCTTGTTGATCGTGAAGATGGTGACGAAGAAGAGACCCGGAACCACGGTCTCGACCATGCCGCGCACCCCGCCGAACGCCTCGAACAGCGCGGCCTCGGTCACCGCCCGTGAATCGTGCTGGGCGTCTTCGGTCGGCTTCTCGAGTGACGTCACCGGCTACTCCCGTCCGAGCGGTCTGAGTTCGTACTTGGGATTGAACAGCACCCTGCGGCCCCGGCTCAGTGAGATCCGGCCTGAAGCCATGAGCTTGCGCCCCGGCTCTATGCCGACGATGGAACGCCGGCCGAGCCAGACCAGGTCCAGCGCGGCCGAGCCGTCGAACAGCTCGGCCTCCAGGGCCGGGACACCGGCCCGCGGGCGCAGCGTGACCGTCCGCAAGGTACCAGTAACCGTCACGATCTGCCGGTCGTGGCAGTCGCCGATACGCGTGCATCCCGCGGTCTCGGCGTCCTCACGCAGTTCCTCGGACTCCAGATCCTCCTGTGACGAGGAAAGCCGGTCGAGCATCCGCCGGAAACGGCCCACCGGCTTTTCGGAACGAGGGACAGCGCTCATACAGAAAGCGTACCGGGGTGCTGCGACAGCCCCGCACGGATGCCGCAGCCCCGCGCCCGGACGTCACTTCTCGAATCTGTATCCCATACCCGGCTCGGTGATGAAGTGCTTCGGGTGCGAGGGGTCCGCCTCCAGCTTGCGCCGCAGCTGGGCCATGTACACCCGGAGATAGTTCGTCTCCGTGCCGTACGACGGTCCCCACACCTCCTGCAGCAGCTGCTTCTGGCTGACCAGGCGACCGGTGTTGCGGACGAGCACCTCCAGCAGATGCCACTCTGTGGGGGTAAGGCGTACGTCCCTCCCGGCCCGGTTGACCTTCTTGGCGGCCAGGTCGACGCTGAACCCCTCGGTCTCCACCAGCACGTCGTCCTCGCCCGAACCGTTCGGCTCGGCCCGGCGGACGGCGGCGCGCAGACGGGCCAGCAGTTCGTCCATGCCGAAGGGCTTGGTGACGTAGTCGTCGGCGCCCGCGTCCAGCGCCTCGACCTTCTCGTCCGAGGAGTGGCGGGCGGACAGTACGAGGATCGGGACCCGGGTCCAGCCGCGCAGCCCCTTGATCACCTCCACGCCGTCCATGTCGGGCAGTCCGAGGTCGAGCACGACGACGTCGGGGTGGCGGGCGGCGGCCAGCTGGAGTGCGGTGGCACCGTCGGGAGCCGCGTCCACCTCGTACTTGCGCGCCTTGAGGTTGATCACGAGGGCGCGCACGATCTGCGGCTCGTCGTCGACCACGAGCACCCGGGTCATGTGGTTTGCCTTTCTGGTTCGGCGACGCGTGCGAGGCCTTGAGGGCTCCCCACGCCCCGCAGGGAGAGGACCATCGTGAGTCCGCCGCCGGGGGTGTCCTCGGCGTTCAGAGTGCCGCCCATGGCCTCGGCGAAGCCACGGGCGACCGCGAGGCCGAGGCCGACACCGGCACCGCGGGGGGCGTCGCCGTAGCGCTGGAAGGGTTCGAAGATCCGGTCCTTCGCCTCGTCGGGGACGCCCGGACCCCGGTCCACCACCCGCACCTCGACCCGGTCGGCGAGGGCGCTCGCGGCGACCAGGACGGGCGTTCCCAAAGGGCTGTACTTGACCGCGTTCTCGACCAGGTTGGCAACCGTCCGCTCCAGCAGCCCGGCGTCCACGGCGACCATCGGCAGGCTCTCCGGGACGTCCAGCTCGACGCTGTCCTCGGGCACCCCGCCGAGCGCCATCGGCACCACCTCGTCCAGGTCGATCGACCGGATGAGCGGGGTGACGGTTCCGGTCTGGAGGCGGGACATGTCGAGCAGGTTGCCCACGAGGTGGTCGAGCCGGTCGGCGCCTTCCTCGATCGCCGCCAGCAGCTCGGCGCGGTCCTCCTCCGACCACTCCACGTCGTCCGACCTGAGCGAGGTGACCGACGCCTTGATGCCCGCGAGCGGGGTGCGCAGATCATGGCTGACGGCGGCGAGCAGGGCGGTGCGGATGCGGTTGCCCTCGGCCAGCGCGCGGGCCTGTTCGGCCTCCTGCTGCAGGCGCTGGCGGTCCAGCACCACCGCGGCCTGCGCGGCGAACGCGGCCAGGACGCGGCGGTCGGAGGCGGGCAGGACCCGTCCGGACAGCGCCAGCGCCATATGGTCGCCCACCGGTACGTCCACGTCGGCGTCCTCGGGCCGTTCGACCGCGGTGCCCGGGCCCACGCTGCCGGCGCAGGTCCAGGGGTCGACCTCGCTCGTCCGCTCCAGCAGGGCCGCCGACTCCATGCCGAAGGTCTCGCGCACCCGTTCCAGGATCTCCTGGAGGCCGGTCTCGCCGCGCAGCACGCTGCCCGCCAGGAAGGAGAGGATCTCCGACTCGGCGCGCAGCCGTGCCGCCTGGTGGGTGCGCCGAGCGGCCAGGTCCACCACCGAGGCCACCGACACCGCGACCCCGACGAAGATCACGATGGCGACGATGTTCTTCGGGTCGGCGATCGTCAGCCGGTGCAGCGGGGGCGTGTAGAAGTAGTTCAGCAGCAGGGAGCCGAAGGCCGCCGAGGCGAGCGCGGGGAAGAGACCGCCGAGCAGGGCCGCCGCCACGGTGAGTGTCAGGAACAGCAGCATGTCGTTGGCGAGGCCGAGGTCCACGGTGTTCAGCAGCACCGCGAGGACGGCCGGGCCGACGATGCCGACCAGCCAGCCCGCGATGATGCGGGTACGGCCGAGCCGTGCGCCGCGGGCCACCGGCAGGCCGCGCCCCTTGGCGACCTCCTCGTGGGTGACGATGTGCACGTCGAGGTCGGACCCCGACTCACGGGCGACCGTGGCGCCGACGCCGGGTCCGAAGACGTACTGCCAGGCCTTGCGGCGCGAGGAGCCGAGGACGATCTGGGTGGCGTTCACTCCGCGGGCGAAGTCCAGGAGCGCCGCCGGGATGTCGTCGCCGACGACGTGGTGGAAGGTTCCGCCAAGATCCTCCGCCAGAGTGCGCTGCACCGCCAGCTCCTTGGGCGACGCGGAGGTGAGTCCGTCACTGCGGGAGATGTAGACGGCCAGCACCTCGCCGCCGGCACCCTTCTCCGCCAGCCGGGCGGCCCGGCGGATCAGGGTCCGGCCCTCGGGGCCGCCGGTCAGGCCGACCACGATCCGCTCGCGTGAGCCCCAGATCGTCGACACCCGGTGTCGTCGGCGGTACTCGTTCAGATACTCGTCGACCCGGTCGGCCACCCACAGCAGGGCGAGTTCCCGCAGGGCGGTCAGGTTTCCGGGCCGGAAGTAGTTCGACAGTGCCGCGTCGACCTTGTCCGACTTGTAGATGTTGCCGTGTGCCATCCGCCGGCGCAGGGCCTGCGGGGACATGTCCACCAGCTCGATCTGGTCCGCCCGGCGCACCACCTCGTCGGGGACGGTCTCCCGCTGCCGTACGCCCGTTATGGACTCCACGACGTCGCCGAGGGACTCCAGGTGCTGGATGTTGACGGTCGAGACCACGTCGATCCCGGCGGCGAGCAGTTCCTCGACGTCCTGCCAGCGCTTGGTGTTGCGCGAGCCGGGGATGTTGGTGTGGGCGAGTTCGTCCACCAGGGCGACGGCGGGGGCACGGTCCAGCACCGCGTCCACGTCCATCTCGGTGAAGACGGCGCCCCGGTGGTTGAGCTCCTTGCGCGGTATCTGCTCCAGGCCGTGCAGCATCACCTCGGTGCGCGGACGGTCGTGGTGCTCGACGAAGGCCACCACGCAGTCCGTGCCTCGCTCGATGCGGCGGTGGGCCTCGGACACCATGGCGTAGGTCTTGCCGACACCCGGTGCCGCACCGAGATAGATCCGAAGCTTGCCGCGTCCCATGGCCCCATTGTCTTCCTACACATACCTGCGTACGCTCCGTCGACCTTACGGCCAACAATTACGACAAATCGGACAGGGTGCACCCCGACGTGCGTCTTTGACACAACCCTGATGCAGCCACGAACCGATGGATTCGCGTACGACGGAGGCCGTACCCCCAGGGGATACGGCCTCGCACGATCCTGTCCGCCGAGCGGTCAGCGGACCTCGGTGATCTCGGGTCCCCGCTGCAGCTGACCCATGCCGCCGGAGAAGCGCGAGCCGCCCTCCTCCTGCTGGACACCCTCGGGCACCATCTGCGCGTCGTTCGGCAGCTTCAGGACGATCGGGTCGCGCGGCGCCATCGGGCCCTCGCCCCGCACCACGACCGTGTCCCGGAAGATCTGCTCCAGCAGCCCCGCGGCCTGCGGCTGCACCGCTCCCTGGCCGGAGATCACACCCCGCAGGAACCAGCGCGGACCGTCCACGCCGACGAACCGCACGACCTGGAAGCCGCTCGTGCCGTCCGGCAGCTGCACCGGAACCTGGGCGCGCAGCTCCCAGCCCAGCGACCCCTCGACCTCGTCGACGATGCCACCCTGCTGGGTGATACCGCTGGCGATCTCCTCGCGCACCTCACCCCAGATGCCCTCGCGCTTGGGCGCGGCGAAGGCCTGCAGCTGGATGGCGCTGTCGCGCAGCACGACGGTCGCCGCGACGATGGCGTCGCCCGCGACCTCGACCCGCAGCTCCATGCCCTCGACCCCGGGCACGAACAGACCGCCCAGGTCCACCCGGCCCTCGCCGGGCTCACGGACCTCGGTGTCGTCCCAGGGGCCGTCGGGGCGCGGCTCCGGCTCGAGCCTCACGCGCTCACGCTCGACCTCTTCTTCCTCCGCCTCGGTGTCGATACCGTCGACGACCTGCTCGGCCTCGCCGGCCGCATCCTCGGCGGCACCCTTCTTGTTGCGACGTCCGAACACGTCACTGTCCTTCCCGGTCGGATACGACCGAAGCGTATCGATTCCCACCCGTTGCCCCGCCCACGGCGGCATGACCGCCGGTGGACCCGAAGCCCCCCTCGGCCCGCGTTGAGCCGGGAAGCTCCGCGACCTCCTCGAAGCGGACCCTCTCGACCTGCTGGACGACCAGTTGGGCAATCCGGTCGAAGCGCTCGAACCGCACGGACTCGCGCGGGTCGAGATTCACCACGATCACCTTGATCTCCCCACGGTACCCGGCATCAACCGTCCCCGGGGCATTCACGAGGGCGACACCGCAGCGCGCGGCGAGACCCGAACGGGGATGCACGAAGGCCGCGTACCCCTCAGGAAGCGCGACAGACACACCTGTGGGCAATACGGCCCGTTCGCCGGGTCCGAGCTCGCAGCTCTCGGTGGTCCGCAGATCGGCCCCCGCGTCACCGGGGTGCGCGTACGCCGGAAGGGGTACGTCGGGGTCGACGCGCCGGATCAGCACGTTCACGGGGTCGCGGGTCACGGGTTCACCTCGAAGGCTCGTGTGCGCCGGAGCTGGTCCGGGTCGTTCATGGCCGCCTTGATCTCCTGCGGGCGGCCGTTGTCGATGAAGTGGTCGACCTTGACCTCGATGAAGAGGGCCTCGGCGCGGACGGCGACGGGTCCGTCGGGGCCGCCCACCCGGCCGGTGGCCGTCGAGTAGATCTTCCGTCCGGCCACGGCCGTCACCTCGGCCTCCAGATACAGCACGGTACCCACGGGAACCGGCCGTACGAAGTCGGTCTCCAGCCGTCCGGTCACCGCGACGGTGCGCAGCAGCCAGTTCAGTGAGCCGAGGGTCTCGTCGAGGGCGGTGGCGAGCACCCCGCCGTGGGCGAGGCCCGGCGCCCCCTGGTGGGCGGGCCGGACGGTGAACTCGGCGGTCAGGGACACGCCCTCGCCCGCCCGCGCCTGGAGGTGCAGTCCATGGGGCTGGTCTCCCCCGCACCCGAAGCACTGCCCGTAGTGCGCGCCGAGCAGCTCTCCCGGAGCGGGCGCGGCGGGGTGCCGCACGGGCGCCACGGCGTCGGCAGGGGGCGTCAGGGCTGCGGAAGTACCACTCACAGCCGCAGACCTTACCCGCGCGTGAACGCCTCCCGGACACCATGCCAAGCTTGGGCTCATGCAGCCCTCCGCGTCGCCGTACGAAGAACGCCTCACCGCGCCCCGCTCCTGGTGGCTGATGTGCCTCCTGGTCGGTGTCGCCCTGGCTCTCGTCCTGCTGCCCTTCGGCACGCTCCCGCTGCTCGGCGGACTGGTCGGCGGTACCGCGGCCTCGGCTGTGGTGGTCAGCTCCTACGGCTCCGTGCGGATCCGTGTGGTGGGGGACTCGCTCGTGGCGGGCGAGGCCCGGATCCCGCTGTCGGCGCTCGGCGACTCGGAGACACTGAACGGGGAGGAGGCGCGCGCCTGGCGCACGTACAAGGCGGACACGCGCGCCTTCATGCTGCTGCGGGCGTACATTCCGACGGCTCTGAAGGTCGAGGTCGCGGACCCGGCCGACCCGACGCCGTATCTGTATCTGTCGACGCGGGAGCCGGAGCGGCTGACGGCGGCGCTCAAGGCGGCGCGGGCGCAGGCGTAGGGACGCGCCGGCCCACCGGCCCCGGCGGTCAGGTGCCGAGCTCCAGGGGATTCTTCGGTTCCTCGAGAGGCGGCAGCTGCGGCAGTGCCTCCCAGGGCACCTGCCGGCGTCGCAGATCTCTGCGGATCCGTGCCGCGAGGCGTCGCGTGTCCCGTCGGTTCATGACCGCGCCCACGGCGGCCCCGACCATGAACGGCATCAGGTTCGGCAGATTGCGGACCACGCGCTTCATGATCTGCTGCCGCAGTTCCCGCTTCATCTGGCCGCCCAGAGCCGCGTCTATCGTCGACGGCTTGGTCACCTCGATCCCGCGTTCGCCGGACCAGGACTTCAGATACGCGGTGCTGCGCTGTCCGAGGGTCCCCTGCGGTCGTACGCCGTAGACCTCGTGCAGTTCGGCGATCAGTTTCAGCTCGATCGCCGCGACCCCGGTGATCTCCGCGGCCAGTTCGGTCGGCATGGCCGGCGGCACCGGCATCATCGCGGCCGCGCCGACTCCGGCTCCGACGGTGGCCGTCGCCTTCGAGGCGCCCGCCACGAGCTTGTCGGCCAGTGCCTCGGGCCCGAGCCCGGGGAACTGTGCGCGGAGGGTCTGGAGGTCCCGTACGGGGACCCGAGGGGCCAAGTCGATGATCCGGTCGGCGAGATACGCCAGACCCGCCCTGGCCCTACTGCCGCCCTTGCGGACGCCCTCCTCGATGCCGGCCCGGACAGCGGCCGCACGGCGGCGCGCGACGGGTGCCGGCAAGTCGACCGGCACCTCCGGCCCCTGGGGGGCCGTAGAGGCGTGTGCCGGTTCGAGCGAGGCTGTTCCCTCCACTCCCTCGACGGAAGAGCCTCGCTCGTCGTCACGCACGCCGTCAGAGCCGCCGAGCGGCTCAAGGTCCGCTCCCCGGCGCGGGAAGCGGCGCTTCCAAGGTGGGGTCGAGCCGTTCACGGCCGACCCCGCCTCAGTCGCAGTCGCGACAGATCGGCTGACCGTTCTTCTCCCGGGCCAGCTGGCTGCGGTGGTGCACCAGGAAGCAGCTCATACAGGTGAACTCGTCCTGCTGCTTCGGGAGCACACGGACGGCCAACTCCTCGTTGGAGAGGTCGGCGCCCGGGAGCTCCAGGCCTTCCGCGGCCTCGAACTCGTCGACGTCTACGGCCGACGCGGACTTGTCGTTCCGCCTGGCCTTCAGCTCTTCAAGGCTGTCGGAGTCCACGTCGTCGTCGGTCTTGCGTGGGGTGTCGTAATCCGTTGCCATTTCGCTCTCCCCCTCTGGGTGTCTGCGGGTGTCTCCAGCGCACGTAACGCGTGAGAGGCCGGACTTGTGCCCGCCTCGAGGCGGAGATTTTGCCTCACATCAAGGTCTGTTACTCAATCGACACCCAACCGGACTCCTCAAGAGTGATCGGGTTGGATGGCGAAGCGGACCGTACACGGTCTCGGGGCTGCACTTCAAAGCCACCTCATCGTGTACTTCCCGTGATCAAGCCCCCGGAAAACCCGGATTTTCCCGGCTTTACGGGAGCCGCGGGCTCACGGAGAGTAGATGGCCGGAAAGGTGCCCTTGTGATCGATCACACACCGGCCTCTCGGATTCCGTGTCCGAAAATTCCGCTCAAAGCGAACAGCGCGCAGCGCCCGGGGGCATGATCTCAGACCGGCAGCGTGACGCGCATCACGAGGCCACCTCCTTCACGGGGCTGGGCGGTGATGTGACCGCCGTGGGCGCGCGCCACGGACCGGGCGATGGACAGACCCAGGCCGACGCCCTTGTCGCTGCCCGTGCGCTCCGTCCGCAGCCGCGTGAACGGCTCAAACAGATTGTCGATCTCGTACGCGGGAACGATCGGACCGGTGTTCGTGACCACCAGGACCGCCTGCCCGTGCTGCAACTCGGTGGTCACCTCCACCCAGCCGCCCTCCGGGATGTTGTAGCGCACCGCGTTCTGGACGAGGTTCAGGGCGATCCGCTCCAGCAGCACCCCGTTGCCCCGGACGACCGCGGGAGCACGGTCGCCGCGGATCTCCACCCCCTTGGCCTCCGCCTCGGCGTGCACCTGGTCGACGGCCTGCGAGGCCACCTCGGCCAGATCGACGGGCTTGCGCTCGACGATCTGGTTGTCGCTGCGGGCGAGCAGCAGAAGGCCCTCCACGAGCTGCTCGCTGCGCTCGTTGGTGGCGAGCAGCGTCCTGCCGAGCTGCTGCAGCTCCACGGGCGCCCCGGGGTCCGAAAGATGGACCTCCAGGAGCGTGCGGTTGATCGCGAGCGGGGTGCGCAGCTCGTGGGAGGCGTTGCCGACGAAGCGCTGCTGGGCCGTGAAGGCCCGCTGGAGCCGCTCCAGCATGTCGTCGAAGGTGTCCGCCAGCTCCTTCAGCTCGTCGTCCGGGCCGTCCAGCTCGATCCGCCGGGACAGGTCCGAGCCGGCCACCGCACGGGCCGTGCGGGTGATCCGCCCGAGCGGCGACAGCACCCGGCCCGCCATCGCGTAGCCGAAGGCGAAGGCGATCACCGCGAGTCCGAGGAGGGCCAGCAGGGAGCGGCTGAGCAGGTTGTTCAGGGCCTGCTGGCGTTGTTCGTTCACGCAGGCGTTCATGGCGTCGTTGAGCTCGGACGCCGACGGGCGGGACGGGAAGTTGCAGGAGTCGCTAGCGACCTGCCCCGAGAGGATCTTGAACGGCAGTTCGCTGCCCACGTTCAGCGCGTGCGCGGCGAACAGGTAGATGATCGACAGCAGCAGGATGCCGGCGATCAGGAACATGCCGCCGTAGAGCAGCGTGAGCCTTATCCGGATGGTCGGGCGCAGCCAGGGGAACGGGGGTTCGGGCCGCCGGGGGTCCCAGGTGGGCTTGGGCGGTGCCGTGGGTGGTGCGGGTGTCGTGGCCACGGTGATCAGATCCGGTATCCGGAGCCGGGCACGGTGACGATGACCGGGGGCTCGCCGAGCTTGCGGCGCAGGGTCATGACGGTCACGCGCACGACGTTGGTGAACGGATCCGTGTTCTCGTCCCAGGCCTTCTCCAGGAGCTGCTCGGCCGAGACGACGGCGCCCTCGCTGCGCATGAGCACCTCCAGGACCGCGAACTCCTTGGGCGCGAGCTGGACCTCACGGCCCTCGCGGAAGACCTCGCGGCGGTTGGGGTCGAGCTTGATCCCCGCGCGCTCCAGAACGGGCGGCAGCGGCACGCTCGTACGCCGGCCGAGGGCCCGCACCCGGGCGATCAGCTCGCTGAACGCGAACGGCTTGGGCAGATAGTCGTCCGCGCCGATCTCCAGGCCCTCGACACGGTCGCTGACATCGCCCGAAGCGGTGAGCATCAGGACGCGGGTGGGCATCCCCAGCTCGACGATCTTGCGGCAGATGTCGTCACCGTGCACCAGCGGAAGGTCACGGTCGAGGACGACCACGTCGTAGTCGTTGACGCCGATGCGCTCCAGGGCGGCCGCACCGTCGTACACGACGTCGACGGCCATGGCCTCCCGGCGCAGTCCGGTGGCCACCGCATCGGCGAGCAGCTGCTCGTCCTCGACGACGAGTACGCGCACGTCGCTTGTCCTTCCTGTGTCCACCCGCGGCGCCCGGATAGCGGGCAGCCCGCGGGCGGGTCTGTCGTGGGTGTGACCTCCATCCTGCCCTTTTCGGCCGTAAACCGGCTGTAAGGCGGGTGAGTGGGGCCCAGGACGACGATCGCGGCGCGAGGGAATGCGAAATTTTCTCGGGTGGTTGAGGTTTCCGACGGAGAACGTCGGGGGAGGACGGCTTTACACCCCACGATCACGCTCTGCATGTGACACACCACATGTGGTCGGCTGCTCACCGCTTCCGCAGAGCGGGCGTGGGTGTCCGGCACCGTCGCCGCCCAGCCAGGGCAGCGCTGGGCACCCAGAAGACGTGATCGTCCCTTCCCAATGGCACACCCCCGTGCCACCGACCCACGACCCAGGACGAGGGGGCGCAGCATGGACGCATTCACCGCAGGACTTCTGCAGCGCATACGGGCGACCGAGTCCGACCTGACGCGTGCCCGTGAAACCGGCGACGACTTCCTTGCGGACGTCGAACAGTCGGAGCTCGACGACCTGCACCGCCTTGCCGCCGAGCACGGTGTGGAAGTCGGCGCGACGCGCGTCTGATCAGCTCGCTCGAAGCGGGGCCCCGGCAGATCCAGGCCGGGGCCCCGCCTCACGTACGGCGCCGGGGCGTGGGGCCCGTGGCGCCGTCGCGCACACTCACCCCTCCGGCCGAACGGGCCGGAGGGCGGTTTCGGTCAGTCGTGCCACGCCCCCAGGTCGTCCAGCCTGGCCCGAAGGCTTTCGAAGAGGCCCGGCGGGGCCGCGATCGTCAGGGCCGGGGAGATCGGCTCCCCGGCGCGGCCGCCGGTCAGGGCGCCCGCCTCCCGGGCGATCAGGTCGCCCGCCGCGTAGTCCCAGGGGTTCAGCCCTCGTTCGTAGTAGGCGTCCAGGCGTCCCGCCGCCACGTCGCACAGGTCGATCGCGGCGGAGCCGCCCCGGCGGATGTCCCGCACCTCCGGGATCAGCCGCCGCACCACCTCGGCCTGCTGGGCCTTGCGCTCGGCGAGATAGCCGAAGCCGGTGCCCACCAGGGCGAGCCCCAGTTCGGGCGCGGGGCGCACGTGCGCGGGGCGGTCGTTCAGGAACGCGCCCCCGCCCAGGACCGCCCGGAACATCTCCTCGCGCATGGGGGCGTGGACCACTCCGACGAGGGTCTCCCCGTCCTTGCGGGCCGCGATGGAGATGGCCCAGCTCGGCAGCCCGTAGAGGTAGTTCACCGTGCCGTCGATCGGGTCGATCACCCATTCGACGCCGCTACGGCTCTCGACGCTGGCCCCCTCCTCACCGAGCAGGCCGTCGTCGGGCCTGCGGTCGCTGAGCAGCCCGGTGATCAGCTTCTCGGCGGCGATGTCCATCTCGGTGACGACATCGATGGCGCTGGACTTGGTGGCGGCCACCCCGAGGTCGTCGGGGCGCCCCTCGCGCAGGAAGGTCCCCGCCCGGGTCGCCGCCTCCAGCGCGAGGTCCAGCAGTTCGGCCTTCAGCCGTTCGGACGGCTCTGCCTGGTCGGTCACGGTGCTCCTCACACGTACGGGCTGTCGGCGCCCGCGGCGGCGGGCTTGGGAGTGCGGGCCGGGCAGCAGCCCACCGGACAGAGGTTGTGGCTCGGGCCCAGCGCCCCGAGGGCGCACGGGGTCACCTGCTGCCCGCGCTCGGTGGCGGCGCGCTCGACGACCAGGTCGCGGACGGCGGCGGCGAACCGCGGGTCGGCCCCGACGGTGGCCGAGCGGCGCACCGGCAGGCCCAGCTCCCCGGCCTTCGCCTCGGCCTCCGTGTCCAGGTCGTACAGGACCTCCATGTGGTCCGAGACGAACCCGATCGGCGCCATCACGACGGCCGGGACCCCGGCGCCGTGCAGCTCCTCCAGGTGGTCGCAGATGTCCGGCTCCAGCCAGGGGATCTGCGGCGCGCCCGAGCGCGACTGGTAGACGAGCCGCCAGGGGCGGTCCACACCCGTCCGCTCGCGCACGGCGTCGGCGATCAACCGCGCCACGTCCAGGTGCTGGCTCACATAGGCCCCGCCGTCCCCGTGCCCCTCGGCCGGGCCGGAGGTGTCGGCCGCCGTGGTCGGGATGGAGTGGGTGGTGAAGGCGATGTGGGCGCCGGCCCGGACGTCCTCGGGGAGGTCGGCCAGGGACGCCAGGACACCCTCGATCATCGGCTCCACGAAGCCCGGGTGGTTGAAGTAGTGCCGCAGCTTGTCGATCTCCGGCAGCTCCAGCCCTTCGGCCTCCAGCGCGGCCAGGGCTCCGGCGAGGTCCTCGCGGTACTGGCGGCAGCCCGAGTACGAGGCGTAGGCGCTGGTGGCGAGGACCAGGATGCGGCGGTGACCGTCCGTGACCATCTCGCGCAGGGTGTCGGTCACATAGGGCGCCCAGTTGCGGTTGCCCCAGTAGACGGGCAGGTCGAGGCCGTGGCCGGCGAAGTCCTTGCGAAGGGCGTCCAGGAGGGCGCGGTTCTGGCCGTTGATGGGGCTGATCCCGCCGAAGAGGAAGTAGTGCTGCCCCACCTCCTTCAGGCGCTCCTTGGGGATGCCTCGGCCCCGCGTCACGTTCTCCAGGAACGGGACCACGTCGTCCGGGCCCTCCGGGCCGCCGAACGAGAGGAGCAACAGGGCGTCGTACGGGCTGGCATCCAGTGCATCGGGCATGTCTACGATCCTGCCACTCACCACCGACAGCGCTTGCGCCACCCGCCCGTACGCATGACGCCCGCCCCGCGGTCACACCGCTCAGCCATGTCCGAACACTGGTGCGGACACCGCATGGCGAATACGTTAGGGTTGCCTAACGCGTAAGGTACATGCCTCCTTTTCACGCCTTACCGGACGCATCGGAGACTCCGTGCCAAGCCCCTACCGCGCCCTGTTCGCCGCCCCCGGCTCCAAGGGCTTCTCCGCCGCCGGTTTCCTCGGCCGGATGCCGCTGTCGATGATGGGCATCGGCGTGGTCACGATGGTCTCCCAGCTCACCGGACGCTATCGGCTCGCGGGCGGCCTCTCGGCCACCATCGCGCTGTCCGCCGCCGTCGTCGGCCCCCAGATCTCGCGCCTGGTCGACCGGTACGGTCAACGCCGGGTGCTGCGCCCGGCGACGCTCGTCGCGCTGACCGCGGCCACGGGACTGCTCCTGGCCGCCCACCTCGCCTGGCCGGACTGGGTGCTCTTCGGATGCGCCGCGGGCATCGGCGCGGTGCCCAGTCTCGGCGCGATGGTCAGGGCCCGCTGGGCGGCCGTGTACCGGGGCACCCCGCACCTGCACACCGCGTACTCCTTCGAGTCGGTGGTCGACGAGGTGTGCTTCATCTTCGGACCGATCATCTCCATCGGTCTGTCCACCAGTTGGTTCCCGGAGGCCGGGCCCCTGCTGGCGGCATGCTTCCTCGCGACCGGCGTCCTCTGGCTCACAGCGCAGCGCGCCACCGAACCCGAGCCGCACCCGCGCGACGACCACACCGGGGGCACCGCGCTGCGCTCACCGGGACTCCAGGTCCTGGTCGCCACGTTCGTGGCCACGGGAACGATCTTCGGCGCGGTCGACGTGGTGACCGTCGCCTTCGCCGACGAGCAGGGCCACAAGGCGGCCGCCAGCGTCGTCCTGGCGCTCTACGCGGCGGGCTCCTGCGCCGCCGGCCTGGTCTTCGGGCTGCTGCGCTTCACGGGCGCCCCGGAACGCAGATGGCTACTGGGCATATGTGCCATGGCCGTGAGTATGATCCCCCTCCTACTGGTCGGAAACTTGCCGTTTCTGGCCGTGGCGTTGTTCGTTGCGGGCCTGACCATCGCACCCACCATGATCACGACGATGGCCCTCATCGAACGGCACGTACCACGCGCGTATCTGACCGAGGGAATGACCTGGGTGTCCACCGGGCTCGCGGTCGGGGTCGCGATCGGTTCCTCCATGGCCGGCTGGGTGATCGACGCGGCCGGCGCGAGGACCGGGTACGGGGTTCCGGCCGTGTCCGGGGCCGTCGCGGTCGCGGTCGGTTTCCTCGGGTACCGCCGGCTCAGCAGGCCGGTTCCGCAGCGGGGAGGGTCCCATGAGCACCACAGTGAGCGGGAAGAGCGGCACGTGGCGTAACTGGGCGGGGAACGTCACCGCCCGGCCCCTGCGGGAGATCACCCCCGCCTCGGTCGAGGAACTCTCCGACGCCGTGCGCAGGACGGCCGAGGACGGCCTCACGATGAAGGCCGTCGGCACCGGGCACTCCTTCACGGCCGCCGCGGCCACCGACGGGGTGCTGATACGTCCTCAACTGCTGACGGGCATACGCGGGATCGACCGAGCGGCCGGCACGGTCACCGTCGAGGCGGGCACCCCGCTCAAGCGACTCAACGCGGCGCTCGCGCGCGAAGGACTGTCGCTCACGAACATGGGCGACATCATGGAGCAGACCGTCTCCGGCGCCACCAGCACCGGCACGCACGGCACCGGCCGCGAGTCCGGCTCGATCGCCGCGCAGATCAGGGGACTTGAACTGGTCACGGCGGACGGCTCGGTGCTCACCTGCTCCGAGAAGGAGAACCCGGAGGTCTTCGCGGCGGCCCGCATCGGCATCGGCGCCCTGGGGATCATCACCGCGATCACCTTCGCGGTGGAGCCGGTCTTCCTGCTCACGGCCCGCGAGG
Source organism: Streptomyces sp. NPDC002573 (assembly GCF_042889625.1). NCBI lineage: Bacteria > Bacillati > Actinomycetota > Actinomycetes > Kitasatosporales > Streptomycetaceae > Streptomyces > Streptomyces sp. NPDC002573. The sequence continues at coordinate 5,137 of NZ_JBIARC010000005.1, read as the reverse complement.
AGCCGATGCCCCTGGAGAGGGTCCTCACCGAGTTCGACGAACTGTGGGCCGAGAACGAGCACTTCGAGTTCTACTGGTTCCCGCACACCGGGAACACCAACACCAAGCGCAACAACCGCAGCGCCGGCCCCGAGAAGCCGGTCGGGCAGCTGAACGGCTGGTTCGAGGACGAGTTCCTATCCAACGGCGTCTTCCACGCGGCCAACCTGGTCGGCCGCGCCGTTCCCGCCACCATCCCGGCGATCGCCCGGATCTCCAGCCGCGCCCTGTCGGCGCGCACCTACACCGACATCCCCTACAAGGTCTTCACCTCGCCGCGGCGGGTGCGGTTCGTGGAGATGGAGTACGCCGTCCCGCGCGCGGCCCTCGTGGACACGCTGCTCGAACTGAAGGCCATGGTCGACCGGTCGAACCTGCGCGTCAGCTTCCCGGTCGAGGTCCGCACCGCCCCGGCCGACGACATCCCCCTGTCCACGGCGTCCGGACGGGACAGTGCGTACATCGCCGTACACATGTTCCGCGGTACGCCATATCAGGCATACTTCACCGCCGCCGAACGGATCTTCACGGCACACGAGGGGCGACCGCACTGGGGCAAGGTCCACACGCGTGACGCGGAGTACCTCGCCGGGGCCTATCCGCGTTTCGGCGAGTTCACGGCCGTACGGGACCGGCTCGACCCGGACCGGCGCTTCGGGAACGACTACCTCCGGCGGGTACTGGGCGCGTAACGGAGACTCAGGTCGCACCCGGTCGCCCGTGGAAGATCGTCCGCCCGCACGAGAGGGCGGACGCACGGCTCCCACCATTGGTTCCGTTTCGGGCGGTTGGGTGAGGTGCGCCACGTTTGAGGGACACGAAAACGGCTCATCGGACGGCCAACTCGCGCAGCTTGCCAGAAGTTGGGCGGCGCGCCGATCCACGCAGGTGGCCCGAATGGAGTACTGTTGCGAGCCCTGGGTCCGGTCTCCCGCCAGGGCGTCCGGGGCCTTACTGGACCGCCGGGAGGGGGCTAGTTGCACAGGGTGACGGAGTTGGTCACTTAGCGTTGCGAATAGGTAACCGTGCCATAACGGCGGCCCAGGGCCCATGCCCGACACGCCGGGCAACTCGGCAAGGTTGTGGCAGGCTGCACCCGGGCAGGCCACACTCGACTAGCGGAAGCAGCGACGCACGTGACGTCGGCAGGCACCACCCGGGAGGTCCCCATGCCCGAACTGCGTGTCGTGGCCGTCTCCAATGACGGCACACGGCTGGTGCTGAAGGCTGCGGACAGCACGGAGTACACGCTTCCGATCGACGAACGGCTCCGCGCCGCCGTGCGCGGCGACCGTCCCCGCCTCGGCCAGATCGAGATCGAGGTGGAGAGCCACCTCCGCCCCCGCGACATCCAGGCCCGGATACGGGCCGGCGCGTCCGCCGAAGAGGTCGCACAGCTCGCCGGGATTCCGGTCGACCGCGTGCGCCGCTTCGAGGGCCCGGTCCTCGCCGAGCGCGCCTTCATGGCCGAGCGCGCCCGCAAGACGCCCGTGCGCAGGCCCGGGGAGAACGCCGGCCCCCAGCTCGGCGAGGCCGTCCAGGAACGGCTGTTGCTGCGCGGTGCCGAGAAGGACACCGTCCAGTGGGACTCCTGGCGCCGCGACGACGGCACCTGGGAGGTCCTGCTCGTCTACCGGGTCGCGGGCGAGATGCACTCGGCGAGCTGGACGTACGACCCGCCCAGGCGACTCGTCCAGGCCGTCGACGACGAGGCCCGTTCGCTGATCGGCGAGTCCGACGACCTGGCGGCGCCCGAGCCGAGCTACCCGTTCGTACCGCGGATCGCGCGTCTGCCGCGCGAAGGCCGGCTCGACCGCGCCCTGGACCGCCCGGCGGACCGGCCGGTCCTCCCCGCGCAGGCGCCCGAGCCCGCCGAGGAGAGCACGAGTGAACGGGACTCGCTCACCAGCCTCCTGGAGGCGGTGCCGAGCTTCCGCGGTGACATGGTCGTGCCCGAGCGGCCCGCGGAACCTCAGGAGGAGGAGCCCGTCGAGGAGCCCGCGGCGGAGGAGCCCCCGGCGCCCGCGGCCTCGGCCGGTTCGGCGTACGCGGACGTGCTGATGCCGCGCACGGTCGCCAGCCACCGCGATCGCCTCATCGGTGCGACGGACCGTCAGGCCGAGGCGGACGGCGTCCGTCCGGGTCGTCGGGCGGCCGTCCCCAGCTGGGACGAGATCGTGTTCGGAACGCGCCGCAAGAAGCAGGAGTAGGCGTAGGCGTACGCGCACAGGAACAGTCGGGACATGGGTGCGGGGCCCGCGCGATCGCGTGGGCCCCGCACCCATGTGGTCACCCTGAGGCGGTCAGGCCGGGCAACGGGCGTTCACTGCGGGTCGGATCCCACCGCCACCGGCCGGCTTCCGTCCGACGACCACTCCGACCACGAGCCCACATACAGCGCGGCGGGGATCCCCGCGAGCGTGAGCGCCAGGACCTGCTGGGCCGCTGAGACTCCCGAACCGCAGTACACGCCGACCTCGCCGCCCTCCGTCACGCCGAGCGCCTTGAAGCGTTCGGCGAGTTCGGCGGCGGACCGGAAGTGCCCGGTCTCCGTCAGGTTCTCCGTCGTCGGCGCGGACACCGCGCCCGGGATGTGGCCGCCCACGCGGTCGATCGGCTCGACCTCGCCCCGGTAGCGCTCACCGGCCCGCGCGTCCAGCAGCAGGCCCGTACGGGCGAGCGCCGCGGCGCCGTCGGCGTCGAGCAGCCGTACGGCACCCGGCGCGGGCCGGAAGTCGCCGAGGGTGGTCTCCTCGACGCCGGTGGCCAACGGCCCCTCCCAGGTGCCCAGTCCGCCGTCGAGCACCCGCACGTCCGGGTGACCCGTCCAGCGCAGCATCCACCACGCGCGCGCGGCGGCCCAGCCCGGTCCGTCGTCGTACACGACGACCGGCCGGTCGGAGGAGACGCCCGCGGCCCGCATCGCGGCACCGAAGTGATCCATGTCGGGCAGCGGATGACGGCCCGCGGGACCGGGCGGGCCCGCGAGGTCGGCGTCCAGGTCCACGAAGACGGCACCCGGAATGTGCCCGGCCGCATGGGCGGCGCGGCCGTCGAAGCGGGGACCGGCCGCGGTGCTGAGCTGCCAGCGGATGTCCAGGAGCGTCGGCGGACGCGGCCCCGCCAGGTCGGTCGCGAGTTCGGATGCGGAGATGATGGCCTTCATGGCCCCATCCTTGCGCACGGGGTGGCCGCCTCGCCCGTCTCCGGCTACTCTGCTCCGCCGGACGGTCCCGATCACCGTTCGTACGGAATCGGGCACACCCCGTACTCCCGATCGGCCGTGCCCGCCATCCGCGGGGACGGCCAGGCCCACGGCTCGCGGACGCCACACCCCGGCGCGGCCGCAGCGCAGGACACACGCCGTGGTGCGAGCATCGGCACGGGGCGTGCACCTGCGCGTGCGCGGCACATGCGCACGCGGTGGAAGCCGAGCGGCCACCACCAATGGCCGAGAAGAGAGTGACCATGACCGAAGCGCGGGGGCCGAACGGCACTACGCATGCGTGGCATCCGCCCGGCACCCCTTGCTGGGCGAGTCTGATGGTGCACGGGATGGCCGCCACCCAGGAGTTCTACGGGGCACTGTTCGGCTGGGAGTTCCGGCCGGGCCCCCGGCCGCTGGGACGGTATGTGCGGGCCGTGCTGAACGAACAAGAGGTGGCCGGTATCGGTCTGCTGCCGCCGGACGGTCAGCTGCCGGCCGCCTGGACGCCGTACTTCGCCTCGGACGACGTGGACGCGACCGCCGAGTCGGTCCGCAGCTGCGGCGGCACGGTCGCGGTCGGTCCGCTGGACGCCGACGAGGCCGGACGGCTCGCGATCGTCTCCGATCCGATGGGCGCGGTGTTCGGCGTCTGGCAGGCGGCCGAACACCTCGGCAGGGGCCTGACGGGCGTCCCCGGCACCCCCGCATGGAACGAGCTGTTCACCTACGACGCCGCGGGCGTCGCCAAGTTCTACCGGACCGTCTTCGCAGCCGGGCGGGAGCCGGTCGTGGACGACGACCCCGACGACGTCGTCCTGCGTATCGACGGGCGTCCGGTCGCCGGCATCCATGGGGCATGCCCCGCCCTGCCCCGGGACCGCGGCCCGCACTGGCTGACGTACTTCCAGGTCGAGGACGTCGACCGGGCGGCCGAGCGGGTCGCCGCACTGGGCGGGCGTGTGGTGCGCTCCGGGGACGTCACGGCCGTCGGCCCTGCGGCCACCGTCGCGGATCCGGAGGGCGCGGTGTTCGCGGTGGTCAGCCGGCTCGACCGGCCGATCGGGTGATTCCTCGGTTCGTCAGGTGGACGACACCGGCAGGACGTCCGGGGAGAGGGCGGCGGCGCGGGCCGTGGCCGCCGTCATACGGCGTCGGTGGTGGCGGCGGCACAGCACCTCGTAGCCGACCTCGTCCGCGGACTGGTTGACGTCGCCCACGACCACCTGGGCGCCCTCGACCACCATCGCGCCCCCGATCGTGCGGGCATTGTGGGTGGCGCGGGCGCCGCACCAGCACAGGGCCTCCACCTGGAGGACCTCGACCCGGTCGGCCAGCTCCACGAGGCGCTGTGAGCCGGGGAAGAGCTTGCTGCGGAAGTCGGTGGTGATGCCGAAGGCGTAGACGTCGAGGCCGAGATCGTCGACCGCACGGGCCAGCTGGTCTATCTGTTCCGGCGCCAGGAACTGGGCCTCGTCCGCGATCACGTAGTCGGCGCGGCCGCCCTGCGAGAGATGGTCGACCAGATAGGCGTAGAGGTCCTGCCCCTCGGCGACCTCCTCCGCGTCCGTGACCAGGCCGAGCCGTGAGGACAACTTGCCCTCGCCGGCCCGGTCGTTCCGCGTGAAGATCATGCCCTGCAGACCGCGCGCGGAGCGGTTGTGCTCGATCTGGAGAGCCAGGGTCTTCTTGCTTGGGTATCCACCATGTACGGGTAGCTTCGCCATCATGACGCTACGTGTTCTCGGGTCACTCCGGTTTCCGTCGAAACAGACGACTCAACTCCCATCCTCCGCCAGTCAGCCCACCGGCACGAGCGGGACTTCGTCGTGCAGACCCTTGGCGTCCACGCCGGTGAACAAGCTGACGTGCCCGTCGCTCCAGCGAACGATG